>DASUFY010000033.1:0-28578 GCA_036274315.1 Planctomycetota bacterium | reverse complement strand
CGTCCATCGCGACGCCGACCTCCTCGAGGCCGATGCCCTTGGTGTTGGGGCGGCGTCCGACCGTGACGAGGACGTAGTCGCCGTCGAGCCACTGCTTGCCGTCCTTGTTCTCGACCTGCACGCGCAGGCCGCCGTCGGTGGCCTCCCAGCCGAGCGCCTTGGTCTGGAGCAGGGACTCGACGCCGTCCTTCTTGAGGCGGCGGGCGACGACCTTCACGACGTCGTTGTCGAAGCCGGGGAGGAGCTGGTCCATCATCTCGACCACGGTGACCTTCGTGCCGAGCTTGGCGAACATGCCGCCGAGCTCGAGGCCGATGTAGCCGCCGCCGATGACGATCAAACGCTCGGGCAGCTGCTTGGGCGCCAGCGCGTGCGTCGACGACCAGACGCTGTCGCCGTCGAACGCGAAGCCGGGGATCTCGATCGGCGAGCTGCCGACCGCGACGACGAGGTTCCTGGCCTCGACGGTCTTCTTGCCGTCCTTGCCGCTGATCTCGACCTTGCCCTTCGCGATCACCCTGGCGTCGCCCATGAACGTGTCGACCTTGTGGTTCTTGAGCAGGCCGCCGACGCCCGAGGTCAGCTTGTCGACGATGCCCGCCTTCCACGCGACGAGCGCGCCGACGTCGAGGCCGTCGTACTTGGCCTTGATGCCCATCAGGTCGGCGTGCTGGATCTTGTCGACGAGCTTGGCCGCGGCGATCAGCGCCTTGCTCGGGATGCAGCCGACGTTGAGGCAGACGCCGCCGATGTTCTCGCGTTCGACGATGGCGGTCGCGAGGCCGAGCTGGGCGCATCGGATGGCGCAGACGTAGCCGGCGGGGCCGGAACCGATCACTAGGACGTCGTAGGTCATGAGGGGGCGAGAAGGATACGTAGGCTACGCGCGCTGTCCAGCAACCTGGCCCGCGTTGCGCCGCGGCGGGCGGCCCCCTCTGCTGTGGCACAGAGCGGGCGTGGATCAGTGTCCGAAACCGTCGAGCAGCGCCTGCATTCGCCGCGACACGGCCGTCGGGTCGGCCTGCCACGCCGTCGGCGCGGCACCGAGCATCCAAACGTGTTCGAGTCGCGCCGGGTCGCCGATCCGTGCGGCGAACTCGCGGATGCGAGACCCGTGGCGCGCGCTGCAGACCGCGGCCAGGTCCATCCCGAGCAGGAAGGTCGGGCGCTCGTCCCAATCGCGACCTTCGAGCGCCGGCTCGTCGAACCGCCGCGGATCGGCGTCGTCGACATACTCGTCGCACAGCCGCGCGATGTCGCCGAGGTCCTTGTGCCGGTCGTGTGGTCGATCCAGCCACGCAGCTACTTTGGTGACGAACAGCGCGCGCCGGGAGGCGACGCGCACTTCGGCCGGCAGTTCGTCGGCATAGCGCTGGTTGTCCCGCATCGCCAGATCGATGCCGCAGAGGTCCATGGCCGTGCCGTCGGGCCAGTTCACCACGCCGGCTGCGAGCAGGTCGTCGGCGGCGGGGACGATGTCGAGGAGCTGCCCGTCGGGGAGGTGCCAGCGGTGCGGCATCCCCCGCTTGCGCCGCCACTCCGTTGGCAGCGCATCCGCGCGGCTGTGCTCGTCGAGATCGATGGCGATGCAGAGGTCGAGATCGAGCGTGCCGCGAAACGTCGTGTAGTGCCACCGCAGCGCGGCGGCCCCGATCGCCACGATGCGCCGGGCGGTGAACGCGCGGGCGACGTCCGCCAGCAGGCCGAGGTGCTCGCGCTGCATCAGCCGACCTCGGTGGCGATCCGATCCAGCAGCAGGCGGGCCGCCTCGCGCGCGCGCGGATCGGGCGACCGCGCCAGCTCGGCGTGGATCAGCAGAGGGTGGGCGGTGTCGGCGGCGCCCGACGCGAGGTCGAGCGTCGTCATGGTGCGGAACACGTGCAGTGGGCCCTGGCGATCCGGCAGAGCACCCAGTTCGCGCGCGAGTAGCGGCGTCCAGCCCTCGACATGGAGCACCGGTTCGCCACCCTGCAGATAGTGGAGCCAGCGCGACGAACCATGCGCACCGCCGAAGCCGAACCGCACCTTCGCCGCATGCAGACCCTGCTCGATCCGCTGCACGATCGCCGGCGGGTCCTGCTCGCGCATGCGAAAGCGGCCGGCCAGCAGGCTGCCGCGCAGCACGTCGGCCCAGCCTGTGCAGAAACGGTCGATGCACTTCTCGCGACCCCCGGGTGCGTACACGTGCTTGCTGCGGCCGGCGCGCACCAGCACGCCTTCGTCGCGCAGACGCGCGATCAGGCTGTGCACCGCGTGCCGGCTCGCGCGAGCGGCAGCACCGATGTCGCGCACGGTGAGTCCCAGCAGCCGCGGATCGGCGAGCAGCGAGAACAGCACCCGGTATCCCGCCGCGCGCAGGCTGCCGGTGCCCGACGGTCTTGCCGCGTTCCGCCGACCTTCGACGTGCACGGTGAGGTTGCCACCGTCGAGTTCGACATGACAGTTGCCGGCGAGGTCCAGGTACCCGAGGCCTTGTTTGGCCAGAGCCGTGCCGAGTTCCTTGCCAACGGTGGTCGCCAGCACGACGACAGGCGCCGCAGTCGACCGCATCGCCGCGGCGATCCTGTCGACTGCCGCAAGCCCGAGGGCGCCGCACACGGGGAACAGGATCACGGAGTGGCGCCGGCCATCCCGCCCGTGGATCGCTCCGGCGTAGCCGCCGTCGGCGCGCCGCCGGGAGCTGGTTGCGCGGGGAACTACGTTGGCGTCGTCAGCATCGAGGCTTGCAGCGATCTCGCGGATCAGGTTCAGGCGTTTGTCATCTTCATTCATCTGTCATTTTGAACATGACGATACCCGCAAAGCTGACAATCGGCAACTGCGGGCCGAGGTGGGAGGAAGCAGAGGTGGGAGGAAGCAAAGGACCCCAACCTGGGGCGCGGCGGGCGGCCCGGCCTGCTGTGCCCCGGAGTGGACGCCGATCAGGGCGTCGCGTACTGGGCGAGCAGCTCGCGCGCTTCCGCCGCGCGCGCGTGGCGCCGCACGGGTCCGAGCGAACGTTCGGCGTCGCGCGCGAGGTCGGGCAGGCCGTGTCGCCGTTCGAGGCCGGTGAGCTGTTCGATCTCGAGTCGCGCAGGTGCGATCGGCACGCCCCAGGACGAGAACCGCACCTCGTCGAGCAGCATCTGGCCGTGTTCGGGCCCCAGTTCCTGCACGATGCGCAGCACGATCTCGGCGATGAGTTCGTGTCCCTGCGCGAGGCGGTGCTTCATGTAGGCGAGCGTCTCGTCGACGGACATCTTCTGGCCGACGGCGATGTGCGCGTCGACGAGCACCGACGGGAACGCTGGGGCCGGTTTGAACACCGGCAGTTGCGGTTCGGGCGCCAGGAGCGCCCAGCGCCGCAGCAGGTCCTCGACGCGATCGGTCAGGCCGAGGAAGCGCTGCCCGATCTCGCTGAACCGTTCGTGCGCGTCGCCCGTGAGCCGGCACAGCGCCTGCTGGAAGTACTGGCACGTGAACGACCAGTAGGCGAAGTTGTCCCAGAAGACCTTGTAGGCCATCGCCGATGGATGGCCGTAGATCGGCGCCGCCGAGCGGAACAACTGGAACGTGCCGGCCAGCACCGAGCGGTACTGCGCGTTGAGCGCCAGGGCCCGCTGCTCGAGATCGCCGTCGCCGCGCTGGTCGCTGCGCAGCAGCTCGACCGTGAAGGTGTTGGCGAACGCGATCAGGTCGCTGCCCGGGCTGAACAGCGGGTCGACGAACGCACCGGCCTCGCCGACGATCGCCCAGCGATCATGGGACCAGCAGCGCCCGACCGAGTGCGCGTAGTTGCGCAGGCACAGGAAGTCGAGGATCTCGTACTTCTCGAGCGCCTTGGCGAGGTGGGGTTCGTGCTGGCGCAGGAACGCGAGCGTGTTGTCGAGTCCGGCGATGTGGTGGTAGTCGTGCGTGTCCTCGTGGATGACGAGGCCGATGCTCGTGTTGCCGGTCGACAGCGGGATGACCCAGGCCCAGTAGCCCGCACCCATGAAGTGGTTCGTCGACTGCCAGCGTTTGTCGCGGCACGGCCGGTTGTGCCATTCGGCATGGATCGGGTCGACCATCTCGTTGATGTCGAACTTGCCCGCGACGCGAAACCAGCCGGCGCTGGCCGCGTGCCCCGAGCCGCGCGTGAGCTTCTGCTTCTTGCGCACGATCGCCTGGCGACCACTGGCGTCGACGACCCAGCGGGCTGTCAGCGATCGCGTCGTGCCACCCTTCTCGTAGCGCACGCGATGGTGTGCGCCACGCGCGCCGAGCTCGATGTCGGTGACCTTGGCGCCTTCGATGAGCGTGCCGCCGTCCTGCTCGAAGAAACCGCGCAGGTCGCTCTCGAAGCGGCCGCGGTCGAGCTGGTAGGACTTGACGAGCGGCTCGGCGCACGGCCCGATCTCGGTGCGTTCGTGCAGCGGCAGGTCGCCGCCGCCCGGGAAGAAGCGCAGGCCCCACTTGATGAGCTGGCGGTCGAGCAGGTACTCACCGAGCCCCAGGCTCTCGAGGTACTGCGAGGCGAGTTCGACCGAAGACTCGCCGACCTTGTGGCACGCGTCCGGCAGCGGCCGCGCCGTGCGTTCGACCATCGCGACCGACAGCTGCGGCAGCTGGCGCCGGATCTGTCGGCCCAACAGCAGGCCCGCGAGACCCGCGCCCGCGATGACCACGTCCCAGACCTCGTCGTCGGAGTCGTGCACGGGTCGAGGAATGGTCGGGTCGTTCATGTGCACTGAGTTCGAGTTGGCGCGTGCGCAGTGTGCGCGGGCTCGCGCCTGGAATCCAGCCGTTCGCCGGGCGGCCCGTGCCGGTTGCGGCAACCTGCGCGTCAGAACGCGTCGGTGGCCAGGTCCATGAGCCAGTGTGCGACACCGAGCGCGACGACGTCGCGATGGCGGTTGAGCACGAGCAGCAGTGCTGTGACGAACGCGGTGTTGAAGACGAAGAACGCGGCGATCGTCGCCGGTGCCTCGCCGTCGGCGAGGCCGCGAGGCACGTGGGCGGCGGCGAACAGCAGCGCGGGAACGAGCGCCGCGAGCCAGCGGCCGAACGCCCACTGGAGGCGCACGAACAGGAACGCGAGCCCGACGCCTTCCAGGTACACGGGCGCGGCGTGCGCCAGCGAGCGCAGGGTCGTCGCCTTGGCGACGATCGTGGGCCAGCGAGGCAGGTCGCCGCGGAGCGCCAGATGGACGGTCACCGCGACGGCACCGAGCACGAGCCCGGCCGCGATGCGCGTCGGCAGATGCCGGGTACCGGTCCACGCCGACGCGGCCGTCTGGCGCCGCAGCCACATGGCCAGCGGCATGGGCGCCCAGACGAGGAGCTGGGCGAGCACGTAGGCGGCGTGATCCCAAGCGCCGGGCCAGCGCCAACGCAGCACGCCGGCGTGCCACAGCTGGCCCGTGCCGACGATGGCGAAGCCGACACCGAGCGCGATGCCGAGATCCAGCCAGCGGCGTTCGCTGCGCGGTGGCAACGCGGCCGGCCACACGGCGGGCCGCAGCCGGCGGGCGATCTCGAGGCCGCCGAGCACGCTGGTCCACGCGAGCAGGACCGGCACGAAGAAGTCGGAGGTGGCGGTCTGTTCCTGGAGCGTCACCGTTGCCTCGCGGTGGGCGTGTCGAGGAACGCGAGCCACAGCGCCGAGGCGTCGGCAGCGAGTCGTTCGTCGTCGAGCGCGAGCACGTGCGCGGTCGTGCGCGGGAACAGCACGCACTCCCTGACGAACGCGAGCACCGCGACGAAGCCCGTGGCGGCAGCCGCTGCGGCCGGCCGGCGCCGGATCCCGTCGGCGCGCGTCGCGACGAGCGCCGCGATGGCGGGCACGACGTCGCGCATGTCCTTCGGCTGGCTGATGGCCTCGCTCTCGGGGCGCCCGTGCGCGCGCAGCACGAGCGCACGCAACAGACCGCGCTGCTCGCGGTGCATGCGCACGAGCCGCGTGACGATGCCCTCGACGAGCGTCGCGAGGTCGGCGTCCCGCCACTGGTCGGGTTCGAGCAGTGCCGCGAGGCGGTCGGCGAGGTCGGCGCGATGGTGCTCGTAGAGGTCGGGCAGCAGCGCCGCCTTGGCCGGGTAGAGGTTGTAGAACGAGCTCAGCGCGACCTTGGCCCGCTGCGCCACCCGGCGCAACGACAGCTCCTCGAACGGGCAGCGCTGCAGCTCCGCCATCGCCGCGGCGAGGATGCGCTGCCGGGCCTGCCGGCTGCGTTCCTGTCGGGGTGCCGGTCGCGGCCCGGTCGTACGCATCCAAGAATTGGAACACTGTTCCAGTTCGTGTCAAGGCCCGCGTGCAGCGCGCCGCAGGTGCGCGGAACGCAGATTCCCGTCACACTGCCGGCTGCGGCTCCGCCTTGACTGCCATGACGCCCGATCCATCCGCGACCAGCGAGGTGCTCCTGCTCGGCCAGCTCGGCTGGGTGCGGCGCCTCGCTGCCTCGTTGGCGTGCGATCCCGAGGCGGCGATCGACCTCACGCAGCAGGTGGCGTGCGACTGGGTGGCCGCGCGACCGGCCTGGGCCGAGCGCGGCGCTGGCCTGCGGCGGTGGTTGGCCCGGGCCACACGTTCGCGGGCCATCGACCACGCGCGCGCGGAACGGGCGCGCCGCGCGCGCGAACGAGGCACGGAACCGAACCAGCGCGAGGAGGCACCGCACGCGGTGCTCGAACGGCTCGAACGACAGCGCCGTGTGGCCGCGGCCGTGCACGCGCTGCCCGAACCCTACCGGCGCACGATGCTCTACCGCTTCCTCGACGAGCTGCCGACGGCGGTCGTCGCGCAGCGCATGGCGGTCGCGGAGCCGACCGTGCGCAAGCGCATCGAACGCGGCCTCGAGCTGCTGCGCGCGCGCCTCGACCGCGAGTTCGGCGGCAGTTCGCGGGCCTGGGCCCTGGCGCTGCTCGACCCGGCCGCGCGGCAAGCGCTCGAGGTGGGCGTGGCCGGTGGCGCGACCGTCGCGGTGCTGCAAGGAGCAGGTCTCATGCTTGGCAAGAAACTCGTCGTGCTCGCGGTCGGTCTCGCGCTCGTCTCGATGGCCTGGTGGTGGATGGCGAGCAACATCGACACCGCCGACGTCGAGGTCGGTGGACGCGGCGTCGTCGTGCCCGAGCACGTCGCCGCGGCGCGCCAGCCCGCGCTGTCCGTGCAGCGCGTCGAGGCGTCGCCCGGGCCGGTCGCGAGCACCGCCGTGCCGACGCCGGCGGATCGGGTCTTCATCCGCGGGTTCGTGTTCACCGACGAGGAACACCGTGCGCCCGCCGACCTGTCGATCACGGCCGAGCGTGGGCCGTCGCGCGAACGCGACCCCGCGGTCGAGATCGACGCGGCCGCGGGCACCTGGTCGCTCGACCTCGGGCACGAGGACCAGGTGACGCTGTGGGTCACGAGTGCCTGCGTGGTGCCGGCGCAGATCCCGGTGCCGAAGGAGCTGCTGCGCCGAGGTGGTGTGTTCGACCTCCATCTCGACAGCGGCCGCTGCCTCATCCTGTTGTTCCTCGACGAGGCGAGCCGCGCGCCGCTCGCGCACCTCGACTTCGAGCTGTCGAAGGCCATCGAGCTGCAGCGCGGCATGGGCAGGGTGGTGACGCGCGAGGCGACGCAGCGGTGCCGCACCGGCGACGACGGCAAGGCGCTCGTGCGCGGCCTGCCGATGGACGGTGCGCTGAGCGTGACCACCGACCTCGAGCTGCACGAACGCAACGTGCTGATGCGCGGCGGGGCGACGATGCGCGGCGTGTTCCACGGCGAGCGCATCTGGTCGATGTGGGTGCGCGCGGACATGCCGAGGCAGCTCGAGCAGACCATCCTGACGCGGGCTCCGTTGGGCCAGGCGACGGCGGCCGGTCAGGTGCCGGCGTGGGCCCGCGCGCCGGGCTCGCGGCCGGGTGCGAGCGGTGTGCGCGTCGTCGCGCGCATGTGGTCCGACGACGCGGGGAGCCGCGGCGATGCCTTCGCGATCGACGAGGATGCGCAGGGGCTGTTCGAGCTGCGGGCCCAGGCGCCATCGCGCTACCAGGTCTGGCTCGAGCGCACGGGCAGCCGCGAGCCGTTGAGCCCGCCCGTGCTCGTCGTGTTCGAGCACGCGGGTGCGCACGCACCGATCGTGTTCGAACCGATGCAGCGGGTCACGGTGCGGCTCTCCTGCACCAACGTGCCCGCCGCGGGCACGCTCGACCTGCTCGCGACGGGTTCGCAGGCCGGTGCGCGCTCGCAGCAGGTCCGGTGTGCGGGCGAAGCGCTGGCGATCGAGGTGTCCGCGGTCGCCGGCGAACGGCTGCGCCTGTCGCTGCAACCCGAGGGGTCCGCGCACGACAAGTCGGCCTGGTCCCGCGAGTTCGTCATCGACGAGGCCCGGCCCGAACTGCGGGTGGACCTCGCGGGCAGCTGGCGCACGGTGCAGATCGACGGCGACGCGGGCGCGCTGCGCGGCGACGGCGCCGTGTCGCTGTTGGCCTGTCGCAACGGCGAGGCCTCGATCGACGAACACATCGTCGTGCTGCTTCGCGATGGCGCGGCCGCGACGCCCGTGCACGTGCCGCCGGGCCGCTGGGTCTACTCGTTCTCCGATGGCGCATCGCCGGCCGTCTGGGGCGTCGTCGACGTGGCGGCGCAGCCCACGGGGCCGCTGCTGCTGCGGCCGCGGCTCGGCCTCGTGCCCGTCGGCGATCTGCGGCCCGGCGTGCGGTTCGACGAGATCGGCGGCGTGTCGCTGCGCTCGCTGCCCGAACGGCTGCGCACGTGGCAGGCGCCGGCCGCCGGGTCCGAAGTCGCGTTCCCGCTCGATGCGGTCTACGTCAAGCTGCCGGCCGGACGCTGACGCGCAGCAACGAGTCTCAGTCCGGCAGCGTGCCCTGCACGCGATGGCCGGCGCCCGTGAGCGCGGCCCGGGCCGCGTCGAAGTCGCGCGCCGCGACGAGCAGGTAGTCGGTGTCGTAGGTCGAGATCGCGAAGACCGGCACGCGCGCCGAGGCGAGCGCGCCACACAACGACGCGAGCAGGCCGATCGTCGTCATCGGCACGACCCCGACGATGCCGAACGCGATCCGATCGCGCTCCTGCTGCACGGAGCGCGGCACGTGCTGCTGCGCGCAGACCAGCGAGAGTTCGGTCGCGGTGCGCGCGATGTGTACGAAGCGGCCGTGCACCCAGGCCGGCACGGCGGCCGACGGCTCGAGCCGGGCGATCGCGAGGCGTTCGTCGTGCACGGCCAGCACGAGGGTCTCGTTCATCGGCGCGATTGGAACACGCCGACGCCGCCGGGGCACCCACGTCGCTTCGGCCTGCCGGATTCGCGCCGGGTCGCGCGCCCCGAAGTGGCGCCCGTGGGGGCCGTGCCGGCCATGTGACCGGACGCTATCGTGTCGGGTCGGCCCGTCGAGGCCGCGATCCGCGCCGCGCGGCGACCGGGATTCCGCGGCTCGTGGTCGAAGTCGCGCGCCAGCGCGCTACCGTTCTCGCCCGTGAACCTCGTCCAGCGCAAGCTGCTCATGAGCTGCCTGCTCGGCGCCTTCTGCGTGCAGACAGCGTTCGTCTATCTCGACGACACGGCCGACAAGCTGCCGCGCCTCAGCGAGGAGGCCGTGCAGGGGCGCCGCATCTGGCACGCGCACAACTGCCAGGTCTGCCACCAGATCCACGGCTTCGGCGGCTTCCTCGGACCGGACCTGACGAACGCCGCACCGCGCCTGACCACCGAACGATTGCACCAGGTGCTCACGGACGGCACCGGTCAGATGCCCGCGTTCCACCTCGGCGACGAACAGATCGCGCTGGTCACGGCCTACCTCGACGAACTGCCGAGCACGGGCGTCGGCGTGTCGCGCCGCCACGTGCCCGTGGATCCGATGAAGGTGCGCAGGGGCATCGAGGAGCACATGGTCGCGTGCCCGCCGCCGGACGCCGTGCGGCGCGGCTTCCAGTTGTTCTGCCAGAACTGCACGGTGTGCCACGTGCCGTTCCAGGCGACGCCGCTCGGCCTGCAGACCGCGCCGGACCTGACCACGGTGGTGGAGCGGCTCGACGACGACGCGGTGCGCGCGACGCTGAAGAGCGGCCGGCCCGATCGCGGCATGCCGGCGTGGGCCCTGCCGGCGCCGGCGATCGACGAGATCGTGGCGATGTTGCATTGGTGGCACGACGAGCGGGCGCCGCTCGCGCAACGGATCGGCGGCGTCGGCGAGACGCAGCCGCTGCCCTGGTGGGAGTACCGATGAACGACGAAGCCCTGGTGACCACCCTGCGCAGCACGGTCGGCGTGCAGCTGCGCATGGCCCTGACCTGCATCCTCGTCGCCGTGCTCGGCGGCGCGGTCGGCGCGCTGCACTACATCCCCGCCGCGTCGACGTTCCTGAACGGACTCGGCATCACGCTGCCGCAGATGCGGCCGATCCACACGTCGTTCGCATCGCTGTGGATCTACGGTGCCGGCGTCGCGGTCGTCTACCATTGGCTGGCGACGAACCACGGTGGCCTGACGTCCGCCGATCGCGTGCGCTTCCGCGTGCACACCGTGTGCTGGCTGCTGGCCGGCGCCGGCATCTTCGTCACGCTGCTCGGCGGCATCACCTCGGGCCGCGAGTACCTCGGCTTCCACCCGGCGTTCAGCGTGTTCCTGCTGCTCGGCTGGTTCGCGTTCGCCTGGAACTTCCTGCGCCGGCTCCGCCACGGCTTCTGGGGCCAGCCCGTGTACGTGTGGTTCTGGACCGTCGGCACGCTGTTCTTCGTCTACACGTTCATCGAAGGGCACGCCTACCTGCTGCCGTCGGTGTTCGAGAGCCCCGTGCGAGACCTGCAGGTGCAGTGGAAGTCGTGCGGCACGCTGGTCGGCTCGTTCAACTTCCTCATGTACGGTTCGCTGACCTACGTCGGCGAACGCATGTCGGGTGACTCGCGATACGCGCAATCGCCGACCGCCTTCTGGCTGTTCGGCGTCGGCTGCCTCAACAGCTTCACCAACTACGTGCACCACACGTACCACCTGCCGCAGGTGCACATCGTCAAGTGGGTGGCGTTCGTCGTCTCGATGCTCGAGGTGATCATCCTGCTGAAGTTGATCCTCGACGTCGGCCGTGCGCTGAAGGCGCGCAAGCCCGCGTCGTTCTGCGGGCGCGGCGGTTGGCTGGTGCACGCGAAGTGGTGGACGGTCGGCATGCTGCTCGTGTCGATCCTGATCTCGGTGCCGAGCCTCAACTCGCTGATCCACGGCACGCAGGTCGTCATGGGCCACGCGATGGGCACGACCATCGGCATCGACACGCTCGTGCTGCTCGGCACGGCGTCGTGGCTCGTGTTCGAGCTCCGTGGTCCTGCGGTGTTGCCGCGCCTCGACTCGGTGCTGACGAAGCGCACGATCCGCTGGATCAGCAGCGCGCTGTTGGTGCTCGCGACGTGGTTGACGGTGGCCGGTGCGGCGCACGGCATCTCGCGCTACGAGGGCGTCGCCACGCCGGGCTGGGTGGCGGGCAGCCGCTGGTTGTTGCCGCTCGTCGGCAGCGTGCTGGGCTGCTGGTTGGTGGTCGCGGCGTCGCGCCTGCTCGGCATGCTGAGGCTCGGCGCAAGCGCGCGCGTCGGCACCGTTCCTGCGGCCGATGCGCGGGCCCGCAGCGAGACAGCGCCGGCGCGCGGCGTGGATCAGGCGGTGTGACGAGCGGCGTGGTCCGCACGGTCGAGATCCCGACCGTGCCGGGTTACAACGGGCCCATGTCCGCCACGCCGATGCACGTCCGTCATGCGATCGAAGGTCCGCTCGCGCTGATCACGCTCGACCGCCCCGAGGCCCGCAATGCCTACAGCGAGGCGATGTGCGAGCAGCTCGTCCATGCCTTCGACCGCGCCGAGCTCGACGGCAACGTGCGCTGCGTGGTGCTGACGGGCGCCGGCGTGGCCTTCCATGCCGGCGGCGACGTCAAGGCGATGCGTGAGCGTTCGGGCATGTTCGCCGGCGATGCCGCGGAACTGCGCGCGCGCTACCAGCGCGGCATCCAGGCCGTGCCGCGGCGCCTCGCCGAGTTCGGCAAGCCGGTGCTCGCGGCGATCAACGGCGCGGCGATCGGCGCCGGCCTCGACCTCGCGTGCATGTGCGATCTGCGCCTCGCCGCGGCCGGGGCGCAGCTCGGCTCGACGTTCGTCAAGGTCGGACTCGTGCCAGGCGACGGCGGCGCGTACTTCCTCGCGCGAGTGGTCGGTTTCCCGCGCGCGCTCGAACTGATGCTGACCGGGCGTACGATCGACGCCGACGAGGCGCTGCGCCTCGGGCTCGTGCACGAGGTCGTGGCGCCCGAGCAGCTGCTGGCGACCGCGAAGCAGCGTGCGCTGGCGATCGCCGCGCATCCGCCGATGGCCGTGCAGTTGACCAAACGTGCGGCCTATCGCAGCTGGCACGCGGACCAGGCCACGGCGCTCGAACTCGCCGCGACCTACCAGGGCATCGTGCAGAACCTGCCCGACCACGCGCGCGCGCTGCAGCGCTGACGGGGCGGGGCGCATCGGGGCCGCAGGCGACGCTTTCGGCTGCCGCGGTCGAGGCTACACTCGCCGGCCCCGTGAACGTGCACCGACAGCCCCCCGACGATCGCACCGCTGCCATCACCGCGGCACTCGAGCGGTGGTTCGGCTTCACGACGCTGCGGCCCCTGCAGCGCGAGGCGATCGACGCCGCGCTCGACGGGCGCGACGCGCTCGTCGTGCTGCCGACGGGCGGCGGCAAGTCGCTCTGCTACCAGCTGCCGCCGCTGCTGCTCGACCGGCTGACGGTGGTCGTGTCGCCGCTGATCGCGCTCATGCAGGACCAGGTCGATGGCCTGCGCCTGCTCGGCTACCCGGCCGCCGCGGCGCACTCCAACCTCGATGCGGACGCGCGCAGCGAGCTGCGACAGCTCGCGGCCTCGGGCGAACTGCGGCTGCTCTTCGTCGCACCCGAGCGCCTGTTCCAGGACGACCTGCTGCGCTGGCTGCAGACGCGCGACGTGGCCGCCTTCGCGATCGACGAGGCGCACTGCATCAGCCAGTGGGGGCACGATTTCCGGCCCGAGTACCGGCGGCTCGCCGAGCTGCGCGAACGCTTGCCGGGCGTGCCGTTCCACGCCTACACGGCGACCGCGACGCCGCGCGTGCGCCAGGACATCGCGAGCCAGCTGCGCCTGCGCGACCCGGCGATGCTGGTCGGCACGTTCGATCGCCCCGAACTCACGTACCGCGTGCTGCCGCGCCAGAACCTCGCGCGCCAGGTCGCCGAGGCCATCGCCCGCCACCCCGACGCCGCCGCGATCGTGTACTGCATCGCGCGCAAGGACACCGAGGTGCTCGCGGCCCAGCTGGTTGCGGCCGGCATCGGCGCCGAGGCCTACCACGCCGGCCTGTCGGCGGCCGAACGTACGCGCATCAGCAGCGACTTCCGCGCCGAACGGTTGCCGGTCGTCGTCGCGACGGTGGCCTTCGGCATGGGCATCGACCGCAGCGACGTGCGTCTCGTCGTGCACGCGGCGATGCCCAAGAGCCTCGAGCACTACCAGCAGGAGACCGGTCGTGCGGGCCGCGACGGTCTGCCCGCCGAGTGCCTGCTGCTCTACTCGGCGGCCGACGGCCCGAAGTGGCGCCGGCTCATGGAGCGCAGCGGCGAGCAGTCCGGTGGCGATCCGGCGGCGCTCGAGGCCCAGGTCGAGCTGCTGCAGCACATGCAGCGCTACGCGGGCCGGGCGCGGTGCCGGCACCGTTCGTTGAGCGAGTACTTCGGCCAGGACTACGACGCGACGTCGTGTGGCGCCTGCGACGTCTGTCTCGACGAACTCGAGCCGGTGCCCGACGGCCACGTGCTCGCGCAGAAGATCCTGTCGGCGGTCGTGCGCACGGGCCAGCGGTTCGGCGCCAGCCACGTCGCCGACGTGCTGCGCGGCAGCCGCGGCGAGAAGGTGCTGGCGCGCGGGCACGACCGGCTGTCGACGTTCGGCGTCTGTGCCGACGTGCCGGCGATGCGGCTTCTCAACTACATCGACCAGCTCGTCGACGCCGGCCTGCTCGTGCGCAGCGAGGGCGAGTATCCCGTGTTGTCGCTCGCCGAGGCGGCGGCCGGGGTGCTGCGCGGCGAGCAGCAGGCCGTGTTGCGCGCCCCGAAGCAAGGGCTCGAAGTGCCTGCGCGACGCGGTCGCGAGCGGCGCGGCGCCGCCGCCGCGGCGACCGAACTCGAACCCGACGAACGGGCGCTGTTCGAGGTGTTGCGGCGCCTGCGCCGCACGATCGCGGGCGCACTCGGCGTGCCGCCCTACGTCGTCTTCTCCGACGTCACGCTCGAGGAACTGTCGCGCGTGCGCCCATCGACGCCCGCCGCGTTCCTGCGCGTGCGCGGCGTCGGCCAGAAGAAGCTCGAATCGTTCGGCGCGCGCTTCCTCGAGGCGATCGCGGCGCATTGCCGCGATGCGGGGCTCTCTCCCGATGCGGGCGGCGGCGCGCACGCGCGCGCGCGCGAGGTCGTCGCGGTCGACGAGGCGCCGGAGGGCCCGCGCCGCAGCGTCACCCGCGACGCCGCTGCCGAGTTGTTCCGGCGCGGGGTGCCGCTCGACGAGGCGGCGACGCAGCTCGGTCGGGCGGCCAGCACGACGCTGCAGTACCTGGTCGAGTGGATCGCGCGCGAACGCCCGGCGAGCATCGAAGCGTGGGTGCCAGCGGATGTGCAGCGCCGGGTCGTCGCGGCGTTCGCGGACAGTGAGGACGGCCGCGCGAAGCCCGTGTTCGAGGCGCTCGGCGGCGCTGTTCCGTACGAGGCGATCCGCATCGTGGCGGCGCATTGCCGCGTGATGGCGGACGAGGGCGCCGGCGGCAGCTGAGCCGGCGCATCGCGGTCGCTCAGATCGCCGGGCGTGCGGCGATCACAGGTCGCCGATCTTGCCGTCGAGGCCGTTGCTCGAGATGGCGCCGAACGCGTTGACGGGCGGCACCTGGAACACCGCCGACGACGCGAAGACGTGCTGGTTGACGAGGCTCGCCGCGGCCGGGATCGCGAGGCCCCAGCTGTGGCTCGGGCCCGTCACGAGGAACACGTTGAGCACGTCGAGGCTCGCGAACAGGCCGCAGGTCGGCATGCCGATGATCGAGAGATCCGGGATGCCGGGGTTGGTCAGACCCAGGATCTCGACGCCGATGACGCCGGTGCCCGGGATGTTGCCCGTCGACATGTTCCAGGTCGTGCCCGTCACGGGGCGCGTCGTCGACAGCAGCGACAGCGGCAGCAGGTCGACACCTTCGACGGTGATGCTGCTCGAGCTCAGGGCCACCGAGATGTCGGTCTGCGGCGGCGTCGCGCTCACGCCACCGGGCGAGTAGCCGACGAGGAATCCCGTGCCGGTCAGGCCGCCGTTCGGGCTCATGTTCTGCCAGACATAGGCAACGGAGCCGTTGCTCGAGTCGAACTGGAACTGGAACGTGCTCGCGTCGGCGACGCTCGTGCCACCGTAGTCCCAGACGCCGTCCCAGGTGATGTAGGCGATCGGGCCGACCTCCTCGAACTTGACGCGGCCGCCGGCGGTGATCGACGGGTTGAAGTCGTGCCAGCACCGCCAGCTCGTCTCGGGATCGTTGAGCAGTTCGCTGACCGAGGGCACGTAGTTGGAGCCGTTGCCGCTGTTGACCGAGACGAAGCCGTTGGAGCAGATCGTCAGCGCCGTGGCCGAGCCGCCGTCGTACGGGAACGCCATCGCGAGCGGTTGCGTCACCTCGTCGTCGTCACCGAGCGCCAGCACCGTGGCGCCCGCACTCGGCGCCTGGAAGGTGCCGACGGCGACGCCGACGTAGCCGGGCAGCGTCGGAAACAGCGTGACCGCCGCGCCATTGACGTCGAAGGCCGAAGCCGGATCGAAGTTCTCGAAGAACGACGCGTACTTGGCGATGCAGCCGGCGCCGAGACTGGTCGCGGTGCCCACCGTGCCGCTGCCGATCGGTCCGTTGATGTTCAGCGTGAAGGTCCCCGTGTCGCCGGCGTAGCCGCCGACGCGGATGTAGTAGGTCGAGCCCGTCGTCACGGGCACGGAGACCGAGGACTGCAGGCCGCAGGTGTCGTCATTGCAGCCGATGCTCGTGAGCGCGCCGCAGCCACCGGCGCCGTCGAACACTTCCATCACGGTGTCGAAGCCCGAACCGCAGGTGTCGGCCGTCAGCGTGCCGACGCCGGGCGCGACGTAGGCGAACCAGACGTCGTTGTCGCCGGAACGCGCAGTTCCAGATGAAGGACGTCGTCGAGCCGGCGTTCGTGTAGGGCCCGTTGGCGCCTTGCGCGACGAAGATGGCGCCGGAGCAATCGTCGTTCTGGGCCAGGGCGAAGGTGGTCAGGGACGTGGAGACGGCAGCGGCGAGGATCAGGCGGGAAGTTTGCATGGGAAAAGAGCCGCGGTGGTGTGCTCGAGTGCGGTTCGCGGCCATGGCACTCGTTTGGGGAGAGGTGCGTGCAAGGTAACGGTATCTCACCCGGGCACAACGCGTCGGCGAGCCCGCGAGTGCGCGAAGGTTACGTGCGGGCGCAAGTTCGAGCGTTGCGTCGCCAGAGTTCCGGGCGCGAAGGCGCCGACGCGCGCTGGCGGCGGCCCGGCCGTGTCATTGCGACGAAACCTCGGTCCCACTTGCTCGACCGCGACGGCAACACGGTTGCGCAGCAGGGATGCTCGGCGAGCCGCGCGGCGGGCGTCCCGGTTCGTCACATTCGCCGGTTCCGCGCCGGTGCGAGGGTCGGCGCCGCGGTTCAGCGACCTTCGCGGGCCGCACCATCCGCCTGGACGGCAGGCACCTGCGCGCGCAGGCACTGCACCTCGGCGACGCGGCCAACCTGCACCGTGAACGGCTCGAAGCCGCGCGCGCCCGAAGCGAGGCGCCAGATGGCGATGTAGTCACCCGGGGCCAGCGGCAGCGTGCCGCCCGGGATTGCCGCCGGATCGTCGATGCGCACGTCGCAGTCGGCGCGGTGCTGGTAGACCTCGACGGCGAAGCCGTTGTCGCCCGCGGCGCCGGGAACCGCATCGGGTGGCAGCTGCAGGTGCACCGAGCCGGCCCGGGGCATGGGGACGCGGCCGAGATCGACGAGGCTCTTGCCGTCGACCCAGTGGCGGCCGCCGTCGAGCCAGCCGAGGCCGGGCCCGCCGAGTTCGAGGTGGTACCAACCGGCGGCGAGACCCTCGAGCGAGAACTGGTTGCAATCCTTCGCCTTCCGCACCGGCGCGCCGCGGCCGGTCTCCTCCTGGAAGATGCGCGCCTCGACCGCGGCCGTGTCGACGCCGTCGGGCAGCGCGGGCTCGAGTTGCAGCGTGCCGCTGCAGGCCTCGGGGTCGTAGCGCAGTTCGACCTCACCCGAGTTCGGCAGCACGTCGGCCATCGTCAGGACCGGCAGGGTCTTCGCACCCTTGTCGCGCCACAGCAGCAGCTGCCCGCGGTCGCCGGGCAGGTTGGGCAGCACGAAGCTGCCGTCGTCGGCGACCGTGCAGGCGTCGAACCACTGCGTCTGCACGCCGACCCACTCGACGCGCCACCCGGCGAGCGGCTTGCCGTCCGCGGCGAACGCGCGGCCGCGCACCGTGGCCTGGCGCTGCAGGTGCACTTCGACGGACGCCGTCTGCCCGGCCGTGCTGTGCACGGTCAGGTGCTGCAGCCCGGCATCGCCGCCGCCGGCGCGCAGTTCGAGGGCGTTCTCGGGTACGTTGTCGAAGTGGAAGGCGCCGCGCTCGTCGGTCTCGGTCGCCTGGTTCGCGCGGTCGACCTGCGTGCCCCAGGCCACGGGACACTTGGCGCAGGGCTTGCCATCCTCGCCGTAGACGATGCCTTCGATGCGCGCAGCCAGCGGCTCGGCGGCCGACGCGTCCAGCTTGGCGTCGCTGATCTTGAAGCTGAGCCGGCCGTTCATCCCCAGTTCGCCGATCTCGATGGTCGGTCCGTCCGTCTGCGCACGCTTTTGCCACTGCACGTCGGCGAAGCTCGCGAACGGATGCAGGCCGGCGCGCAGGGGCGGGTTGTCGGCGAACGCTTCCTGCTGCAGCACGAGGCCATCGAGCGCGATCACCGTGCCCTTGCCGGGCATTCCCTCGAAGGACAGGCTCAACACGTCGCCCTTGCCCTGGGCGGCGGTGGCCCGGTAGAGCCGCAGCGTGGTGCCTCGCCCGTTGCTGCCACCGAACACCACGCGCTGCGGGCTGCCGCTCGCGACGAGGATCTGGCGCATCGCATCGCGGGTCTCGTCCTGGCGCGTGGCGACCACCATCGACATCGACGCGGCCCGCCCGCGCCAGGTCAGATGCAGGATGCCGTTGGCGTCGGTGCGTTCGGGCACTGCGTCGAGCCGGCAACCCGCCGGAGCAATCAGCACCTTGGCGCCTTCGACGGGCAGACCCAGCCGGTCCTGCACCAGCACTTCGAGATCGAACGCGAACGGGTGCGCGAGGGTGCCGTCGTCGGGTTCTGCGTCGGGTAGCGCGACGCGGTCGACGTCTCCGGAACGGGTCGTGTCGAGGCCGGCCGTCGCGGCGGCGGCCGGCGCCGTCGGCACCACCGTCGGCGCGATGGGCACCGGCGGCGGCTCGGTGCCGTACATCGTCCAGGCCAGGGCGCCGAGCAGCAGCGCTGCGGCGCCGGTGAGGATCAGCTTCGTCGTGGATCCCATCAGCAATGCTCCCGTGCCGAGAATGGTCGTCGTCGTGGTCAGGTGCAGTCCGGTCGCCGCGCCGAGCGCCACGATCCAGCGTTGCCGGTCGCCGAGCCCGCGGTCGAGCCGGCCGCGCAGCAGCAGCAGGCCGCGCTGCAGCCGGCTCTTCACGGTGGCGACGCTCGTGGCCGTTCGCGCCGCGATCTCGGTGGGCGTCAAGCCTTCGAAGTAGCGCAGCAGCAGTGCGGTCTGGTACGGCTCCTCGAGCGCGAACACGGCGGTCGTGACCGCGCGCAGCGTCTCGCGCCGCGTGACGAGGTCGACGGTGGCTGGCTGCAGCTCGGACCGCGCGACGCTGCGTTCGCGTTCGGTGCGGCGCAGCTCGCCGCGGCGGCGCTGCAGGTGCAGCCGGCGCAGCACGGTGGCGAGCCAGCCGTCGACGGGCCCCGGCCTGCCGGGCGGCTTGTCGAGCGCCGCGGCCCACGTCGCCTGCACGAGGTCGTCGGCGACGTCGCGGTTGCGCACGAGGTCGTGGGCGAGGCAACGCAGCGCGTGGCCGTGTTGCTGCAGGTGCTGTTGGAGGTCGAGCGGGGTCATCGGTCCATCAGTGCTCCACGTCGAGGCGCGGTCGCGGACTCGGCGGACGCACGGGTAGCTTGCCGGGCCCGGCCAGGAGTATGCAGGATTGTGAGATGGGTTGCGGCCGCCGTGCGCCCGGGTTGGCCGCGTGCGCCAGCACCCGGTTACAAG
Organism: Planctomycetota bacterium; assembly: GCA_036274315.1. Classification (GTDB taxonomy): domain Bacteria; phylum Planctomycetota; class UBA1135; order UBA1135; family UBA2386; genus DASVAL01. The sequence continues at coordinate 9,241 of DASUFY010000033.1, read as the reverse complement.
TCCCGGAATGTCTGTCATCGAACCTCGGGGTCGGGCGTGAAGCCGCAGATCACCTGACCCGAGAGCATCCGAATGACCCAGACCCACCTTGCCGTGCGCAGTTCCTCACCCGCCTCCGGCGGCCACCTCGTCTCCACGTGCGGCCGCACCCTGCCGCTGCGCGCGACGCGCCTCGAGGTGCGCTGCCGCGGCGGTCTCGCCGTCGTGCGCGTCGTGCAGACGTTCGCCAATGCGCACGCGGAACCGCTGCAGGTGCGCTACCAGCTGCCGCTGCCGGCCGATGCCGCGGTGGCCGGCTTCGCGTTCGTCATCGGCGACCGCCGCGTGACGGGCCAGATCGACCGCCGCGCCGCCGCACGCGAGCGCTTCGAGCAGGCGCTCGCCGAAGGCCGCACCGCGGCATTGCTCGAGCAGGAGCGTTGCGCCCTGTTCTCGCAGGAACTCGGCAACGTGCCGCCCGGCGCGGAGGTGACGGCCGAGATCGCGCTCGACCAGCCGCTGTCGTGGGTGCTCGGGCAATGGGAGTGGCGCATCCCGACGACCGTCGCGCCGCGCTACATGGGCGCCCCGGGCAACGTGGCCGATGCCGCACGCCTCGAGGTGCCCGTCGCCGATGCGGCGATCCCGCCGCGCCTGTCGCTCGACGTGTTGGTCGAGGACGCCTTGGTGCCGGGTGGTGCGCCGAACTCGCCGTCGCACGCCTTGAGCTGGGCTCAGAAGCTCTCGGGCGTCACAACCCAGCTCGCGGGCGCGCCGATGGATCGCGACGTCGTGGTGCGCTGGCCGGTGGCGGCACCGCAGCCCGGCGTGGTGCTGCAGTGCGCGCGGCCGGCTGCCGGCGCTGCGCACGCCCACGAAGCGTACGGCCTGCTGACGCTCGTGCCGCCCGACGCCGGCGAACGCGCGGCGCACCTGCCGCGCGACCTCATCGTGCTGCTCGACGTCAGCGGCTCGATGCAGGGCCAGCCGCTGGCGGCGGCACAGCGCGTGGTCGGCGAACTGCTGGGCTCGCTCGATGCACAGGACCGCCTCGAGATGATCGCGTTCGCGTCCCGGCCGCAGCCGTGGCTCGGCACGGCCTGCTTCGCCACCGAAGGCAACAAGGCGGCCGCCATGCGCTGGCTCATGGGCCTGCGCGCGAGCGGCGGCTCCGAGATGCGCGACGCGATCCTCGCGGCGCTGCAACCGCTGCGCGGTGGCGTGCAGCGGCAGGTCGTGCTCGTCACCGACGGCCTGATCGGCTTCGAGGAACAGATCGTCGCGGCGATCCGCACGGGCTCGCCCGCCTCGTCGCGAGTGCACGTCGTCGGCGTCGGGTCCGCACCCAACCGTTCCTTGACCCGTTGCGCTTCGCGCGCCGGCCGCGGCATCGAGGTGCTGGTCGGGCTCGACGAAGATGCGGGGCCGGCGGCGCGGCGGCTGCTCGCGCGCACCTCGTGCCCGCTCGTCGCCGACCTGCAGCTCGGCGGCAGCGCGCTGCTCGGCGTCTGTCCGGAGGCTCCGCCCGACCTGTTCGGCGGCGCGCCCGCGCGCCTCGGCCTGCGGCTGCGGCCGGAGGGTGGCACGCTGCGCATGCACGGCGCGACCGCGAACGGCCCGTTCGTGCACGAACTGCACGTGGCGCCGGTCGCCGCGGGTACGGGCGAGCGTGCGGTCGTGCGCCTCGTCGGCCGCGAGCAGGTCGAAGACCTCGAGACGGCGCTGGCCGGCGACGGCGATGCCGCGCAGCTCACGGCGGCCATCGAGCAGATCGGCCTGCAGTTCGGTCTCGCGACGCGCGCGACGTCGTGGGTGGCGATCGACGACCGGGCCAGCGTCGATCCGCGCGATCCGCGGCGCCTCGTCGACGTGCCGCACGAGTTGCCGTACGGCATGTCGGTCGAAGGGCTCGGTCTGCGCGGTGCCCCGAGGGCTGTCATGTCGCTGGCGGCGCCTGCCGCGCCGATGCTGGACTACCTCGATGCGATGCAGGCGACGATGCCGGCCTCGGCCGGTTCGGCGGACCTGGCGGACGACGAGGCGGCGCCGCCGAAGGCGCAGCCGGAGCGTCGCGGCTTCGGTTGGAAGAAGCGTGCCCCGATGCGCAAGTCAGAGTCCGACCGCACCAAGGGACCGCCGCCGCCGCGTGCGCACCTGCGCCTGCGCACGCCGACCGAGTTCGTGTTCCTGCTGTCGGGGATCGAACAGTGGTCGCTGCCCGCGCGCATCGTGCTCGTGTTCGCCGAAGGCGAGTTCGTCGTGACGGTGAAGGTCGAACGTTCGACGCGCTCCGGTGCGCTCGCCGCGGGCACGACGATCCAGCTCGTCACCGAGGTGCCGGTCGGCCTGCCGGCGCACCGGCCCGTGCAGTTGCGACTCGGCGAGGGCGCCGACGCGAAGGTGCTCGCCCTCGCATGAGCGAAGTCGTCGCAGACTCCGACGCCGAACTCGCCGCCATCGCCGCCGGTGACGACGGCGCGTTCGCGCGCTGGCTGGCGCGCGCGGACGCGCCGCTGCGGCGCAGTCTGCGGCGCTTCGCGGGCGCGGTCGACACCGAGGCCGTGCTGCAGGAGGCGCTGCTGCGCGTCTGGCAGGTGGCACCGCGCTGCGTGCCCGACGGCCGGCCGCACGGGCTGTTGCGCCTCGCGGCGCGCATCGCGCGCAACCTCGCCATCAGCGACACGCGCCGGCACCGTCTGGACCGGGCCGCTGGCGCCACCGAGCTTCCCGATGCGCCCGAGGTGCCCGCGATCGAACCGGCCAGCGTGCCCGATGCCAGCGTGTGCGCCGCGGTCGCGGCGTGCCGCGACAAGCTGCCGGCGCGTCCGCGTCTGGCGATCGACGCGCGCATCGCGGCCGACGGCCGCGACGACGACCACACGCTCGCGGCGCGCCTGTCGATGCGCACCAACACCTTCCTGCAGAACGTCACGCGCGCGCGGCGGTTGTTGGCGGAGTGCCTGCGCCGCGCCGGCATCGACCTCGACCTGGAGATGGCATGAAGCGCAGCGAACGCGACCTGCTCGTCGAGGCGGCGCTGACGCCGCAGCGCGGTCTCCACGCCGATGGCACGCTGCGCTTCCACCCGGCCTTCTTCGACCTCGACGAGGCCGGTCGCGAGCAGCTGTTCACACAGCTGTGGCAGCAGCGCGCGCTCGAGGCGGCGGCTTCGCCCGGCGGCCTCTCGGCCACGGCGCGCGCAGTGCTGCGCCGCATCCGCGGCCGATAGGGCCTCGTTGCGCAGGTCCCGGTGCGTCCTGCTACCGCGGCAGCAGGCTGGCGCGCGCGTGCATGTGGCCGGCGCGGATCACGTGGCTCACGGACCGGAACGCGCGCACGTCGCGGCTCGGGTCCTCCTCGAGCACGAGCAGGTCGGCGATGTAGCCCGGCTCGATGCGACCGAGGTCGTCGCCGCGGCCCATGGCGCGCGCGGCGTCGCGCGTCGCGGCCACGAGCACCGCGGAGGCCTTCATGCCGTCGGCCTGCATCGCCTCGAGTTCGACGAACACCGACGGTCCGTGCAGGGTCAGCGGATTGCCGGCATCGGTGCCGAGCACGACGGGCACACCGGCCTGGTGCACGCGCATCAGGTTCCTGGCCATGATCGCGTCCTGCAGCTCGAGCCGCTTGTTCATCGCCTCGATCGCGCGCGCGTTCATCCGTGGATCCTGGGGCAGCTGCTCGGTGGCGAGCACACGCTTCTTGATGCTCGGGTGCACGTCGTCGAGCTGGCGGCGCACCTCGTCGGACAACTGCCGCGCGTAGAGCTGCGCGTAGCCGCGGCGCACGGTCAGCGTCGGGCAATAGAAGGTCTCGTGCTCGCGCAGCGCCGCGACGAAGGCGTCGTCGACCTCCTGGTCCTCGACGCTGTGCACGAGCAGGTGCGCGCCGGCCCGCACGGCGAGCGCCGCCGTGTCGAGCGTCGTGGCGTGCACGACGAGCGGCAGGTCCGCCTCGCGCGCCGCCTCCCCGATGGCGAGCACGATCGGTTCCCACTCCGACAGCGGGTGTTCGGGCGTGGGGATCAGCCAGACCTTGATCGCCTTGCTGCCCCATGCCGCGTGCGATCGCACGAGCGAGCGCCCGTCGTCGGGGCTCTTCGGGAACACGAACTGGCTCTGGTCCGGCAGCGAGAGCCCGGGGTCGAACGTCGCCAGCAACGCGCCGGTGGCCGCGACGTGCGGCGCGAGCGGATCGTCTTCGGTGGCCGCACCGAGCAGCCGCGTCCACGGGTAGCCGCCGACGTCGAACACGGCCGTCACGCCGCTGTGCAGGAACGCGCGGTGGAAGCGTTCGGGATGGGCGGCGTTCTCGGCCATCGCCAGCTCGTACGGATGGTCCTTGCGAACGTTGGCGGCATCGGGGCGACCATCGGCCCAGCCGGTCTGCGAGTAGTGCACGTGCGTGTCGATGAGGCCCGGCGTCACATGGCGGCCTTCGGCATCGACGACCTTGTAGCCCTCGGGCACGTGCACGTCGGCCGCCGGCCCGACGGCTTCGATGCGCCCGTCGCGCAGCAGCACGACGGCGTTCGCGATCGGCGTGCCGCCGTCGCCGGTGTGCACGGTCGCGCCGGTCAACGCGAGGGGCTTGGCGACCTCGAACTCGAGTTGCTGGGCGGACAGCGTGGCGGCCAGGAGCACGACGGCGGTGCGGAACATGCCGGCATCATGCCGGGGCCGTTGGCCCCCAGAAAGCGCGGCGGCATCGCGGCGGTGATTCCGGCATGCACGTGCATGCGAACGGGCGCGGCGTGCCCGACTGGGTCGAGGTGCCGCACCTGCCCGAGCGCTGACGGCGTGCGCGGCCGCACCTCGGCATCGCATTCGAGCCCGGTGCGTCGGCCGGCGCCGCGAGAGGGCGTTCTCAGTAGCCGATCGTCGCCGCCACCGCGTTCGTGATCGTGAAGCCGAACATGTTGGCCGCGGGGTCGAGGCACAGGGCCTGGCAGTAGAGCGAGGCACCGAACGGGCCGGCGACGCTCGACCAGACCCAGTCCGTGGCGCCGCCGGTCCCCGCCGGCGCTGTCACCAGCAGGTCCGGCGGCTGGTAGGCGAAGCAGCCCGTCATGCCGAGCAGCGGCCCGAGGTCGATGCCCGGCACCTGGGTCAGGCCGACCACGATCACGGCGAAGTTGAAGCTCGGGTGCAGGTTGCCGACGTGCAGCGTCCACGGCTCGCCGAGTCGCGGTGCGTCGGTCGCCGCCAGCGTCGGCACGCCGTTGCTGCCGGCGCAACCGACGCCGAACGCACCGTGCCTGGCGCCGTACTCCGACGTGTCGCCATAGTAGGTCGACGAGCCGCGCACGCCGCCGAACTGGACCATCTGGCGGTCGGCGATCATGAAGGCCAGCGTGCTGTGGAAGCGGTAGAAGTTCGCCGGCAGGCCGGGTGTCACGCGCTCGGTCCAGGTCCAGGTCGCGCCGTCGAACTGCAGCTCCCAGGTGTCGTTGCGCGGCTGGCCGTTCGAGTAGTGCATGCCGCCGACCAGCACGCACACCTGCCGCACCGGGTCGTAGGCCATGCTGGCGCGCTCGCGCTTCGGCGGCCGCACGCCGCTCACCGGCAGCTCTGCCCAGTTCGTGCCGTCCCAGGCCCAGGTCTTGTCGGTGTCGACCGGCAGCGGCGCGCCCGACGTGGCGTTGACGCCGCCGAACAGGATCGTCTTGCCGAGGCCGGCGTGGAAGCACATCGCATGGGCCTCGAGCCGGCCGGGGTTCGTCGCGGGCGTGCGCAGCGTCCAGTCGACGCCGTCGTACTCCCAGGTCTGGTTGCTGTCGACGATCGGGTTGCCGCCCGGCATGCCGCCGTAGAGCACGACGCGGTTGCGCGCCGAGTCGTAGGCCATCGCGTGCAGGCCGAGCGTGCCGGGGTTGTTCGCCGGGAAGCGCTGCGTCCACGTGGCGCCGTCGTACTCCCAGGTGTCGTTCGTGCCCGGGCTCGTGTAGGTCGCGTTGCCGCCATAGAGCACGAAGACCTGTCGGCCGAGGTCGAAGGCGACGCTGCTGAAGAACTTCGCCGGCGGCGACGTGGCGGGAGCACGCTGCGTCCAGTTCGTGCCGTCGTAGGTCCAGGTGTCGTTGTACATCGTGCCGAGGCCGGTGCCGCCGAAGCCGCCGAACAGCAACACGCTGTCGGAGAACGGGTCGTACGCCATGACGGCGGCCTTGCGAGCCGACGGTGCCGGCGTCGGGGTCGCCTCTGCCCATTGGGCAGCGAGCGTGCCGCCGATCAGCATCGAGGCGAGTGTCGTGGAAAGGATGGAGTGCATGGGCTCAACGGGTCGGATGTGGTGGCCCGAGTGGCGGGAGCGAACGGACCTCGGGCGGCCGTCACGGAGCCGTTTCCGGCCCGCCCGGGCCACGGAATCCGCGAAAGTCCCGCGCGTGCGAACCGAGCACGTGGCGCCCGACGACTGCACGAGCAAACGTCGTGCGCAGTTTGCTACAGCGGGAACGCACCCTCGTTGACGCCGCGCCCGTCGAGCGCGAGCACCTCGGCCAGCTGCTCGCGCAGCTGCTGCGGCACGTCGGCGTAGACGTCGGTGACCAGCGTCTCGTCGGCCGGCGGTCCGTTCTGTTCGGCCGCGGCGATCGCTTCGTTGACGGCCAGCGCGATGCGCTCCCCGAGCCCCGTCTCCTTCGCTTCGCTCCAGAGCCCGCGCCTGGTCAGGTAGGTGCGGAAGCGATCGACGGGGTCTTTCTTCTCCCACAGCTTCACCTCGGCTTCGTCGCGGTAGCGCGTCGGGTCGTCGCTCGAGCTGTGGCCGAGGCGCCGGTAGGTGACCGCCTCGATGAACGTCGGGCCGTCGCCGGCGCGGGCCCGGTCCGCCGCGGCCTTCGTCACCGTGTAGACCGCGAGCACGTCGTTGCCGTCGACGCGCACGTAGGGCATGCCGTAGGCCTTGCCCTTCTGCGCCAGCGTCTCCGAGGCGCTCTGCTTGCTGATCGGCACCGAGATGGCCCACTGGTTGTTCTGGCACAGCAGCACGCACGGGCTCCGGTAGACGGCGGCGAAGTTCATACCGCAGTGGAAGTCGTTGGCGCTCGTCGCACCGTCGCCGAGGTAACCGAGCACGACGACGTCGTCGCCGCGCAGGCGCGCCGCCATGGCCGCGCCGACCGCGTGCGAGATCTGCGTGCCGATCACGGACGACATGCCGTAGTAGTGGCCTTCCTTGAACGTGTAGTGGCACGGCATCTGGCGGCCTTTGCAGCGATCGGCGCCGTTGCCGATCAGCTGATCGATCGCCTCGGTCAGCGACAGGCCGCGCATCATCGCGGCGGCGCCTTCGCGCAGCGCCGGGAAGATCCAGTCGCGCGCCTCGAGCGCGGCGATCGAGCCGACGGTCGCGGCCTCCTGGCCGAGGATCGGCCCGTAGAAGCCGATGCGGCCCTGGCGCTGCAGCATGAGCATGCGGCGGTCGAACTCGCGAACCTGCACCATCTGCTCGTAGAGGAACAGCAGCGTCGCTTCGGGCAGGTTCGGATCCTTGCCCTTCTGCACGGTGCCGTCGTCCTCGAGCAGGCGCACGAGACCGGCCGACGACGGCGGGTTCGGCGCGGCCGGCACCGCGGCGTGTGCGCGCGGCGCCGCGGTCTTGCCCTTGGCCGGGGTCTTCGTCTTGCCCTTCTTCACGATCTTCGCGCGCGGCATCAGGCCAGCAGCAGCCGGTACGGCTGCTCGAGGTGGTCCTTGATCACGTTCATCCAGCGCGCGCCGGTGGCGCCGTCGACGAGGCGGTGGTCGATCGAGACCGACAGGTACATCTTGTTGCCGACGACGATCTGCCCGTTGCGCACGACCGGCGTCTCCTTGATCGCGTGCACGCCGAGAATCGCGACCTCGGGGAAGTTGATGACGGGTGTCGCGAACAGGCCGCCGATGTTGCCGGCGTTGGTGATCGTGAACGTGCCGCCCGTGAGGTCGTCGACGGTGACCTTGCCGTCGCGCGTGCGCGCCGCGAGGTCCTGCAGGTCCTTGGCGAGCTCGGCGATGCCCTTGCGATCGACGTCCTTGATGACGGGCACGATGAGGCCGTTGTCGGTGTCGGTCGCGATGCCGAAGTTGTAGTACTTCTTGATGACGAGTTCGTTCGTCACCTCGTCGAGCGAGCTGTTCATCGCCGGGAACTCGCGCATGGCCGCGACGATCGCCTTCATGATGAACGGCAGGTACGTGATGTTGACGCCCTTGTCGGCGAAGGCCTTCTTGGCGTCGCCGCGGATCTTGACGAGCTCGGTAACGTCGATGTCGTCGACGTAGGTGAAGTGCGTGGCCGTGTACTTGGAGCGCGCCATCGCCTCGGCGATCTTGCGGCGCAGACCGCGGAACGGCACGCGCTCCTCGGTGCGCCCGGCCGGGGCCGGCGGGATCGCGATCGGGGTGAAGCGCGGGGCGCCGGCCGCGGCTGCCGGACGGGCCGCGGTGCCGGTGCCGGCGGCGGCGAGGTCGTCGTTGGTGATGCGGCCGCGCGGCCCCGTGGCCGGGACCGTGTGCAGGTCGATGCCGAGTTCGCGCGCGCGGCGGCGCGTCGCCGGTGCGGCGAGCACCTTGCCGGGACTGCTCTGCACGAAGGCCCGCGCGGGCGCGGGTGCCGCGGCCGCAGCGTGCACCGGTGCGGGCGCCGCGGGCACGACGACGGTCTTGGTGGGAGCCGCCGGCGCGGGCGCGGGGGCGGGCGCCGCGGCCTTGGCTGGCGCGGGGGCGGGAGCGGGTGCGGGAGCCGCGGCCGGCTTGCTCGCCGGCGCTTCGGCACTCGCGCCGCCGGTCGCACCCGCATCGATGACCGCGATGACGGAGCCGACCGGAACGACGTCCCCTTCCTTGCAGCGCAACTCGGCGATGACGCCCGTGAACGGCACCGTGATCGTCACGGTCGCCTTGTCGGTCATCACCTCGACGAACTCGTCCTCTTCCTTGACGTGCTGGCCGGGCTTGACCTTCCAGCTGACGATCTCGCCCTCGGCGATGCCTTCACCGATGTCGGGCAGTTTGAATTCCTTGAGTGCCATGTGAGTGATCCAGAAATGCGTCGGGGTGTGGTGGATGCGTCGGACGCGCAGGTCGTCGGAGCTGATGCGCGCCCTGCCGCGGCTGGCGTCCAGTTGGTCCAGTTCGTCGTTGTTGTTTCTTCGCCAGCCGCCAGGGAGCAATGAGCGGATGCGTGCCGCGCCCTCGCGGCTGGCGTCCAGTTGGTCCAGTTCGTCGTTGTTGTTTCTTTGCCAGCCGCCAGGGAGCAATGAGCGGATGCGTGCCGCGCC
>DASUFY010000032.1:0-14269 GCA_036274315.1 Planctomycetota bacterium | reverse complement strand
CGCCCGGACCGGTGCCGGCAGTGGCCGTTCTGGCCCGAGGTGCGCGACGATCCGGCGCTGCGCGAGCGCGTGCTGCGCACCTGCCCCGGCATCGAACCCTTGCCCGCACCGCCGCCGTGAACGACGGCGAACAGCGCATCGTTCGGTGCCGGCAGGCGGCGCGCGCGCTGCATCGTGCGCTCGGCTCGCCGACGGCGTCGGCCGCGCGCGCCGCCGCGGTGCGCTTCACGCAGCTGCCGACGTTCGCTGCGTGCGGCATCGACGAACTGCTCGCGCGGCGATCGTCGGTCGGGCGGGCGCAAGCACACGACGTGATCGCGTGGGAACACGGTTTCGTCGCGTGGGCCGCGCTGCTCGCGGACGCGCTGCCGCTGCTGCGGGCCGTGACGATGTACACGGAGCGCATGTCGTCGTACCAGAACCGTTGGTTCGTCGACCACGCCGCGGCGGCCGCATCGCTGCGGGCCGAGGGCGGCTACCTGCTGCCGTTCCGGCGCCAGTTCTTCGTTGCGAGCCGCGAAGCCGTCGCCGAACTCGGCATCGATCCCGACGACCCCGATTGGGCCCGCATCGGCTTCGACTGGGTGCAGCCGCGCGACGCCGAGGCGCACCTGCGTCTCTCGCGGGCGCGCTTCGACGCCATGCTGGCGCGCGGCGAGCACATCCCGTAGCCGCGCCGGGTCAGGCGAGGCGCAGCGACAACAGGTCCACCTCGCACGGGCCGTCGACGAGATCGAGGCGCAACCACTGCACCTCGTCCGGCAGCCGCGGGTGGCCCGCGAGCACGACGCGGTACTCGTGCACGGCGCCGTCGTTGCGCAGCGGGAACAGCACCGAGCGGGCCTCTTCGAACGCTTCGTCGTCGGCGCCCTTCCAGAAGATCTGTCCGGTGCCGGCGTCGACCGCGACCGCGGGGTTGTGCACGCGCAGCTCGAGCACGACCTCGCGCAGCGGCCGTTGCAGGCACGGCGTCAGCACCCACGGGTCGTTGCCCGTGGCGTGCCACGCGAAGCCCTCGCCAGAGCCGCGCGGCACGAGTTCGTGGTTGGGCCAGAAGCCGCGGCGCTGCTCGCGGTCGCGCAGATCGAAGTGGTCCTGGGGCCAGCGATCGGGCAGCGACAACCGCGCGTCGAGGTCGAGCAGCGCCGCGCGGCGCGGGCCGGGTTCCTTGGCGAGCCGCCGCTCGAGCTCGGCGCGCGTGGGGGAGCGCACCAGTTCGCTGACGAAGTCGGGCACGCCGTCGTGCACGGCGTAGCTGGCCCCGCCGTCGCCGAGCAGGCAGTTGTCGACGAGGCGCAGCCGCCCGCCGGTCGCGGGATCCCGCAGGCTCGCGAGCAGCTCGGTGTCGGGTGGGCTCGCACGCGGCCAGCGCGAGCCCGGCGCGATCGTCGTCGCGAGCAGGTGGTCGATCAGCTCCACGTCGCTGTGGCGGCGGGGCCGCGTGCGTGCACCGGCGTGCACCGCGGTGACGACGACGCCGATGCGCCCCGGCTCGAGCACCGTGCTGCGCGTGTTGGCGAGCAGCCACTGCCGGGCCGCGCCGCGATCGGGCAGCTGCCTGGGCGGCGGCGCGTCGCACTGCGGCGTCATGCTGGCCCCCGGGAAGGCCGCGGCGAGGTCGTCGGGATGGAAGAGGTTGCGTTCCATGTGCGGCCATCCCGGCCGGCGGAACAGGTACTCGTCGATCGCCGCCTTGTCGTAGCGGATCTCCTCGGTCGTCAGCAGCACCGCGTCGCGCGCGACGCGCTGCAGTTCGAGCATCGTCTCGACCGGGTGCTCGACGTGTTCGAGCACCTCGCTGCAGACGACGACGTCGAAGCATGCGTCGGCGAACGGCAGCCGCGCGCAGTCGATGGCGGCCGAGGTGAGGCCGAACAGCTCCTTGGCGCGCAGGCAGGCCTGCAGCGACAGGTCGCAGGTAATGACGCGCGCGCCGAACAGCGTGCGCACCACGTGGGCCAGGTAGCCCTCGGCGCCGCCGACGTCGAGCAGGCTCGTGAACTCGAGCCCGTCGAGCGAGCGCAGCATGCGCAGCACGCGCGCGAGCCGCGCCGGATGCCCACCCTCCGCGTCGGCCTGGCCGAGGCCGTAGATCGGCATGTGGGCCAGGTAGACGCCGGCGGCGGACCGGCGCTGGAAGCGGCGTTCGAGCCAGCTCCGGGTGGTTCGCGTGTAGAGGCCCATCGGGTGGGGCAGACAGTAACCATGGTGCGTGCCGTCGCAACGACCGCGCGCGCGGCGCGCGCCGGCGGCGAACAGCGCCTGAGCGGGTCAGCGTTCGACGCGCCGCCAGCGCCGCCGCGCGAGATCGAGCTGGTGCGAACTGAGGTCGGCCGCGCGTTCGACCTGGGCTCGCCACGACGAGCCGCGGCGATGTACGCTCTGCACGCAGCACAGCCCGAGCCCGCCGACGTCGATCCAGTCGCCGCGCTGCAGCGGCGCCGACGAGGCCGTGGCGACCGGCTGGGCCGGCAGCGCGCGGCTCGGCGGCAGGTGCTGGTCCATCCACGTCGCGGCCTCGGTGCAGATGTCGCACGCGCCGCAGGCGCCGGCGATGTCGTCGAAGCCGAAGTGGGCGTGCATCGTCTGCTTGCGGCACACCGGCTCGGTGGCGTAGCGGACCATGCGCAGGAGGCCCATGAGGTCGGCCCGGCGCTTGTCCTCGGGCAGCCAGTCGGCGAGCTCGGCGTCGCTCGGCGCCCGCACGACGACCAGGTCGCGGCCGAGTTCGCCGCGCGTGCAGCCGCCGCTGCGCAGCAGGCGCAGCACCGTGTCGACGCGGCCGTCGTGGCGGTTCTGCACGAGGAACGTCGCGCGCAGCGTCTCGAGGTCGACGGCGTGCAGGCGGTCGCCGAGCGCCTGCAGGTGGTCGACGATCTGCCGCGCGAACGCCGCCGTCGGGTTGGCCCACTCGGTGAAGTTGCGTTGGATGACGAGGTCCTCCTCGCGGTAGAGCAGTTCGCAGAAGGACCCGAGCCCGTCGCGGCCGGCCCGGCCGACCTCCTGGTAGCAGGCCTCGAGCGTGCGCGGGATCTGCCAATGCACGATGGCGCGGATGTCGGCCTTGTCGACGCCCATGCCGAAGGCGTTCGTCGCGAGCATGAGCGCGTTGTCGCTCGACTGGAACGCCCGCTGTTGTGTCGACCGTTCGTGGGCCGACAGGTTGCCGTGGTAGACGAGCGGGCTGATGCCCGCGCGCTGCAGTTCGCCCTCGAGACGCAACAGGTCCTTGATCAGCGCGCAGTAGACGATGCAGGGGCCGCCCGTGCGCGCGAGCACGGTGCGCAGGCGCCGCAGCTTCTCGCCGTCGTCGTCGCACGCATGCACCGACAGGAACAGGTTGGGGCGCGCGATGCCCGTGTGGAACAGCGGCGCGTCTTCGAGGCCCAGCACGGCGCGGATGTCCTGCTGCACGGCGGGGGTCGCCGTCGCCGACAGCGCGAGGCACGGCGGCCTGCCGAGCGCCCCCCGCACGTCGCCGAGCCGCAGGTAGTCGGGGCGGAAGTCGTGGCCCCAGTGACTGACGCAGTGGGCCTCGTCGATCACGAAGCGACGCACGGGCATCGCCTGCACCGCGTCGAGGAACCCGTCGACCCGGAAGCGCTCGGGCGTCACGTAGAGCAGCTGCACCTCGCCGGTGCGCACGCGATCGAGCCGTCGCTCGCGTTCGCCGCGGTCGAGCATGCTGTGCACGCAGGTCGCCGGCAGGCCGCGCTGGCGCAGTGCTTCGACCTGATCGTCCATGAGCGCGATCAGCGGCGACACGACGAGCGTGATGCCGTCGCCGACGAACGCGGGCAGCTGGTAGCACAGCGACTTGCCTTCGCCCGTGGCCATCAGCACGAGCCCGGAGCCGCCACCGAGGAAGTGTTCGATGACCTCGCGCTGCACGCTGCGGAACCCGGCATGGCCGAACAGGCGCTGCAGCGAGACAACTAGATCGGGTTCCACACGGGAAGGGTAGGGGCGAGCCCGCTATCTTGCGACGCGGCTCCGGCCGTCGTTCCGCTGCGGTGGTGCGCGCACCGTCGCCTCCAAGCCCTCGACCCCAAGGCCTCGCTCGCGTCCGTCGATGTCCGCCCCCTCACGCGCAAGATCACCGGCGCTGATCGCGTTCTACGTGGCGCTGGTGATGAACCTCGTCAACCTGTTCGAGCCGCTGACGGTCGACGACGTCTGCCACCAGTACTACGCGGCCCAGGTCGCGAAGGATCCGCTGCACCCGTTCGAGTTCGAGGTGCCCTGGCATCAGCGACCGCAGCCGGCGTGGAACGTCATGGTCGCGCCCGTGAACTCCTACTACTGGGCGCCCGCGATCGCCTGGTTCGGCGACTCGCCGACGGCGTGGCACCTGTGGTATCTGCCCGTGCATTGGCTGTTCTGCTACAGCCTGCTGACGCTGCTGCGCCGGTTCGTGCGCGAACACGCCGCACCGCTGATGGCGGCGATCGCGCTGGGTCCGAGCGTGTTGCCCGGCGTCAACCTCATGCTCGAGGTGCCGATGCTCGCGCTCGGGCTGTCGGGTCTCGCCGTGCTGCTGCAGGCGTTCGATCGCCGCAGCCTGCGCCTCGCGGCGGCCGCGGGCCTGCTGCAGGGCCTGGCGCTGCAGACCAAGTACTCGGCGATGGGCCTGTTCGGGCTCTGGTTCCTCGGCGGGTTGCTGCAGCGGCGGCCGCGCGAGTTCCTCGTCGCGTGCGCGGTCGCCGGCGCCGTGGCGCTCGGCATCGAGGGCCTCGTCGCGCTGTCGCACGAGGGCGGCGGGTCGTACTTCCTGCGCCAGCTCGAACTCACGCAGTACCGCGACTGGTCGCACCTCGTGCGCGGCATGTTCATGCAGGTCGGCGGCCTCGGCGTGCCCGCGGCGCTGCTCGCGCTCTACGCGCTGCGCGCGCCGCGCTGGGTGCTCGGCGGGGCCGGGCTGCTCTACCTCGTGGCGTTCGCGGTCGTCGCCATCGTGCCCAACGACGACGATCGTGGGCTCGGCGACCTGGCGCTGGACTCGGTCGCCTACCTGTTCCTGTCGCTGACGACCTGGGGTGCGATCGCGGCGCTGCTGTGGCGCGTCGGCCGCGCGCCGCTCGCGCGTCTCTGGCGGACGCGGCGCCTGACTCCGGCCGGCCGCACGCGGCTGTTCTTCTGCGGCTGGGCGATCGCGCAGATCGCCGCATCGTTCGTGGTGTCGCCGTTTCCCGCGGCGCGCCGTGCCATGGTGGTCGTCATCGCGATGACGTTCTCGGCCGGCTGGGTCGCGGCACGAACGCGCCGCCACGGTCCCGGCGTCGTCTGGATCTGCGCGCTCAGCGTGGCGCTCGGACTGTTCTACGAAGGCGTGGACCACCTCGAGGGCCGCGCCTGTGTCGCGTGCGCTCGCGACGCCGCCGCCTGGGCCAAGGCGACCGACGCGACCGCGAAGGTCTGGTTCACGGGCGGCTGGAGCTTCGAGTTCTACGCGCCGCGCGCCGGCATGCTGCCGCTGCACGCCGGCCGCGTGGCCGTGAAGCGGGGCGACTTCGTCGTCGTCGGCAGCATCGACGGCAGCGAGACCTCGTGGTTCGAACCGACCGACAAGCTCGAGGAAGTGTACGAGGTCAAGCACGGCGACTGCGTGCCGTACTCGCTGCTGTTCCACTACTACTCGGGTCTGCGCCCGCTCGACAGCCAGTCGGGGCCGCGCTACTTCGCGACCATCTATCGGGCCAAGGTGGACTTCCACACGAGCGAGCTCGTGCCCCACCGGGACCCCTGGCACCGCTGAGCACCGACTTGCCCTCGACCGGTCGGTTCCGCTTGCCAGTCAGCCGCGCCGTCTGCACAGTGCCGCTCCGATGGACGACGCCGTGACTGTGCCGCAGGTCCGTGTGCTGGCATCCGCCCAGGCCGCCGTGCCGCTGCTGCTCGACGAGGTGCGTGGCACGCTGTCGGGCGCGCGGCAGCCGCTGCTGGGCTTCGCGACCGGCGGCACCTACGCGGCGTTCCTGCGCGCGCTGGGCGCCGAGCTGGCCGCGGGCCGCGTCTCGGCGACCGCCTTCGTCGCCACGCACCTCGACGAGTACCTGGGCTTCGAACCGGCGCGGCGCGGCGGCATGGTGCACGAGCTGTGCGCGGCGTGCCCGGCGTTCGACGAGATGCTGTCGCGCGGCACGTTCCTGCCCGTGCCGCACGACGGCGAGCCAGCGAGCCTGCGTGCGCACGCCGACCGGCTGCAGCGCGCGGGCGGCGTGTCGCTGCAGTTCCTCGGCGTCGGCCGCAACGGCCACCTCGCGTTCAACGAACCCGGCACGTCGTGGGATCGCGGCTTCCACGTCGCGACGCTGGCCGAGACGACGCGCGAGGATGCGCGGCCGCGCTTCGCACCCGACGAACCGCCGCGGCTCGCGGTGACGGCGGGACCCGCGTCGATCCTCGGCGCGCGGCGCCTCGTGGTCTGCGCGTTCGGTCACGGCAAGGCCGAGGCCGTGCGCGCGATGCTGCGCGGGCCGATGACCACGTCGTGCCCGGCGGCGGCGATCCGCCACCATGCGAACGTGCTCGTGCTGCTCGACACGCAGGCCGCTGGCGCACTCGACGGCGCCGGTGCGGGCAGCGCCGGTACGGCCTGAGCCAGCCGCGCCTCGATGTGCACCGATCCGAGCCTGCCGCCGCAGCACCGCCCGCGGCATGCGCACGCGCCCTGCTTGCTGCCAGCAGTAACCCCGACCCGGCGCCGCGACGCGAGCGCCGCCGACCTGGAAACTCCTCGCCGCCGTCCGGGGAGGTGGTCGGCGGTGACGGACCCGCTCCCGCCGACTATCCTCCACCGCCGTTCGCCAGCACTTCCGCCCTCTGTTCAAGGAGCCCCATGAACGTCCGCACGAGCCTGCTCGCCCTGTGCCTCACCGTCGCCGCCAACGCGCAGAACAGCCTGCCCGTGGTCCCGACCGGTTCGCCCTACCTCTGGGGACCGCCCAACACGAAACCGCAGGTCTTCTTCGACATGACCGTCAACACGACGGTCACGCTGCAGGGCCTGACCTACTACGCGATCACGCCGGTCGGCACGGCGGGATCGATCGAGGTCTGGATCACCAACCCCGGCATCACGACCTACGTCGGCAGTGAGACGAACGCGGCGAACTGGTCGAGGCTGACGTTGGGGCCGTCGACGTACCCGGCGACCCCGACGATCCCGTCCGTGTGCTTCACGACGGGCGGCGTGCTGCAGCCCGGCACCTACGGCGTCGCCGTGCGCTACAACAACGTCGGCGCCTACTTCTTCCTCGGCAACGGCACGAACCAGAACTTCGCCAACGCCGAGCTGTCGATCACGGCCGGTGCGACGCAGGCGGACGCCTTCACCGTGGCGCCGTTCTCGCCGTACGTGTTCTCGGGCACGATCTACTACGGCAACGGCGCGATCGCGCACAACTGCGCGACGAAGGTCGACTACGGCGCCGGCTGCTACGCCACGAGGGGTTCGTTCTACCAGCGCTTCAACAGTGCCGCGGCCACGGCGGCGGCGCTGAACGGGCGTTCGCTGACGCTGACGTTCACGGGTTCGGGCTACATCGTCGGCCAGGGTGTCGGCGTCAGCTACATCCCACCGACCGTCGCGGCGACGCCGCTGCCGGCCAACAACAACCTCGAGACCACGGTGCCGCTGCCATCGCCGCTGCTGCACCCGACCGGCATGACGACGCAGCTCTACGTGGCGACCAACGGCTACGTCTCCGACGCGGCGAACGCGACGCCGCCCGGTGCCCTGAGCTACCTGCCCAACCAAGGCGGACTGCTGAACACGCCGGCCACGATGTGGGCGCTCGCGTGGCACGACTTCGTCTCGTCGGAGGTCGGCAGCGGCCTGATCAAGTACGAGCAGGTCGGCTCGCTCATGGTCATCACCTGGGACGGCGTCGAGAGCTACCCGAGCACGACGCTGAACCCGTCGACGATGCAGATCCAGTTCGACCTCGCCAGCAACAACGTCAACTACGTGTGGGTCACGATGGACCCGTTCGGCGGCAGCCCCTACTTCGACCAGACGGTGGTCGGCTTCTCGGCCGGCGGCCCGTCGCCGGATCTCGGTCCGACCGACGTCACGACGGTGAGCACGTTGGTGCTCACGGCGCCCGAGTCCCTGCCGCTGACGCTCGCGGCATCGGCGGCGCCCGTGCTCGGCACGACGATCGGCCTGACCACGTCGAACGAGGGTGTGCCCGGCGTCGGCATCGACTTCCTGAGTCTCGGGCCGATCGCGGCCCCGGGCGTGGACCTCGGCATCCTCGGCGCGCCGGGCTGTGCAGCGCTGCTCGACATCAACCAGGGCTTCGGCACCCTCATCACCAACCTCGGCACCCCGCTGCCGGGCATGACGGTGAGCTTCCCGATCCCGGGCACGGCGTCGCTCGCCGGCAACGTCATCGCGAGCCAGTCGGTGTTCCTCGACGCGGCGGCCAACCCGTTCGGCATCAAGACGTCGAACGCCGTGCGGCTGACGCTCGGCCTGTTCGCGCTGTAGCGGCGTCCGCGCCGGCGCCGGCCGGTCCGACCCGGTTGGGCGACGAACCGGGCCCCGCCCCCTCGCCAGGCGGTGCTCGCCGGGTATGGATCTACGCATGCACGCACTCGTCGCCGCCGGCTCCACGCTGTGGATCGTGTCGTCCCTGGCCACGGCGCAGGACCCCGCCGAACGACTGCTTGCGAGCCTGAGCCTCGAACAGAAGGCGGGGCAGCTGTTCACCAGCTGGTCGTTGTCGCGCCTGCAGGGCACCGGCGAGGCCAGCAACCACGCGAAGCTGCTCGCCTGGGTGCGCGACGTCGGGCTCGGCGGCGTGATCCTGAGTCTCGGCACCGTCGACGACGCGGCGGTCCTCGTGCCGCGGCTGCAGGCGGCCGCCGAGGTGCCGCTGCTGCTGGCCGGCGACTTCGAAGGTGGCGTCTGGTTCCGCCTGCGCGGCGCCACCGAACTCGGCAACCAGATGCTCGTCGGCGCGACGGGTTCGCAAGCACTCGCCGAGGCGATGGGGCGCGTCACCGCGCAGGAGGCGAAGGCGCTCGGCTTCCAGTGGGTCTACGCGCCCGTGCTCGACGTCAACAGCAACCCCGACAACCCGATCATCAACGTGCGCAGCTTCGGCGAAGACCCCGCCCTCGTCGCGCGGCTCGGCTGCGCGTTCGCGCGCGGTGTGCGCAGCGAGGGCCTGCTGCCGTGCGGCAAGCACTTCCCGGGCCACGGCGACGTCGACTCCGACTCGCACCTGGCGCTGCCGACCGTGCCTGGCGATCGCGCGCGGCTGCACTCGGTCGAGCTCGTGCCGTTCGCGGCGGCCGCCAGGGAAGGGCTCGAATCGGTGATGACCGGACACCTGGCCGTGCCCGGTCTCGGCGAGGACCCGAGCCTGCCGGCGACGCTCAGTGCGAAGATCCTCGGCGGCGTGCTGCGAGGCGAGCTCGGCTTCACCGGCCTCGTCGTCACCGACGCGCTCGAGATGGGCGGCGTCAAGAACGCGTTCCCGCCCGGCGAGGTCGCCGTGCGTGCGCTGCTCGCGGGCGCGGACGTGCTGCTGATGCCACCCGATCCGCTCGCGGCGCGCGGCGCCGTCGTCGAGGCCGTGCGGGCGGGGCGCGTGCCCGCGGCGCGGCTCGACGACGCCGTGCTGCGCATCCTGCGCATGAAGGCCAGGGTCGGCCTGCTCGCGGGCGGCGGCGGCGTCGCGCCGGATTGGCGCACGAAGCTGCGCACGCCCGAGGCCGAACGGCTCGCCGACACGATCGCGGGGCGCGGCCTCGTGCTCGTGCGCGACCGCGCCGGCGTCCTGCCGTTGCAGCCGGACGAGGCGCACGGCGGCGCCGTGGTCGTGACGCTGCTCGACGACAAGGACGGCGCCGGTGACGACACACCCGGCCGCACATTCGCCGACAGCATGCATCGTGGTCTCGCCACGACCGGCGACGCGCGGCTGTCGCCGGCCAGCAGCGCTGTCGACGTGGCGGCCGCCGTACAGCGCGTGCGCACGGCGAACACCGTCGTGCTGGCGCTGCACGTCAGGGTGCGCGCGTTCGCGGGCCGCATCGGCGTGCCACCGGAGCTGCGTCCGGTGCTCGACGCGCTGCGCGACGGGCAGCAGGTCGTCGTCGTGTCGTTCGGCAATCCCTACCTCGTGCGCGAGATCCCGGCCGCGACGGTCTACGTCTGCGCGTTCCTCGGCACCGAACGCGTCGAACGCGCGGCGGCGGCCGCGCTGCTCGGCGCGGCGCCGCTGTTCGGACGCCTGCCCGTGACGATCCCGGGCGTCGCGCCGGCCGGCACCGGCTGCACCGTGCTGCCGGGCCGCGACGTGGCGCGCGCCGAGCCCGCGGACCAGGACCTCGATGCGGCGCTGCCCGCGCGCCTGCGCACCGTGCTCGAAGCCGCGGTGGCCGACCGCGCGTTCCCGGGTGCGGTGTGCCTCGTCGCGCGGCGCGGCGCGATCGTCGCCGAGGTCGCCGTCGGCCGCCTCGGCTACGCGCCCGACGAACCGGCCGTGACGCCCGGCACGCTCTACGACCTGGCGTCGTTGACGAAGGTCTGCGCGACGACGCCGGCGATCCTGCGCCTCGTCGCGCTCGGCAGGCTCTCGCTCGACGACCCGGTGCAGAAGTGGGTGCCCGCGTTCCAGGGCACCGGCAAGGAACGCGTCACGGTGCGGCATCTGCTCGCGCACAGCGGCGGCCTGCCGGCCTACGAACGCTACTACCGCACTCTGCATGGCAAGGACGCGATCGTCGCGGCGGCCGCGGCCGAGGGCCTGATGACCGAACCCGGCACGAGCGTCACCTACAGCGACCTCGGCTTCGTGCTGCTGATGGCGGTCGTCGAGGCGGCGAGCGGCGAGCCGTTCGGGCCGTTCGTGCAGCGCGAGGTGTTCGACGCGTTCGGCATGCGCAGCGCCCGCTTCGTGCCGACCGACGGGCCCGCCGCGGACGCGGCGCCGACCGAACAGGACGCACAGCGCGGCGGCATCGTGCGCGGCTACGTGCACGACGAGAACGCGTTCGCGATGGGCGGCATCTCGGGCCACGCCGGCCTGTTCGCGACCGCGGAGGACGTGATGCGCTACGGCATCGCGATGCTGGCCGGCGGGCGCGGCGTGCTGCCGCGGCCGCTGGTCGCCGAGGCGACCCGCCCGGTCGGGTTCGGCGGCGACACGACGCGCGGCCTCGGCTTCCAGCTGCTTGCCAGCGGCGGCTACGGCGGCACGAGCGTGCCGCCCGACACGTTCGGCCACACGGGCTTCACGGGCACCTCGCTCTGGTGCGATCCGCGCCACGACCTCTGCTGTGTGCTGCTGACCAACCGCGTGCACCCGACCCGCGTCAACAACAAGATCACGGGCGTGCGGCGTGCCGTTCACGACCTCGTGCTCGATTCGCTACGCTAGGCAACATGCGTCACGTCACCTGTTTGTTCACGGCGCTGCTGTGCAGCCTGGTTCCCCTCACCGCCCAGACTCATGGCAAACCGGCCAACGGCAAGCCCGCCGCCGCCCCCGCCAAGGAGCTGCGCGTGCATGTCATCGGCGCCAGCGTCAGCGGCGGCTTCCGCGACGGGCCGATGTTCGGTGCCAAGGAGAAGGGCGATTCGGTCACGCTGCAGTACGTGCTCGAGCACTGGATCGGCGACGAGGCGCGCGCGACGACGCACAGCACGGGGCAGATGCTCTTCATGTTCCAGGATCCGATGGGCATGGGCGAGCTGCAGCTCCAGGGCGTGCTCAAGAAGCCGCCCGACGTCGTCGTCGGCATCGACTTTCTGATTTGGTTCGCCTATGGCCCGTGTCACGAGCCGGGACCCGAAGGTGATGCCGGCGCGCGCAAGGCGAAGGTCGCGGCGGGCCTCGAGATGATCGGGCGATTGAAGATGCCGGTGCTGCTCGGCGACCTGCCCGACATGCACGGCGCTGCTCCGCGCATGCTGCAAGCGTCGTGGATCCCGGCGCCCGAGGTGCTGAAGCAGCTCAACGAGCAGATCGCCGCGTTCGTCGCCGAGCACGAGAACCTGCACCTGTTCCCGCTCGCGGAGCTCGTCGCGATGATGAAGGACAAGGGCGTAGCGCTGCCGCTGTCCGACGGCGCGCTGCAGACTGCACCCGGCGCGCTGCTGCAGGGCGATCGCCTGCACGCGACGCGCCTTGGAATGGCGTACCTCGGCTACTGCCTGCAGGGCCCACTCAGCGGACTGTGCCCCGCCGGCCACGCGCTGCACGGCCGCAAGTGGACGATCGAGCAGTTCGTCGAGGCGTGCGGCGCCGAGGGTGACCTCGAGCTCGTGCAGGCGGCCGCGAGCAAGGTCGGGGCCGGCAAGTAGCGGAGCGATCAGCGCCGGGCCAGCACGTCGTGCCACGCCTCGACGCGTTCGAGCGGCGCGAGCTTGTCGCCGAGCAGTTCGCGTTGCCAGCGCGGCAGCCCGATGCCGAGCTTCTGCGCCTGGCCGCCGAGGTCGATCGCCGCCGACGTGTCGCCGAGGTCGAGCGCGTGCAGCGCGCTCATGAGGAAGCCGCGCAGGTCGGTGCGCAACGTGCCGGCCGCAGCCATCGCCGAGAACATCGCCTTGACGTGTTCGGAGGCGGCGGTCAGCGCCGTCGGCGATGGATCGCCGAGGTTCTCGGCGGCCTCGAGGAAGTGCTGCTCGACGCGGAAGCGCGCAGCACCCGCGGCGTCGTCGTGCTGCGCCGCGAGGTCGGCGAGCTGGTGGAAGAGGTGCGGCAGCTGCGCGCGCAGCACCGGATGCGGATCGTGCACGACGGCGGCGATCGCCTCGTCGGCCTGCTGCTGCTGCGCCAGCACCGTGGCGAGCAGCACGCGCAGTACGGGGTTCGGCGGGTCGATGCGCAACGCGTACTGCGCGATGCGTTCGGCCTGCTGCAGCTGGCCGATGCGCGCGAGCGCCTCGCCGACCTGCAGGTAGTACTGCGGCTCGAACGGCCGCAGCTCGACGGCGCGCGCGGCGGTCCTGGCAGCCGCGCGCAGGTCGCCGGCGATGAGCTGTTCCTGCGCCTGGACCTGCAGCCAGCGCGGTTCGAACGGCATGCAGGCGGCGGCGGCGTTCACGGCGGCGATCGGCGGTTGCTCGCCGAGCGCACGCGCGCGCACATAGGGCGCGAACAGCGTGTTGGCCGCGATCGGCAGCACGCCGAGCGAGACCGCCGCGAGGCCCGCCAGCACGCTCACGGGGCGGCGCCAGCGTGCGGCTCGCGGCGCTGGCCCGGCGGTGCCGGCGAGCAGGAACGCGACGGCGACGGCCGGCGCGTTGCCGAGCGGCGCGCGCACGAGCATCATCGACATGAGCACGAACATCGGCAGCAGCCGCGCCTTGTCGGCCACCGCGCGCTGCAGCGCGAACAGCGACGCCGCGAACAAGAGCAGCGCCGGGAAGCCGCCGTCGACGAGCAGTTCGAGCCAGTCGTCGTGGGCCGTGCGCACCTCGGTCGCGAACTGGCGCCCGTGGCTCGACGTCTCGATCTCGGCCTGGCTGCGCACGCGCGGGTACTGGACCGCGAACTGGCCCGGCCCGTGGCCGAACACGGGCGCCTCGGCGAGCAGCTTCGTGCTGCCCTTGGCGATCTCGAGGCGCACGTCGAGCGTCGCCGTGCCGCGCTTCTGCTCGGCGTTGGCGGCAGCCAGGTCGGCCGGCTCGGGGCGCGCGACCGCGGCGGCGAGCACGAGGCCCAGTGCTGTACCCCCGAGCCCGTAGGCGAGGGCGCGCCAGCCGCCCGTGCGGGCCCGCAGCAGGCAGAGCGGCAGCAGACCGAGCGGCAGCGCGATCAGTCCCGAACGCGACTGGTTGACGACGAGGTAGGCCGCCGCGAGCACGAGCGCCGCCGGGGTGAGCCAGCCGCGCAGCGCCCGCGCCGTCGCCGGCGGCAGCACCGCGACGGCCATCGCCGCGACCGCGGTCCACTCGGACGCGACGTTGAGGTTGCCGAACACGGAGACCGGTTCGCGCACGGCGCCGTAGCCGGCGAACTCGCCGAGACCGAGCCGCTGCAGCAGGCCGAACAGCGACGTCAGCAGCAGCAGGATCGCGAGCGGCGCGGCGAGGCCGCCGCGCACCGCGGCGCCGAGGCGCAGCACGAGCAGCAGCGCCAACCAGTGCGCGAGGCGGTAGGTCGCGTCCCATGGCTGGAACGACAGCGGCACGGTGTCGCTGCGCCCGAGCAGCTGCCCGATCAGGTTGACGGCGGCGCCGACGCCGAGCCAGGCGATGAAGGCCACGAACACGCGTTCGCCGCGCGCGTGCGGCAGAGCCGGCCAC
>DASUFY010000031.1:0-3548 GCA_036274315.1 Planctomycetota bacterium | reverse complement strand
GAGAGGGACAACGTGCTCGCCGTGCTCGCCACCGAGCACAGCGTTGCCAGCGATCAGCTCGACAAGATGAGCGAGTACGCCGACATGGACCTCGGCGGCATCTTCCGTTCGGTGCGACTGAGCTCGGTGCCGGCGCTGCACCTCGGCGGTCTGGCGCTGGTGACGAGCTGGGAGCACGGGCGGGCCACGGTGAGCGGCACGGTCAGCGTGCTCGACTGCTCGGCGGTGAGCATGCCCGCAGTCGAGCTGCGCCTCGGCCTGCGCGAACCGGGCGGCGCCGAGGTCGCGGGCGCGGTGCTGCCGGCGGCGGTCGCGGCGTGGTCGCGGTGCGACGTGCCGGTGTCGCTGACCGTGCCCCAGGCGAAGGGTTGGAACGCCGAGCAGCCGTTCCTGTACGAGCTGTCGATCGAACTGCGGGCCGCCAGCCAGACGGTGCAGACCGTGAACCAGCGCTTCGGCCTGCGCCAGACCGCGGTGCGCGGCAGCGAGCTCCTGGTCAACGGCCGCCCGATCAAGCTGCGTGGCACCTGCCACCACGACTCCGATCCGCTGCGCGGCCGCGCGGTCACGGCGGCGCTGCAGCGCCAGGACGTCGAACAGATGCGCGAGGCCAACCTCAACGCGCTGCGCACGTCGCACTACCCGCCGCACGAGGCGCTGCTGTTCGCCGCCGACGAGCTCGGCCTGTACGTGGAGGACGAGGCGTCGTTCTGCTGGACCTCGGCGACCGACGACCTGCGTGTGCTGCCGCGGGTCGTGCAGCTGGTTGCGGAGATGGTGGCGCGCGACCGCAACCACGCCAGCGTGACGCTGTGGTCGCTGTGCAACGAGAGCCGCGTCGGCCAGGGCCTGTGGCGCGCGCGCGAGGTGCTGCGGCGGCTCGACCCGAGCCGGCCGGTCGCCGGTTCGTGGGCGCCCGACGGCAGCCTCGACTTCGCGGTGCGACACAACCCGATCACCACGGCCGGCATCGATGACGTCGAACACGCGGTCACCGTGCCGGTGCTGTGGGACGAGAGCTGGTGCATCTGGCAGGACATCTGGGGCGACGCCGGCGAGCTGTGGCTCGACCCGGGTCTGCGCGACGCCTACATCGCGCCGCTGCCGGCGATCTACGAACGCTTCGCGCACAGCCAGGTGGTGCAGGGCACGATGATCTGGGCCTGGTCGGACGACATCTTCCTGCTGCCCGGCGCGGGCCTCGAGTACGGCCGCGGCAGCAGCCGCGAGCGCTTCGTGCACGAGCAGTACTCGATGCCGGGGCGCGGCGTGGTCGGCGACGCGCAGTGGGGTGTGGTCGACGCCTGGCGGCGCAGGAAGCCCGAGTTCCTGCACACGAAGAAGCTGCATTCGCCGGTCCGGATCGCCGAGGCGCCGCTGCCGCTGCCGCCCGACCGCACGCTGCACGTACCGGTCGAGAACCGGTACGACTTCCTGGACCTGTCGGGGCTGCGCTTCCATTGGCAGCTCGGCGAGGCCGAGGGCACGGTGCGCGCCGACGTGCCGCCGCGCGGGCGCGGCACGCTGGCGATCGAGCTGCCGCGGCGACCACGCAACGGCGAGCGGTTGCGCGTGCAGGTCGCCGACGAAGCCGGCCGCGGCATCGACGAGGTCGTGCTGGCGATCGGCGAGCCGCCGCAGCCGCCGGCCGAAGAGCGTGCCTCGGGCCCGGCCCTGTCGCTGCACACCGAGCAGCGCCTGAACGGCACCACTACGTACGTGACCGGCGAGCACTTCGAACTCGGCATCGGCGAGCAGCTCGGCGACCTGCGGCGCGGCGTCGGCTTCGGCCGGCAGCTGCTGCGTTCGCTGCCGGTCCTGCACGTGTTGGCGACCGGCAGGCCCCAGGCCCCGCTGCCGTCGGGCCGCACGTGGCGGCTCACGCGCTGTGAGGTGCAGCGCGACGGCGACGACGCGAAGGTCGTCGTGCAGGGCCGCTACGACGGCTTCGAGGGCGGCTACGTCTACCGCATCGGCCGCGACGCGCGCATCGACGTGCAGGCGACGTTCGTGCACACGGGCGAGTTGGTGCAGGTGCGCGAAGTCGGGCTGTCGTTCACGGTGCCGCGCGCCGCCGACGCACTGCAATGGACCCGACGAGCGGAATGGGGCGTCTACCCGCCCGATCACATCGGCCGGCCGTCGGGCCGCGCGCGCGCGTTCCCCGTGCACGGCGAGGTGCTGCCGCCGGCGTGGCCGTGGGCCGAGGACAACACGCCGCTCGGCTGCAACGACTTCCGCAGCAGCAAGCGCAGCATCGAGCGCGGCTGGATCGGCCTGCCGGACGGCCCCGGTGTGCGGATCGAATCGAACGGCAGCCAGAACCTGCGCGCAACCGTAGCCGGCGATCACATCGAAGTCGTCGTCACCGACGAGCTCGGCGGCAGCAACGGCCTCGGCGAATGGACGTCGAACTACGGCACCGGGCGGCCGCTCGGCGTGGGCGAGGTGGTGACGGCGCACGTCGTGCTGCGATGGGTCGCGACGGCGCCGCCAATCGTGCAGTGAGTGCAACCGGTGTCGTTGCGGGCCGCGCTACGAGCCCGCCAGCCGGCGCGGCGCGATGTTCTTGTTGCAGCGGAACACGTTGTCCGGATCCCACCGCGTCTTGACGTCGACGAGGCGCGCCAGGTTGCCGCCGTACGCG
This sequence comes from Planctomycetota bacterium, assembly GCA_036274315.1. Classification (GTDB taxonomy): domain Bacteria; phylum Planctomycetota; class UBA1135; order UBA1135; family UBA2386; genus DASVAL01. The sequence goes on along the minus strand of DASUFY010000031.1, from coordinate 901 downwards.
GCCGCCGTGCGTTCCTGGCCCTCGTCGTCGCTCTGGAAGTTGATGTAGGAGCCGCCGGTCGAGAACCGCTTCGTGTCCTGCCACACCGCGCGCGCCCACTCTACGTTCCGCGCATCGTCCGCCGCGCGCTCCCACGCCGAGGTCAGGTTCAGCACGACGCGCGCGTCGCGGTTGCCGACCGCGGCGTGCTCGTTCGGCAGCCGGTTCAGCGCGCCGTCGATCGGGAACAGGATCAGCGCCGAGTGTGGCGACACGAACGTGGCGCCGTGCGCGATGAGCCGCTCGGTCAGCGCCGACTCGACCTCGGGCAGGTACTCGGACTTCCAGTAGTACCGCCGGCCCTTGGGCTGCGTCGCATCGAGCAGCGACTGCTGCGCGCAGTACGGCCGCCGCACGACCACGTCGCCGACCGGCTTGCCGAACGCCTTGATCGGCGCGACCAGGCGTTCGCCCTCGGCGACCGCGCTGCTGCAGCAGACGATCAGCACCACCACGGGCGTGCCGTGCACCTCGTTGGGCAGCCACGGTGCCGGCGGCGCGGGCCGGAACACCATCGCCACCGTCAGCTCCGGCGGCGCCGAAGCGATCAGCGCGCGGTACATCGCGAGCACGGCCGGCGCGTCGGCGGCGCGCCAAGCGATGGCGCCGCCGACGATCTCGGGCCCGACCGTGTGCAACCGGTAGTCGACGTGCGTGACCACGCCGAAGTTGCCGCCGCCGCCGCACAGGCCCCAGAACAGATCCGGGTGCTGCTTCTCGCTGGCGCGCACGACGCGGCCCTCGGCGGTCACGACCTCGAAGGCGGCGACGTTGTCGGTGGTCCAGCCGAACTTCCGGGTCAGGTAGCCGAAGCCACCGCCGAGCGTCAGCCCGGCGATGCCGGTCGCCGACACGAACCCGA
>DASUFY010000030.1:0-2467 GCA_036274315.1 Planctomycetota bacterium | reverse complement strand
GGTGCCCGGCGACGAGCAGCAGTTCGCCGGCGACCGCATCGAACACGGCCGCGAGCGCCGTGAGGTCACCCGCATCGCGATAGCGGGCGAAGTGCTGCTCGGGGGTCTTCGGCGTCACGAGTGCTACTTACCCGTTCCCCGGTCGACCGGTTCGTTGCCGCGCGAATTGTTCGGGAAACAGTGGGAGGCGGCGACTGCAGCGCCGGCCGAGCGAGCGTTTGCGGTCACCAGTCCGGATCACGCAGCAGGTCGGCGATCGTGAGACCGCGGATGCGGTCCGCGTCGAAGCGTTCGCGTCCCGCGATCCAGAGCCGTGCCTGCGGAAACGTGCGCGGGAACCAACCGAACTCGAGGGCGCTCGCAGCGCCGCGCTTCACCTCGAGCAGCAGATCGGGTCGTACGACGTAGTCGATCTCGCGCTCGCTCGAGGCCCAGAAGTGCAGTTCCTCCGGCACGTCGTCGCCGCGTCGCGCCGCGCGCCGCCAGATCTCCTGGGCGACGAGCCACTCCCACCACCTGCCCTGGACTTCCGGCGGCAGCGCCGTGAAGTCCTCGACGGAACGCAGCCGGTTGTCGTCGAAGGCGACGGCCGCGAGCAGGTTGATCGGCGGGAACTTGGCCGGACGGCGGCGCACCGCGACGCGACGGCTCTCGTCCCATGCGAGGGCGGTGCCGACGCACATGAGATCTCCGAGCAGTTCGAGAAACCCGGCCGCCACCGTGTTGTTCGCGAGTCCCGCCGCGCGCGCGAGAGCAGCTTGACCCACCGCGGTGCCACCGCGCGCGAGCAGCGCCTGCCACACCGCGAGCAGGCTGCCGCGCGCCCGGCCGCTGGCGGCACACTCCCCGAGCACCCAGTCGCGCACCATCTCGACCACGTATTCGGGCAGACGCCCATGCATCGCCAGCTCGGCAGCCGCGACGGGGCAGCCGCCGGAGAGCAGGTAGGCGATCGCGGCGTGCTCACCGAAACGAGCGCCGCAGACGCGCTCGAACTCGGCGAACGGCACCGGCGTGAACAGGTACGTCGTGCGCGCCAGCTTGCCCTTGCGCCCGGGCAACCGCTCGGCGCCGCGCCGCAGGTCGGTCGCGCGCGATCCGGTCGTCACGATGAGCACCTCGCGCAATTCGCCGGCATCGAGCAGTTGTTTGAGCCCCTTCTCCCAACCCACGACGGCCGTGACCTCGTCGATGAACAGGCGGCGCATCGGCGCGTCTCGGCGGAACCACGCCGTGAGTTCGCGCACGGCGTTGACGAGGCCGTCGACGTCAGCGAGCTGGTCGCCGTTCAGGTAGAAGGCCGAAGCGGGACCCGCGGCGATCACGGTCGCACGGAGTTCGCCTTCGAGCCACGTGCTCTTGCCGTACTGCCGGGGTCCGCGCACGAGCAACACCCCGGGTGCTCGGGGCAGCTCGGGCAGACCGAAGTCGGGCCGGAACACGAACGCCGCGCGCGCCAGCTCGTCGAGATGAGGGAACAAGCCGGCCGCGTCGAGCACACCGGCCCGCAGGCATTCGTTCATCTCTCTAACGTTCACGGCGTTAATGTATCGAACGTTTGCAACGTTAGGCAAGAGCCCGGTGCGCTGGCCGGCCGCGCGATCGCCGTCCATCAGCCGCCCAACAACCGCAGGCACAGCTCCTTGACGTCCGTCGCCGCCACGCGGTCGCGCGCGAGCCGCCGGTCGCTGCACAAGAACACCGGGCCGGCCGCGTCGTCGTCGTAGAGCCGCCCGTGCGTGCCGCGCACCTGCGAAGGATCGGTCGAGATCACGTCCATCAGGTACCGGAAACCGAGCAGCTTCTTCGCGAGCGTCTTGCCGACCTTGAGCTTCGGGAAGCGGATCTTCGGATCGACGAACAGCTCGGTGGGGTCGTAGCCGGGCTTGCGATGGATGTCGACGGTCGTCGCGAAGTCGGGCCGGCGCGCCTCGTCGAGCCAGTAGTGGTAGGCGAACCAGCAGCCGGGCTCGGCGATGCAGACGAACTCACCGCTGCGTTCGTGGTCGATGCCGAACTCGCGCTGCTGCTCGCGGTCGAGCACACGCGCGACGCCGGGCACGTTCGCCAGCAGCTCGCGCACGGTGGCCAGGTCGTCGGCTTTCGCCACGTAGACGTGGGCACACTGGTGGTCGGCGACCGCGAACGCACGGCACGCGCCGCAGTCGAGCAGCTGGCCGTGGCTCGTCTCCTGCACACGCAGCAGACCCTTCTCGTGCAGCAGCCGGTTCAGGAACAGCGGGTGCCTCGCCGCCTCGATGCCGTACTCGGACAGCACCACGACGTGCGCGTTCTGCTCGCGCGCCGCCGCGATCAGACGCGCACACTGCGCATCGAGATCGCGCACGGCCTGTTGGCTGCGCGGGTCGTCCGGTCCAAAGCGCTGGTGGTCGTAGTCGAGGTGCGGCAGGTAGACGAGCGCGAGATCGGGATCGTGCTCCCGCATCACGGACAGCGCCGACGACGC
>DASUFY010000029.1:0-27786 GCA_036274315.1 Planctomycetota bacterium | reverse complement strand
CGACGATCCGCGGTGGTACGACAAGCAGGCAGAGGCGGTCGTCAAGTTCTGGCAGACCGGTGAGTTGCCCGACGACGATCTGCACCTTGAGGCGCTGCTTGTGGACGTCGAGTGCGACCTGCTCCGGGCGCACAAGCGCGGGAAGGACGTAGCCGAGCCAATGGCGCTGCTGCATCGCCTTGCGCATGCCGGCGGCGACGAGGGCGAGGAGCTGCTCGCGCGGTTGAGCGCGATGGCGGTGGCGGGACAGCTCGCGTGAAGTCGCGGCGAACTGAACGAGAAACACACGGCCACGGCACACGTCCTGAACCGCGGCAACGGCCCTTGAGGTTCTCGCCGAGTTGAGCGTGCATGTGAGCATGGACACCGAACCCCAACTACCCGCCGCGCGCCGCACCGCCTTCGTCAAGGGCGACCACTTCCTCGCGGACGTGACCGCGCAGGGCATGGTCGTCGGCCGCCGCTACGTCGTCGTCGACCTCGACGAGAACGTCACGCCCTTCGGCAACTTCGTCAGCTACCTCGTTCGCGACGCCGACGGCGGCGACGCATTCTGGGTCGGCAACCTGCACCTGCTCGCGACGCTCGTCGCAACCTGACTCCGCCCATTGCGACGTCGAGCCATCCGCCGGACGATGCCGGCACACGGAGACGACGATGAGAGCTCGCGACGACCCACTGAGCCGGGCCCTGCTGCGCATCCGGCGAGCGGTCCGCCGGGGCCGGGTGGCGGAAGCGCTCGCGGTTGCCGAGCACTACTGGCAGGCGAGCCGCCACGACGACAGTCAGGGCGGCGTGCGCTGCACGGTCTTCATCTACTACGTGTTCCAGAAGCTGGCCCGTTGCAATGTCGCGGCGCTGTCGGCCATGGAACGCTGGCTGGACGACGCCCGGGCGGCGCTGGTCGGGGACGCGCGCGGCGACACGATGCGCGCGGCCGAAGTCGCCTGCCTGACCAAGGTGCTCGATCGACCCCAGGTACTGTTCGCGGTTACGGAGCAGCAACGCGGCACGCCGGCGATGGACCGGCTGGCCAGGTACAACGCGGAGATGTTCGTCGCCGCTCAGCGCTATGCGCTGCTCGTCGAGACCGGAGTCTGCGAGCCGCAGTACGTGCGGTCGCACTGCGAGTCGGTGCGCGAGCACTTCACCAGCGCGGAACCACGCGACGCCGAAACCGTGGAGATCGAACGCGAAAGCGAGGTCGACGATGTGGCGGTGCCGTTCGAGGCGCTCGCCGGCGTCGGCCGCGATGCCGATGCGCTCGCGCTCGCAGCTCTCGTACTCGGGCAGCACGACGACGCGGAGGTGCGTGCTCGGCTGGCTTCCGCCGCGGCGCGCGCCGGAAACCCGGTGTTGGCATGGCAGGTCCGCGACGGCGTTTGACCCCCTGCCCTCCTCGCAACCCGACCGCGAGCACCACCGGACGCGACGATCGATGCGATCAACAAGTTCTGGCGAAGGTCAGCAAGGAGATGCGGGAGGAACGACGTCCACGGCACTGCGTCGCATTTGCCTTCGAATGCGGCCCCAGGCGCGGCGAAGGCGTCGGGTGGCCGGGCGGCCAGGCCGCTACCTGATTGGCCGCTTGGCCCTGCGAGCTGCCGGCGCTACGTATGGCTGGCGAGTTGCCCAAGGACCAGCGCGTCGTGGGGGCGCATCGTGGACGAAAGCACCTGCTGGATGGATCACACGCAGCCAATCAGCGCGATTCCGCCGCGACGCGCCCATTCGCGAGGCGCACCACCGTGAACACAGACTCACTCCGGTTCGTGCTTACGATCCGGCACCCCTCGGGAGCTGCTCCGTCCAAGTCGATGTAAGGCACCACACACATCCCCATCTGGAGATGAGCGACCGTCGACAAGTTTGCGACCTTGTTGTCGAAGGGAGCGAAGCCCGGGATGGGGACGTCGTCCCCATCGCTCGCGATGCGGAACTGGCAACGAGCCGTCACTGCTCGATTCAGTTGGACGCACAAGGTCAACTGGTAGTCGCCGTCCGTTGGTGCAGTGAACGAACTCACCGGAGAGGCGGGGGAGTACCCATGAGCGAGAGCCAGATTGTTCTGCAAGGGCGAGCGGTACGTCTTGGGAGCGTCGTCAGCAACGCTCTTCTCAAGCCCATCGAGAAGCATGCGCAGTTCCCCGATCTCAACTTCCTGCTGTTGGCAGCGCTCGGCTAGCTGTTCGATGTTCCGCGCGTGTGCCTCTAGCGTCTTCGCGTGCTCTTCGAGCTTCGGCACGATGATCCCGAACCCTGCCCCGCAGCAGATCGCGACAGACGCGATGATCGCAACGATGGTTCCTTGTACGACAGGTTTCTTCGCAGCGTTCCACACGAACTTGACAACCGGCTTGGGGACGGTGTTCACGATCTTGGCAATCTCGTTGAGGGTGGGCATGCCTCCACTGTAGACGCGGTGGCACTCGATCTGTCGGCGACGCTGCCTCGCACGGTGCACCGCCATTGCCTCTCACTTGCGGCGATCGTGCCATCGCCTCTGCGCGGGCACACCATCTGCAGTGGTGCCGTCGACGGAGCGTCGCATTCCCTCCCGCATGCGACCTCCCGCGGAGCGGTTCCTGCTGGCCCCCCCGGCGAGGGAAATGCGCCTTGAGCTGCTCCGCCGACGCATGGCTCAGTGTGGCCATGGACCTCCAAGCCGCACTCCAAGCGTTCCTCCTGCAGCTGCAGGCCGACGGCCGGTCGCCGCACACGATCGGGCAGTACCGCAGGCACGGCACCGCGCTCGCGACCTGGCTCGCCTCGACGGGCGGCCCCAAGAACGTCGCCAAGTTGACCCCCGACCTGCTCGCGCGGTTCTTCGCCGACGACGCCGCCAAGAACTCGTGCCGCGGCGGGGCGAAGAAGGCGGTCTCGTTGAACGCGATGCGCACGAGCATCCGCTGCCTCGCCAAGCACCTGCACGACTCCGGCTTCGTCGCCACGAACCCGGCGCGTCTGCTTCGCCGGGCTCGGTGCGCGCCGCCCCCACCACGGGCGCTGCACGCTGACGAACAGCAGCGGTTGCTTGAGGTGCTCGCAGCCGCGACTGGTCCCGAGGCCGAGCGCGACCGCATGCTGGTCGAGTTGCTGCTCGGCACCGGCGTCAGAATCGGCTCGGCGTTGGCACTCGATGTCGGCGACATCGACTTCGCCCACGGCGAGGTCGCGTTGCGGTCGACGAAGAATAACCGCCCCACCACCGCGGTCCTCCCTGCCTCGCTCGCGAAGCGGCTGCGGTCGTTCGTCGCCAAGCGAACCGCCGGCCCGCTGTTTCTGGCAGAGGACCGGCGCGTTTCGATGCGGCACGCCCAGCGGCGATTGGCGGTCTGGCTGGCGAAGGCCGGGATCGCGGGACGGAGCGCCCACTCGCTGCGGCACTGCTTCGCGGCGTCGCTGCTGGCCAGAACCGGCGACCTGCGGCTGGTTCAGGCGGCGCTGAACCACGCGAGCATCGTGAGCACGACGATCTACACCCAGGTCGACCAGGCGAAGCTGCGGGCGGCGGTCGGGGCGTAAGCCGCAAGGGCCAGCCGGCGGCGCGGTCGGGTTGGGCCGCCGGCTCGCGAGAGGCCCGTAGGCTCGCCGGAGAGCCCTGTGGTCCGGATGCGACGACCTGGAGGCTTGTCGGGGAACCAGGTGAGATCCGCGGTCGTGTCCTGTCAACTGAGGGCAAGAGGGCACTTCCAATTGCGATGACAGGTAAGACCTCCAAGGTATTCGACACGTGGTTCTCCGACTTTCGATCCGCCGCGAAGGCTTGGTCGGAGCTGATCCCCAGTGGTTCAACCGTGTCGTCGACTGGTGGGCCGACGTACTACGCGGGTTGTTCAGACACGGGTTGGGTCAAAGAGGGGTCTCCAGACTCGCCGCTGGCCACGGCGGCTGCGAAACTCGCGAAGACGTGCCGAGAGTTCGCCCACGAGCCCGGCGACCTTCTTCCGATCGCGCTGGCTGGATTGGAGTCTGCGCTGGACGACCTCGCCGCGAAGCTGGACGCGGACCCCGACCCGGCAACCTTCGAACAGACTGAGGCAGCTCGCGAGATTGACGACTTGGTGCTGCAGAACTTCGCCTTCAAGCGCCGGATCGCCACCGAGGGCATCACGGAGGTGGAGCTGCGCCGCCTCGAGCGGAAGAGCCGACAGATGGAGAAGGGTGGCGATCTACGCGAAACCTACTCGTTGTGGCAACAGACGATCGACCTGATTATGCGGACGAACCTGCACGAGAGCGCACGAGTCGATGAGCTCTGCCACTTGCGCGGGTTGGTTTCGAGGCTTGTCACCATGGCCCACGAACGCGCCATGCCGCGTGTGGCCCTGCAACGCCTGGGGGCAACCCTGGGGATGCTGATGCCCCGCGAGTGGTTCCAAGACGCGGAGACGCGTCGCCAGGTTCGCGACGACATCCGTAGCGGGAACGTCGAGGTAGAGGAACTCTATCACGCTTGGCAAAGACGACCTGCAACACCGCTCGGTCCCGAACCAGAGACCGTCCCGGACTCGACGACCAAGGCCTTCCACCGGGCGACGATGGCCCCCGACGCGGAGCGGTCGTCCAGCGGCGCCATGGCTGACACCGACACGCCACAGCCTTGTCCCAGCCAGGAGGAACCGCCCCGCCTCGATGACGACGTCGAGCGCGCGTTCCACCTCTTGCGCCACTACAAGGACTTCGTTTGCGCTCCTGAGTGGAGCCTGAAGGACGACACCACCGAGCGAGCCATCGGGCAGCTTGAAGATGTTCTGCGGCACTGGCTCCCGCCGGCCCTGAAGTCCAACAACACCTTCCTGAAGCGTGCGCACGATGTGGTCGGCGACCGTGCCGCCGCACGCGTGCTTCTCGCGAAGACGGACCTGTTCAAGGAGGGGCTCGCCTGCCTCGACGGAGTGGCGCGCGCCACCATCCCACCGAACGCTGGAGCCGAGGAGATCGTCGCAACGTGCAGGGCGGTGGCGGAGCGTTGGTGCAGCCTGCAGCCGAGGGTCCATCAGCGCCCTAACGGCGAACGCTTCGTGATGGCCAGTGACCGGACGGCAGCACGGGCGCCGGGCATGTACTGGTCGATCGGCATCAAGCGATGCCCGTCACGGGTCGGGGCGTCGCTCGCGCTAGCGGTTGCATGTCGAGCACTCGCTGCAGCGGCTCGTGAACGGGACGCAGCATGCAACATTGCGCCTGCGGTGCGGCTTGACCTGCGCCTGCGTGAGGCGCCGGACTGGGCACGTCTTGATGACTCCACCGTCGTTCAGATCGTTGACGAGCAACTCACCCTGCTCCGCGACGTCCAAGAACTACTTGGCGTGTTCGAGATCTCCGTCGAGACCGACCGTGCTAGTCGCCGAGAGGGCGGCCCATCGCCAGAGGCCGCGAGAGCAAGAGGGGCCGCCGCCGAAGATCTGGCCGACGACCGCCAGCTCGTCGGCTGGCGCGAGATCCTGCCCGTCTTGGGCTACGAGGCCAGCGACCGCCGAGCCCGGGAGCTAGTCAAGAAACTCAACCAGACAACCGGTGGCCCCATCAGACGCCATGGACAGCGCGGCGTCATAGTGAACCGCGGGGTCTTGATCGGGTGGTGGCGAACGGCCGATCGGCGGGCGCACGACGCGGCGGAGCAACGAGCCAAGGACAATCGCCAGGCCCGCGAGGTGGACGCCCACCTCAGCAACCCCGGCGTTCGGCGCGACGAGGGGTTCCACGACCGCGGGTCCCCGAACAAACGGAAGCGCGACAGCTGACCGATCGGGCGATTGCACGGTTCGACGGCATTCGACAGATCTCGACGTCGTTCGACGTGATTGAACCGACCGGCGCTGGAAGTTCGCCCCCCCTGTGAGGGCCCTCCCCAAGGGCGGCACACAGGCATGACTTCCAAGGAACCTGCGAGCGGGCAATACGGCGAGAGCCCGATCAGCCTTCTACTTTCTCGTCTTCGACGAGTCCGACCTTCCGGGAATGGCTGGTCCGCCGCCTGTCCGGCGCATGATGATCGAAACCCGAGCCTGTCGATCAACCTGGGTGAGGACGGCAGGATCCTCCTCTACTGCCACGCGAAGTGCACACCGGAGGCCGTCATGGCCGCGGTGGACCTGCCGATGTCCCTACTGGCGGGTGCAGGGAGCAGCGCGCCGCCGCCCCCGAAGAGGCCCAGACGGCACGGGGGATGGTCGACGCTCGAGCTTGCCGTCAAGGGCGTGGCAACGCAGCTACCGGGTGCAGTCGAGGGCACCTATCCCTACGAGGATGTGGACGGCATTGTCCGCTTCGCCGTCGTTCGCGTCCGAACAGCGGATGGGAAGACATACCGCCCGGTTCACCTTGAGGATGCTCGCTGGTATGTGGGCGATCCGAAAGGACCGCTCCCGCCGTACCGGCTGCCCGAGGTCGTCGCCGCTGACCGTGTCCTCGCCGTCGAAGGCGAGAAATGCGCCGACGTTGCCAGGAAGTTCGGCATCGTCGCAACCACCAGCGCGCACGGCTCCGGCTCCGCGGCGAAGACGGACTGGGCGCCGACAGCAGGGAAGGAGATCACGGTCTGGCCGGACGCCAACGCCGCGGGTCGCGACTACATCCGGGACGTCGTCGACCTGGTTCGGGCAGTGAGTCCCGCGGCCGAGATCCGGTTGGTCGCGCCAGATGGGCTGCCGGAAGGCGGCGACATCGCCGATTGGGTCGCCGCCCGCGAAGCCGAGGGCCTCGCCGACGACGACATCGGCGAAGCACTCGCCGTTCTTCTTGACGGCGCCGCTCCCTGGCCCGAGAGCGACGCACTGGATTCTGCGGATTCTGCTCTTTCTGCGGAGGGGGGCCATCGATCTGACTGGCCAGATCCGCTCCCCGTCGTCGATCACGTTCCGCTGCCGAAGTTCCCGATCGGCGAGGCATTCCCCGGCTACCTCAACTGGCTCCGAGACTTCGTCGTTGCCGTCGCCGAGTGCTACCAGGTGCCGGTCGATGCCGTAGCACTCCTGGTGCTCCCGGTCCTGGCGTTGGGGCTATCGAGGCGGTTCGAGGTAGAGCCGCATCCCGGGTGGCGGGAGCAGCTCAGCCTCTACATCCTGGTCTTGATGCTCAGTGGCGAGCGGAAGTCCGCGCTGATGCGGGAGCTCCTCGCCCCCGTCTATGCATGGCAGAACGAGCAGGCATCAGGCATGGCGAAGACGATCCGCGAGTTCGAGAACAAGGAGAACATCGCGAAGACAAGACTCGACAACGCCCGCAGGAAGGCGGCGAAAGCGGAGATCGAGTCAGACGAACTCGACGAGCTCGCTCGCATCCTGGGCGCGATCGAGGAAGAGAAACCGCAACCACCGACTCTCGTCGTCACAGAAGGAACGTCGGAGGCGATCGCGCGAATCCTCGTTCAGAACAACGAACGTGCGTTGCTCGCGGCAGCCGAAGGCGACGCCCTGGATATCATGCTCGGCCGATACTCGGGGAGTCCGAACTTCGGCGTTTGGTTGAGCGGCCACTCCGGCGACGCTGTGGACAGCATTCGGCTCGGCCGCGAGCCCGACCGCCTAATTCACCCGGCGCTACAGGTCGCGCTCTGCGTGCAGCCCGAGGCTGTTTCGAACCTCCTAGCGTCGAGGGCAGCGCACGGCCGCGGCGTGCTTGCTCGCTTCCAGTACTCGGCCCCCGAGTCGCGCGTCGGCTTCCGCGAGCTACTGACGCAGCCGGTCCCCCAGCGGCTCAGCGACAAGTATGGGATCGTCGTTCAGCAGCTCCTCGGCACCGACGTGCCTATCGAGCCTGCGATCATCCGGTTCAGCTCGGAGGCGCACGCGGTGTTCCTCGCCTATCGCGAGCAGAACGAAATCGATCTGCGGCCCGATGGCGCTCTGGCGCTGAATCGCGCATGGGGAAGCAAGCTTCCCGGCGCTCTGGCGCGAATCGCCGGCATCATGCAGTCGCTCGCTCCCGATGGACCAACCACCATCGACGTTGAGACGCTCCGGTGTTCGCTCGCGCTGAGTCCGTACCTGGTCGCGCACTGCAACCACGTCACAGCCTTGGGCGGTGACGACCTCACGATCGACCTGGCGCAGCGAATTGACCGGTGGTATCGCCGCGCCGGTCTGGCCTGCTTCACGAAGCGCGACGCCTTCAACCAGGTGAAGAGCAAGGCTCAGCGCGTCGAGGCAATTGAGCCGGCTCTCGCGCTTCTTGAGGACCGACACCGGATCCGGCAGGAACCCAGCGACCGCCCCACGACTCGCGGGCGCCCGCCGAGCCAGAGGTTCAAGGTGAACCCGGGTCTGCTCCAGGACGCAGATCCCCCTCCGCACAAATCGCAGAATCCGCACAAACCATCTTCGGGCGACGCCGGCGGCGCCCAGACCGGCACGGAGGCTGGCTCATGACCACCACTGTCAGGCTGGTCTCTGGCGTCGCCTTCACTCCGGCCAGCACCAAGGACGCGCTGGAGGGGTTGCTCGGCTTCGTCACATTGACGTTCGCCGATCTGCTCCTCCTCGACGGCCTGACGCTCCGCGTGACCGAGGCTGGCAACCATGCGTTGAGTTTCCCCTGCAGAACCGACAAACATGGTCGTCGTCACCCGTACTTCCGGCCGCAGGACGATCGAGCTCGGCAGATCATCGAGAAGGCCGTGTTCGACGTGCTCGGCGTCACGGCGAAGGTGAAGCGGTGATGGCCGTCGACACAACTGCCCCGGCCAACGAACTACACGACCCGGAGGGCGGCGCCAGACGCCCTGGAACACGTCGCCATGCAGCCCTCCTGGAGGGCGGTCCGACGAAGGGCTACCACGCAAGGGTCTGGGGCTACCTGTTCGAGTTGTTCGTTCAGCAGCAGGTCATCGAGCTCACGAGCGACGGCCAGCTCAGCGAGTGCGACCTGAACGAGTTCGCCGACCGACTCATCTTGCCGACCTCGACGACGCGCGAGGCGTTCCGGTGGCTCGGGCAACACAACCTGCTGGTCGTGACGGTGGACGACGCTGGACGTCGAACGGCGTCACCCGATCTCGCCGCCCTGGGCGCACTGCTTCGTCGCGAGCGCGAGCTTCAGCAGCGTGGTGCGCGGGCCAGCGGGTCGTCGGCTCTGATGTACTTCCGGTGTCGCCATGCTTGTGTCCGGCTCCCTTGGATCGAGCAGGTTCTTGAAGCGCGTCCCGACGCAACGGAGGACCAGCCATGAACGACCCGCGCGCCGAGATCGCCGACGATCGGCAAGCCCCCAACGGCGGCGACAGCCAGCAGCCAGCGACCCGTGCAAGCCGCAAAGATGCACTTCTCGATGGTTCGGGTCGGCCGCAGAACGCGCTGGATGTTCGCGCGGCAGTGCCCCTGCATGTGCGACCTGTGTTGAACGGCTACCGCGAAGTCGCTGAGTTGGGCATCTGCTCGGAGCGGGCGCTGCGGCGGCACATCGCGACGGGTCGCGTGAAGCGCAGCGTGATCCGCAACGGGCGCAACCTGCGGTTCGTGAAGGACGCCCTGATCGACGAACTTCGCGGGGCCGAGGACTGAGCACCCATGGGTTCCATCTACAAGCACCGGCGGGGGAAACCCAACGAGAGCAAGCGGTGGTGCTACACCGTCAAGATCGCGGGCCAGTGGCGCGAGTTCATCGGCTACACGGACAAGAGCGCGACCGAAGTCAAGATGGCGGATCACACGAGGCGGGTCGAACGCGGCGAGGTCGGCCTCGTCGACCCGTTCGAAGAGGGCAAGCGCGAGCCGCTGACGAAGCTCGTCGAGACCTACATCAAGCGCCCGGATGCCGCCGATCAGAGTCCGCGGCATCTCGTCGGCGAGCGCGAGCGGTTGTTGCTCGCCTTCCACGAGATGGGCGCTCGCACCTTCGGCGACCTGGACATCCCGAAGGCCGAGCTGTTCTTCACCAAGCTGCAGCTCGGCGAAGTGCGACCGGGCAGACCGACGCACAAGGGCGGCAAGCCGAAGCCCCGCGGGCCAGCCAGCGCCGCCACGGTGAAAGGCTACAAGGTGACGCTGAAGGCGTTCGGCCGCTACCTGCAGCGGCGTGGCACGTGGCCGTCGAACCCTTTCGACATGCTGCGCACGAAGAAGCTGACCGCGGCCGATCGCACTCGCGTGAATCGCGCACTGACCCCGGAGCAGATCGACGCGCTGGTGCGGGCGGCATCACAACGCGCGGTGCAGGAGTGGGCAAGGACGCATCCGAACGCCGGCGCCGAGCACCTGGAGGCCCTGCGCGTCGAGGGCGTCTACCGTGGCCGGATCTACTTGACGCTCGCGTACACCGGCTTGCGCGTCGGCGAGTTGGCCGCGCTGACCTGGGGCGAGCTGACCCTCACCCCCGGGCAGGAGGTCGCCGAGATCGAAGCGCGCAAGCAGAAGGGGCGCGACGACGCACTGGTCGTGCTGCACCCCATGCTCGCCGAGATGCTGCGCCGCCATCGGCAAGAGTGCAGCGCCGCATCAACCCGGGCAGGGCGAGGTCCGGTGCGCAACAGCGACAAGGTGTTCAGGATCTCGAGCTCGCTGCTGCGACGGCTCAAGCTGGACGCGCAGTGGGCCGGCATCGGCCTCTGCGACGCCCGCGGTCGATCCACGACGGTGCACGGCATCCGCGCGGGCTTCAACACGACCCTGCGCCGCAACGCGACCGACCCGTCGCTACGCATGCGGCTGATGCGCCACAAGACGGCGGACCTCGGGTTAGGCACCTACGACAAGGTCGAGATCGACGAATTGCGCCGCGAACTCGAACGTCTCCCGGTGGCGTCGACGCTGCGCATGGCCGCAGGGTCCGATTCCATGACAGTACCAGTGACAGTACAGCCCAGGCCGATCGGGGCCGAACCTGGCCGCTCGGGGCCGATCACCACCCCTTCGACCCCCACCTCCGAATCGGCGAATGTCGCGCGAGAACGGCCTTCCAGGCCGGTCGTGGCCGCAGGTGGCCGCGTGGGGCCGGAGCCCCACGCGATTTGCGAAATTGTAGGCCCTGCAGGACTCGAACCTGCAACCGAGCGGGTATGAGCCGCCAGCTCTCACCATTGAGCTAAGGGCCCCTCTCACGCCTCCGGTATACCATGCTGGCTACGACGGCGCGAAGCGCATGGCGACTCTCGACCACAACCAGCTCACGGCCCACCTGCGCGCGATCGAGGCCGACATCCGCGACGCCTTGCGCACGCACATGCGCAACCAGGCCCCTTCGGTCTGGTCGCGCACGGTGCGCGACGACGCGGGCGACACGATCTTCGGCATCGACGTGGCGGTCGAGGAGATCCTCATGGATCAGTGCGAGCGGTGGGGCGAGCGCCAGCACTTCCTGCTGCTCGCGGAAGGGCTGGCCGAGGAAGGGCTCGAGTTCGGCCACCGCGGGCTAGGCGGGCCGCCGTTCCGCCTGCTCGTCGATCCGATCGACGGCACCCGCGGCCTGATGTTCGACAAGCGCTCGGCGTGGTGCCTGATGGGCGCCGCACCGGACCACGGCTCGGCGACGCGGCTGCAGCACGTCGAGGTGGCGATGATGACGGAGCTGCCGACGACACGGCAGGCGACGAGCGACGTGCTGTGGGCGGTCGCGGGCCGCGGGGTCGAGGCCGAACGGCTCGATCTCGCATCGGGCAGAACGACGGCATTCACGCCGGTGCCGAGCCAGGTGCCGACGCTGCGCCACGGGTTCGCCACGGTCGCCAACTTCTTCCAGGGCGGCAAGGAGCTCATCGCGCGGCTCGAGGAGGCGATCCTGCTGCGTGCGCTCGGCGAATGGAACCCCGACAAGGCCGAGGTCTACAGCGACCAGTACATCAGCTCCGGCGGGCAGCTCGCCGAGGTCGTGCTCGGCCGCGATCGCTTCGTGCTCGACGTGCGGCCGCTCGTGCATCGCAAGCTCGGCGTCGCGTCGTCGCTCGCGTGCCGGCCCTACGACATCGTCACGCTGCGCATCGCGCTCGAGGCAGGCTGCGTCGTCTGCGATCCGTACGGCGAACCACTCGACCTGCCGCTCGACATCACGACGAACGTCGCCTTCGCCGCGTACGCGAACGCGGCGCTCGCGGCACACCTGATCCCAATCGTGCGCGAGGAAGTGCAGCGGCACCTGCATTGATGCCGCGCGTCGGACCGCGTCACTTCTTCGCGAGCAGGTTGCCGACCGCCAGTCTCAGCAGCGCCTCGTTGCCAGCACCGACGGTCAGCAGCGCGATCCTGCCCTGACGGTCGACGAGGGCCCGCGTCGGAATGCCGCTGACGAAGTAGTTCTTGAAGTCCTCGTCGTCGCCGATGACAAACGGGTAGCCGATCCCGGTGTTCGACCGGAACGTCGCGACGTGCGCGCCGAACGTCTCCGGGCTGAGATCCTGCACGCCCTCGCCGCCGACCTGCAACTGCGACCGGTCGGCGGGCACGTAGCCCCGGTAGTAGAAGCGCGTGACGCCGATCACCTCGAGGCCTTCGGCGCGGTGTTCGGCGTAGAGGTCGTCGAGCACGGGCATGACGCGGCGACAGGCCGGGCACCACGTCGCCCAGAAGTCGACGAGCACGACCTTGCCCTTCAGGTCCGCGAGCGGCCTCGCTTCGGCGCCGATCCAGGTGCGGCTGTCGATGTCCGGTGCCGGCCTGCCGAGCAGTTCGCGGCGCAAGGTGACGTAGCGGCGCGCGACCTCGTCGGCCAGCGGTTCGGCCTGCCGGTAGCGGGCCATCGCCGGCTCGAGGCGGCCGCACGCGGCGTCGATGTCGCCGAGCGTCAGCAGCACGCCCGCCTTGGCGCTGTCGCCGGCGATGGCGAGTGCCTCGTCGAGCTCCGCCTTCGCCGCCTCGATCTGGCCCGCCTGCAGCATGGCCATCGGCAGCGTCTGGTTGCGCATGCGTGCGGCGGCCGGCTCGCCGCCGAAGTAGCGCAGGTAGAGGCGGCCGGCTTCGACCGCGCGGCGCGGCGACGCCGTGTCGCCCGCGGCGCCGACCAAGCCATCGCGCAGCAGCGCCGCGTCCCGCGACGCGTCGAACTTCGACCAGTCGGCGGCGCGGAACGCCTCGTCGAACGCCCTCTGCGGCGCCGCCGCGCGAGCGCGCACGACTGCCATCTGCGCCGAGAGTTCCTCGTGCTGCTCGCCACCGCGGTCGGCCCGGCGCGCGGTGTTGCCCAAGGCACGCAACTCAGCCTGCGTCGCTTCGCGCACCTCGCTGTATTCCGCATGGAGGCGGCGAACGGTCTCGACCACGTTCGCCGAGGCCTCGGTCGCACCCTGCGCCGCGAGCGCAGACGTCAGGGCAACGAACCAGCACACCACCGACAACTTCATTGATCGTTCCTCGAGGGCGCACGCGGTCGCATGACGGGGCGCGGCGGAGCGGCGAAGCTAGCGAGAAGGCCGCTGACCGTCGACCTGCACGATGCGGTCTTCTTCGGCGATCCAAGCCGTCAGGCGACCGCCGTAGACACAGCCCGTGTCGAGCCCAACACACTGCGGTCGCACGACTAGCCCACGGCGAGCCCAGTGCCCGAAGACGACGCGCCTGCGGCCTGTATAGAAATCGTCCCACGGGCGGAACGGCGGCCCCGGCGGCGGCCAGTCCTCGGCCGGCCGCCGGCCTTCGGCGTCGCAGTAGCGCACGTTCACGGCGTAGTCGGCGTCGCTGGCGTCGAGGTGGTGCAGCTTCGCTTCGTCCCACTTCGGGTGCAGACCCGCGTGCACCATGATCACGTCGTCGAACACGCGCACGTACGGCTGGGCGGTGAGCCACTCGCGCTGGCGCGCGTCGGTGGCGCGACCCTTGGCCAGCCAGTGCAGGTCGTGGTTGCCGAGCACGGGCTCCGCGCCGAGCTGCATGAGCAACGAGATGGTGCCCGGCGAGTCGGGTCCCTTGTTGACGAGGTCGCCGACCGGCAGCAGTCGATCGCGCCCGGCCGTGAAGCCGACGGCGCGCAACAGGCGCTCGAGCGGTTCGCGACAACCCTGGATGTCACCGACGAAGACCCTGCGCATCACGAACTCACGGGAATGGCCACGGCCGGCTTGCGAGCCGCACCCTTGCGTGCATTGTTCCGGCTGTTCGCCACGGCTCAACGTCCAATCCCGACTCGCTCGCCACTCCGCCGGATGCCGCTCGCTGCGCCATGACCCGCCTGCTCGCCGCCGCCGGCTCGATCTCGGCGTTCACGCTGCTGTCGCGCATCTTCGGCCTCGTCCGGGACCGGCTCATGGCGCAGACGCTCGGCGCGAGCTGGGTCCAGGGCACGTTCCTGCTGGCCTGGACGCTGCCCAACCTCATGCGGCGGCTGCTCGGCGAAGGAGCGCTGTCCGCGTCCCTGGTGCCGGCGTATGCCAAGGCGCGCCGCAGCGGCAACGCGACGGAAGCGCGCGAACTGCTCGCCCAGGTCACTGGCACGGTGATCACGATCCTGTTCCCGCTGTGCCTCGCCGTCGCCGTAGCCAGCCTCGTTCTACCGGCCGAATGGTTGCCCGCACCTGCCAAGGGCGGCGTGCCGGCGATGCGCCTGCTGCTCGCGCTCAACTCGGTGCTGTTCGTCTACGCGCTGCCGGTGTGCCTCACGGCGGTGCTCTCGGGTGCGCTCAACACGCTGGGTCTGTTCGCGTTGCCGGCCGCCGTGCCGATCGTGCTCAACGCGTTCTGGATCGGTGCGCTGCTGCTGGCCCATCCGCTCGGCATCACGGTCGACGTCGAGATCGCCAACTTCGCGGCCTGCAGCCTCTCGATCGGCGGCTTCCTGCAGCTGCTGCTCGTCGTGGTGCCGCTGCACACGCGCGGCGAACTGCTGCGACCTCGACTGGGTCTGCCCAGGCGAGGCACGGCGGCGTTCGGCGTGTTCGTCGCGATGGGACCGACGGTGCTCGGCATGTCGCTGAACCAGGTCAGCAGCCTGCTCGACACGCTGATGGCCTACTACCTGATCGCCCCCGGCGCCGTCACCTACGTCTACCTGGCCAACCGCCTGCTGCTGTTTCCACACGCGCTGACCGCGATGTCGGTCGCGGTCGCGGTGTTCCCCAAGCTCGCCCACGAAGCGCACGACACCGATCGCCGGGCGCTGCGCAGCACGCTCGACCTCGCCGCCGGGGCCACGATCCTCGTCACGTTGCCGGCCTCGTGCGGCCTCATCGTGCTCGGTGACGACGTCGTGCGCGTGCTGTTCCGTGGCGGCGAGTTCGGCGAAGCCGACGTCTGGCCAACGGTGCTCACGTCTTCCTGCCTCGTCGCCGGCCTGCCGTTCCTCGGCCTGGCGCAGATCTACGCGCGCGCCTTCTACGCGGTCGGCGACACCTCGACGCCCGCCCGCTTCGCCGTGCGCCTGGTGCTGCTCAATGCCGCCATCAACGTCACGTTGCTGCTGACGACCGGCCTCGGCACCGCGGGCCTGACCCTGGCGAGCAGCATCTCGTCGCTCGCCAACGCGCTGCTGCTCGCACATGCGTTCCATCGCCATGCGGCGCCCGGTCACACGCTGCGCGGGGCCTGGGCGCGTTCGCTGCTCGCGACCGCGGCGATGTGCGTCACGCTGCCGTTCGTCAAGCTGGCGCCCGCCGACGGCAGCCTGCTCGCGCGCGCGCTCGGCAACGTCGCGTGGCCGATCGGGTTCGGCATGGCCGTCTACGTGCTCGTGCACGTGCTGCTGCGCTCGCCCGAACTGCGGGCGCTGCGCCGCCGGCGCCGACGCGACGCCGCCGGCTGAGAAGTCACTCGATGCGCTCGAACTCGAGGTAGCTGCGGTCGTCCTGGTAGATCCGGACGAAGCCGCGGCCGATCAGGAATCGCCGCTTCTCCGCCGTGCCCGGCGTCTCGACGTGGATCGTGCCCTTCTCGTCCGTGAACCAGCCGAGCCGGATCTCGGTGCGCAGCAGATCCTGCTCGGGGCGCCAGGTGCGCACACCCGCGCGCAGCAGCGGCAGGTCGGGATCCGGGCCGGCGCCGGCGACGCACAACATCATGTGCCGTCTCGTCACGGCGAGGTAGCCGCGGCTCGGCTTCAGCTCATCGACTCCGTTGATGAGGCGCTTCTTGAGTTCGTAGAACCCTTCGAACGGGTGCGGCTCGGGCGTGCCGGGCACCGTCGCCGGCGCGGATGCCGGCGCGCTGGGCGGCGACGGCGGTGGATCCTGCGGCGACGACCACGCGATCGCGGTACCACCCACGGCGAGACAACAAGCGAAGACGGCGATGCGAATGGTCATGGAACAACCTGCCTCTCTGTCGATGGCTCTTCAATCGACGGCGACGACGAACTCCTCGAGCGCCTGACCGGGCTCGAGCCTGGCCCTGCGGCTGCCGTAGCGCTGCACGCTGCGCCGGCGCGTGACGTCGACCTGGAACTGCGCCTGGATCTCGATGTCGCCGGGCACGACGTGCTGCAGTTCGAAGTTGCCCGAGGCATCGGCGCGCACCGCGTCCTGATCGCCGTAGTAGACGAGCGCACCGGCGAGCGGCGCCTTCGTCTCGGCATCGATCACGCGCCCGCGCACGACGGCTCCGGCGACGATGTCGATCTGCACGGGCGTCTTCGCATGACCTCGCACGGTCGCGTACGTCCACGTCGGCGGCAGGTCGTAGAGCAGGAGGCGCGGTTCCATGCCGGCGGGAACGTGATCGAGCACGAACGTGCCGTCGCGCTCGGGCCGCGTGTCGACGCCGGGCAGGCCGCGCGCCAGCACGCGCAGGCTGCTGGGGTCGAGGCCGGGCGGTGCCACGATGCGACCCATGACGGGCTGCGTGCGGGCCAGCGCGACGATCGGCCAGGTGTCGTCGTCGACACGACCGAGCGTCTGGTGGGCGATCGCGAAGCCGCTGGCGCGCACGCGCAGGCCGAGGCCGTCGAGTTCGCTGTCGATGCCGTCGATCGTGAAGTTGCCCTCGGCATCGGTGCGCGCCGAACCGAGGTCGATGCCGTGTTCGCCGCCGCCCATGACGGTGACCTCGGCGCCGGCGACGGGTTGCAGCCCGGCACAGCGCCAGCCATAACACCAGAAGCCGATCGGCTCGGCGACGCGGCCCTGCAGCAGCCGGCCCGGTCGGAGATGGATGGCCGGCAGCACCTGGCCGAGCCGCACGAAGACGAAGCCCGTGCCGACGCCGGGCCCGGCGTAGCGGACCACGGCCTCGCGTGGCACGAGGTCCCCGGTGAGCACGACCGACGTGCCGCCGTCGAGCCGCACCTGGCCCAGCGGTGGCGGCGGCGACGGCGCGGCGAACGCGAGCTGTTCGGGGAACACCGTCAGCTCGAGCACCGGCATCGCCGACCCCGCCGGCTCGAAACACAACGTGACGCGGCCGGTCTGCCAGTGCCGGTAGCCCCACCAGCCGGCGGCCGCCGTCGCGCAGGCGAGCAGTACGAACAGGGCGATCGGGGGCCGCGCGCGGCGCGGCGCCACGGCGCGCAGGCGGCGGTGGCCGCCGGCGGCATGGCGCACGAGGGGTCTCGGGACTCGGGACACACGACAGACGATACCAGGGGAACGCGCGCAGATCGGCCGGCTGCCCCGAGTCGCGCTCGCGCACGGGTCGGCGACGGGGCCGGCCGTGTTCCCCGTCACTTCAGGTGCCGCCGCAGGAACGTCAGCGCGAGCGGCCAGCCGTGCTGGGTCGCCGAGAGGTTGGCGCCGTCGGCGCCGTCCTGACGGCCGACGAAGCCGTGCCCCGCACCCTCGAACGTGTGGAACTCGTAGGTCTTGGCGTGCTGCATCATCGCCGCGATCGTCGGCGGCAGCGTCGCATTGATGCGCGCGTCGTTGCCGCCGTAGAGTCCGAGCACGGGTGCCTCGATCGCCGCGATGCGTTGCTCGGGCACCGAGGTTGCGCTCGCGCCCGGCACGTTGCCGTAGAACACCACCGCGGCCTCGAGCTTCGGCTGCGCCAGTGCGTAGCCGAAGCTCTGCGTGCCGCCCCAGCAGAAGCCCAACACCGCGGTCTTGCCGTTCGCCGCCGGCAGCTTCCTGCCGTAGGCCATCGCCGCGTTCAACCGCTCGTTGACTTCGTCCTCGCCGAGCTTGCGGATCGCCTGCCCCACGTCGCGACCGAGGGCCGCGGTGCCGCCGCCATCGGGCCCCTTGCCGGACAGGAAGTCGGGTACGATCGCGATGAAGCCGTCCTGTGCGAGCTGGTCGCCGACGGCGCGGATCCAGTCGCTCATGCCCCGGATGTCGTGGATCACGAGCACGACCCCGGCCTTGTCCTGTCGTTCGGGATAGACGACCCACGACTCGAGCTTGCCGCCGCCGGGCACTTCGATGTCGACGAACTCGCCGTGCCGCGACGACTCGGCGAGCGCCTTCTCGACGTGCGCCGCGGTGCCGGGCGGCAGCGCGTCGTTCCAGGGCACGTCGATCCCGGACTGGGCCAGCGCGAGCGGGCAACCGGCGAGAACTGCCGCGATCACGGGCGACACCGGGAGAACATGGGAGAAGCCGTGCATGGACATGGCGGGAGCATAGGCTCTGCTCGATCCTCACTCCCCCATGCACATCTACTTGCTGCGCCACGGCATCGCCAACGATGCCGGACCCGGTGTCCCGGACGGTGATCGGGCCCTCTCCGAGGAAGGCTGGAAGCGCCTGCGCCGAGCGGCCGCATCGTGGCGCGAGCTCGTGCAGACCCCCGACGCAGTGTTGGTGAGTCCGCTGCGACGAGCGCAGGAGACGGCCCGGGTGCTGGCCGAGGCGTGTCACTTCGGCGGCGATCTGCGCATCGAGTCGGCGCTCGTTCCCGAGGCGCCGCCGCAGCTCGCACTGAACCTGCTGCAGGCCGAAGCGTGCGCCGCCACGAAGAGCATCGCGCTCGTCGGGCACGAACCGCATCTCGGCTACCTGCTCGGACTCCTGCTGACGGGCCATCCGCGGCAGCCGATCCCGCTGAAGAAGGGCATGCTGGTCGCGGTCGAGACCGACTCGGTCGCGAGCCTCGTGGCAGGACTGCGCTTCGCGCTCACGCAGAAGGCGGCCGCGCAGCTCGGCTGAGCCCGCGGTTCACGGTTCACTGCGCGCGCGGCCGCGGCACCAGCACGACGTCCTGCAGCCCGTTCTCGGGCACGGTCAGGTCGTCGCACGTGTACTCGACGCCGGGCCCGTTCTCGTCGAATTGGGCGTGCACCCGCACGTGGTACTGGCCCGGAGGCAGGTCGCTGGTCGAGAACGCCCCACCGTCGCTGTCGATGCCGGCACCGTCGACGTAGTCCCCGGCGGCCCCCGGCGCGCCAGCTTCGTGCGGGCGATGGAACGCAACCCACGCCCAGCGCGGCTTCTTGTCGCCCCACACGCGCGTGTCGACGCGCCCCTTGACGAGCAGCGCCGCGTGCAGCTCGATGCGCAGCGCGTCCATCGGCACGCCGCCGGTGACGACGAGGTCCTTGAGCTCGCCGCGCATCGGGTTGCTGCGGTCGCCGCCCGATCTCACCTGCAGCGTCCACGTGCCCTCGGCGATCGGCGCGAAACGGAAGGCGCCCTTCGCGTCGGTCGGTGAGCCGAGCCAGCTGCTGCCGCCGTTGCCATCGACGCCCTTGAGCTTGCCCTGGGCCTGCACGTAGACACCGGTCGCGGGGCTGCCGTCGGGCTGGTAGACGACGCCGGCGATCGACGCGGTCGAGATCTCGATCGTGAGTTCCTTCACCGCGCCGGCCTCGAGGTTCAGCTGGGTGTTCCACAGCGTGCTGCCGCTGCCGAAGAGCACGCCGCCCTCGCCGACGCTCGTGACGTTGACCGAGAGGCCGGCCGCGGGCACGGTGCCGAGGTCGAAGCGACCGCGCTCGTCGACCTGGGCCGAGAACCGCCGCCGCTGGGAACGCGCCGTCACGAGGTAGCCGACCGCACGCCGGCCGTCGACGGTGACGGAGCCGAGGATCTGCGCCGTCGGACCCTCGATCGGCTTCTCGCCAACGTCGAGCTGCGCTTCGGCGGTCTGCCCCGACAGCACGTCGACCTCGACGCTCTCGGAAGGGCCTCCCCCCCCCATCATCGCATCCTGCGCCATCGTGACGACTCCGCCCGGCGTGCGCAGCGCGTCGATCGCCTGGAACGCGTGGACCCGGTAGCTGCCCGGCTGCAGCGCCGCGACCGAGATCGAACCGTCGAGTCCCGGCGTCACGAGCGTGGGCACCTGCTCGAGCGGGCCGCGCGGCTCGTTGCCGCGCCGGCGCTCGATCGCGACCGAGAACCTGCCGATCTCGGGCGGGTGGCCGTTCTCGCTCAGCACGACGTGCAGCGAGCCCGGTGGCTGCATGCGCAGCACGAGTTGTTCGTTCGCCTTGGCCTCGCCGTTGACGACACCCCAGCGCGGGTGTTCGGCGCTCACGCGCAGGGTCTCCGCTCGCATCGTGTCGATGTCGAGCCGGCCGTCGCTGCCCGTGCGGCCGCAACACACCGGCATGTCCGTGAGGTTCTCGCCGCGCGCCTGGGCGTAGATCGTCGCGTTGCGCACAGGCTTCTCCTCCTGATCGAGCACGAGCACGGGGAACCGCTGCGGCGTCGGCAGCTTCAGCACCACGGCGGCGTCTTCGGTGGTGATCGC
Organism: Planctomycetota bacterium; assembly: GCA_036274315.1. Taxonomy (GTDB): domain Bacteria; phylum Planctomycetota; class UBA1135; order UBA1135; family UBA2386; genus DASVAL01. The sequence goes on along the minus strand of DASUFY010000029.1, from coordinate 7,306 downwards.
GAACGCAGCGAAGGCGACGGCCAGGCCCGGTGCATCGGCCAGCAACGTGTACTGCCCGGCGGCGAGGTTCTCGATGCGCCACTGGCCCTTGCCCACGTCCTTCTGCCGGTCGTGCAGATCGATCGCGGGCACGAAGCCGAGCATGTTCATCTCGGCCGCACCCTCGCCGGCCTTGCCCTGCAGCAGCTTGAAGCGCGGCGACTCGACGGGGGAACCATCCTCGAGCGTCACCGACACCGCCACGCCGAAGGTGGCCGGCAGCGTCACGACCACCTCGCCGAGCACGGGCTGCGGTTCGGCCAGCAGCCACGGGTAGCCCTTGCCGCGCCGCGCAGCGACCGTGACCTTGCCCGGCGCGAAGCCCTGCCCCTGGAAGCGCCCCTCGGCGTCGGTCTTGCCGAGCTTCTGGGCCAGGTCCACGGGTGCCATCGACAACGTCGAACCGGCGATGACCTCGGCTTCGGCGACCGGCTTGCCGGCGGTGTCCAACACCTTGCCGATCAGTTCTTCGCCGCGCTTGAGCCGGATGCGGCCGACGTCCTTCTCCTGGCCCGCTCGCACCTGGATGCTCGGTTTCATGTCCGACAGGAAGCCGCGCATCGTGGTCGCCAGCAGGTTGCTGCCCGGGGCCACGCCGACGAGGCGGAAGCGGCCCTCGCCGTCGGTGTAGGTGGTCGGGATCGGCAGGTTGTCGAAGACACCCTTCACCCAGGATGGCATCTCGAGCACCTTCACCGGCGATTGCGGTTCGCGGATCAACACCGCCCCCTCGGGGTCGAAGCGCTCGACGGGGAAGAACGCCGCCAGAGTGCCGGGCAGGTCGGCGGCGCGCACGAGCGCGCCCGGCAGCGCGTCGCCGTTGTCGTCGAGCACGGTGCCGACGATCACGCCGGCGTCCGCGAGCACGACATCGCCGAGATCGACGATCTCGCCGGGCGAGGGGGTCTTGGTCACGATCTGGTAGGTCGGCGCATCGCCGCCGATGCCGGCGTAGAGCAGGTAGAAGGCGCGCGGCCACACACCCGTGATCTGGAACCTGCCGTCGGCGGCGGTCCTGGTCTCGCCGGCGATGTACTGCGGGACGAACGTCGCCTCGTCGGCGAACACGTCCATGCCCTCGGGCAGCACCGAGTCGAGCGCACCGCGATAGATGCGCACGCCCGTGTCGGCGACGGCGACCTTCTCGTGGTCGACCACACGCCCCTTGAAGCCGCAGAGCCCGGCGCGGATCTCCGGATCGTCGAGCACGTTCGCGGGCTTCGTCACGACGGTCTCGCGCTGCGTCGCGGCCGGCATCGCACCGCGCTGCAATGCGTGCGATTCGCCGATCTCGGTCGTCGGCTGCTGCGCGACCGCGCCCGGCGTGGCGACGGGGGGCGGCGGCAACGCGTCGCCGCGCGACAGGAACCAGATGGCGCCGAGCACGGCTGCCACCACGAGGATCAGGCCAAGTACCACCGAACGCTGCATCTACACCTCCAACGGGACGAGTGGCCGTTGTAGCCGATGCGGCCGCCGGTCTGCCGAATTCGCCGGACCCGCCGGCCGCTATTCGCCCGATCGGGCCTGCTTCGCCCGCCAGAATGCGATGGTCGCCAGCACGATCGCGTGGTCGACCTCGCCGCGACCCAGCATCTCGTCGAGCTCGCGCACGGGCACCGTGACGACCTCGATGTCCTCGCCGGGGTCCATCGCGAGGTCCGCGACGCGGCGGCAGCCCGTCGCCAGGAAGGCGAAGCAACGGTTCGTCATCATGGCGGGATTGGGCGTCATGACGCCGAGCGCTTCGAGGTGCTGCGCTTCGTAGCCCGTCTCCTCGCGCAGCTCGCGCGCCGCCGCCACCGCGGGATCGGTCTCGTGCGGGTCGATCAGGCCACCGGGGATCTCGAGCGACACGCGTTCGCTGCCGTGGCGGAACTGCCGGATCATGACGATCTGCTCGTCGGTCGTCAGCGCCAGCACGTTGACCCAATCGGGCGTGTCGAGCAGGAAGAACCCGATCTCGGCGCCGGTGCGCGGCGAGCGGCGGCGCGATCGGCGGACGTGGAAGACCTTGTAGCGCAGCAGAGTCTCGTCGCCGAGCCGTTCCCAGTCGCGGATCACGCCGGCATGGTAGCGGCAGACGCGCCGCGCGCCCTCTCGACGCGGGCCGTTGCGCAGCCGAAGATCGTGCCCCACCCGGAGGCACCATCGACCGCTGCGACTGTCCGCTCTGCGCTGGCGCCGATCTGCAGCACCTCGATGCACTGGGCCATCGCCAACTGGCGCGGTGCCGGCGGTGCGACCATCGCTTCGTCGCCCGTTGCGACGACGCTGCGTTGGCCGCCGAGTACCACGCCGCCTACTACGCCGACGAGAACGATCCGCGCATCGCCGCCTGGGCATCGGCACACGAAGCGGTGTGGAACGCCATCGTCGACCAGATCCTCCTGTTGCATCCGACGGCGACCAGCTTGCTCGACGTCGGTGCCGGCGGTGGCGGTCTGCTCGCCCGCCTGCATGCGCGGCGACCCGACCTCGCGCTGGCAGCCGTCGAACCCGCGGCTCCGGCGCGCGCGGCGCTGACCCGGCGGTTCCCCGGCATCTGCTTTCCTGCGGACTCGGCCGAACAGCTCGAAGCCGTCGATGCCAGGTTCGACGTCGTCATGATGCTGCAGACGCTCGAACACGTGCACGACCCGCTGGTGGCCTGCCGAGGCGCCTGGCACTGCCTGCGCCCCGGCGGCCTGCTGATGGTGACGGTTCCCAACCGTCGATCGCTCGCGGTGCTGCGACACGGCCGCGCCGCCGACTGCTATGCGAACGGCACGCACCTGCAGTTCTTCGCCAGGACGACGCTGCACGCCTTGCTGCGGCGTGCCGGCTTCGACCGTGTGCGCCGGCGCGTCGACTTCGGTGGTGGCCAGCACTCGAAGTGGTTGCCGCAGTTGGCGCAGTACGCGCTGCGTGCCGCGGGCTGGTCATCGGAGCTGCGTTATGTGGCCTGCAAGGCGTGAAGCCCCGGCGACTGCGCCGAACCAGCCGAAGCGGTGCGGCTCAGCGGTACTCGATCAGGCCGAGCGGCGACAAGAGGAGCAAGCGAACGAGATCGAGCAGCGGGAACGGCGACAGGTCGCATTCCCAGTGCACCTGGGCGCCTTCGACGCGCGAGGTGACCGATTGCACGCAGCGGCGCCAGACGAGCATGGAGCGAGCGTGTTCGGCGACGCCGGGCGGGGCTTCGGCGGGTCGGTGGCATGCGCGACTGCACTTCGAGCAGACCTGACTCCGACGTGCGCCAATCCAACTCGAGAGAGTCCTGCGCCGGCAACCGACCGCCGGCAGCCCAACCGAGCGCAACGAGGGCAAGCTGCCGCGGGACCATGGCGCTCATCGTTGCAGTCGGAGACCGTTGGTGGTCGTGCCCGGCACGACGTCGATCGTCAACGTCGTGCTGCCCGCCTCGGGCTGGGACAGCGACAGGAAGCCCTGGCCGCAGCAGTTGGTCTCGAGCGCGAAGGATCCGTCGGGCAACGTCATGGTCACGAGCGGCAGATCCAGGCTGCCGCCGTCGAGCACACGACGGCCGGGCACACCCGCGTCGGGCGAGCGTCGGGCCGGGTTCCACCGCACCGCGACGTTCGGCAGCGGCAGGCCGCGCGCATCGACGACGATGCCCTGCAGCATCGCCGACAGGTGCGCGTCGAGGCGGCCGGCGGTCGTCGCCGGCCAGAGGTCGTAGTCGGCGAACGGCGAACCCGGTGACACAAGCTCGGCGAGCGACTGGTAGCCGGGCGCCTGCACGGTGAGGCGCGACGCCGTGGCACCCGTGGCTCGCAGCAGGAACGTGCCGTCGGCAGCCGCGCGCGCCGTGACCGGTGCACCGGCACTCGGCGACCAGACGATCGTGGCCGACGCCAACGGCTGCAGGCCCGGGCGCGCGCGCACGCGGCCGCGCAACGTCGAGGCCGGCAACGGCTGCAGCTCGATGCGCACGCCGTCGGCCGGCGGTTGCACAGGCCCGAACGCGAACGGCTCGTGGTCGCCGTGGCGCACGTGCAACGTGACCGGCACGCTGAGCAGCGGACCGATGCGGAACGTGCCGTCGGCCGCCGTCGTCGCCAACAGGCCCAGCGGGTCACCACCTTGCACCGTCAGTTCGGCGCCCGCGAGCGGCGCCGAGGTCGAAGCAGCCACGACCGTACCACCGACGAACGTGCCGGGCACGAGGTCCAGGCGCACGTCCGCCGAGGCGCCCGGTGCACCGTCGACGCGCAGGTCCGCGCGCGCGACGAGCCCCGTCGTCGTCGCGACCTCGACCGTGAAGTCGCCCGGGGCCACGAACCGGACCTCGGCCGCGTCGGCGAGGCGATGCACGCGGTCGGCCGAGTAGACACCGACCTGGACCGCCACGTCGCGGCACACGGGCAGGCCCGCGAGCATCGTGTGCTCCGACCACGCGCGCTGCAGCACCGCGTCGCCCGGCGGCACCGGCGACGACACGGGCCCGCTGCCCTCACGCGGCCGGAACCGCACGAAGGCCGCGGTCGCGAGCGGACCGTCGGGTCCGACGAAGTGCAGCCGCCGCCGCCAGGACCACGCATCGCGCACGAGCTGCACGAGCTGCGGTTCGGCTTCGGTCGAGCCGAGCTGCGTCGGCACGAGCCGCAGCAGGTAGTCGTCGAGCACGACCGCGAGCTGTTCGCGGTCCTTGAGCGGCACGCCGGCGAAGCCTCTCTCGTCCGTGAACGCGACCTCGGCGCCGCCCTGCACGCGCCGCACCGCGGCTCCCGCGAGCGGTCGCTTCGTCGCGTAGTCGAACACCTGCAGGCACGCGGTCGGCTGGTCGGCGATGCCTTCGCTGCTGGCCGACTCCGCCAGGGCCCGCGTGGCGACGGTGCCCGGCGCCAGGACCTCGACGGTCGACGAGCCGCGGCTCGCAGTGACTGCACCCGGCGGTGGATCGGCTCCGGCCGCGCGCGACCACAGGTCCGTGAACGACGCGGTCACGAGCACGGCGACCAGCACCGCGAGCAGGCAGAGCACGACCAGGACACGCATCGAAGGCGCACGAGCATACCGCACCCTATGCTGCGCGCCGCCCCGATGCCGCCTTCGCCTACGGACCGCTCGCCGACCGCCCAACGCGCCCTGTGGTGGATGCTGCTGGGCTGCTCGCTCGCGGCCGCTGGCGTGTTCGTGTTCGCCGTGAGCCAGCGCCTCGCCTATCCATACGAACTGGAGTGGATGGAGGGCGCCATGGTGGACCACAGCTCGCGCGTCGCGAACGGTCTGCCCATCTACTGCGAACCGGGGCCCGAGCACGTGCCGTTCCTCTACGCGCCGATGCTGTTCTGGCTCGGCGGCCTGCTCATGAAGGTCGGCCTGCCCGGGCTGTTCGCGCTGCGGCTCGTGGCGACCGCCGCGACGATCGGCTGCGCGCTGCTGATCGGGCACTGGGTGCGGCGCGCGACCGGCGGCGTCGCACCTGGACTCGTCGCGAGCGGCGTGTTCTTCGCCGGCTACGGCTGGCTCGCGTGGTGGTACGACCTCGCGCGCAACGACGGCCTGTTCGTGCTGCTGTGCCTCGGCACGGCCTACGTGCTGCGGTACGGCGGCGCGCGCCGCTGGCTGGTCGCCGCCGGGCTCGCGACGGCGGCCGTGCTCGCCAAACAGTCCGCGCTCATCTGGCTGCCCGCGATCGGCGTCGGCGCGCTGTGCCACGACTGGCGCGTTGCGGTGCGCTTCGCCGTCGCGACGCTCGCTGGTGTCGGCATCACGACCGGCGCGATGCACCTGGCGAGCGACGGCTGGTCGACGTTCTACCTGTTCGAGATGCCGCGCCACCACGGCTGGAACGGCGACCGCAAGCTCGGCTTCTGGACCGAAGACCTGCTGCCGATGCTGCCGCTGGTCGGGCTGGGCCTGCTCGGCTTCGTCGCGCAATGGCGCTCCGGAGCCCGGCGCGAGGCCCTGTTCCTCGGCGCGTTCGGCAGTGGTGGCCTCATGACGTCGTGGTTCTCGCGCCTGCACGTCGGCGGCTTCGACAACGTGCTCCTGTACGGGTTCGCCGGCGCCTGCGTGCTCGGGCCCGTCGCGGCGGCTTCGCTGTCGACGGCGGCCGGCGCGCGCTGGCAACAACTCGCCGCGCCGGTGCTGCTGCTCGTGCAGTTCGCGTGGCTCGGCGAGGCCGCGTGGCAGCGGGACCCCGGCACGACGCTGCTGCCGAGCGCGGCGCACCGGCGCGCCCACGAAGAACTGTTCGCGTTCGTGCAGGCACAACCGGGTCCGGTGTGGATTCCCGGTCACGGCGGCATCAGCCTGCGTGCGGGCAAGGGCACGGGTGCCCACGGCCAGGCGATCTTCGACCTGCTGCAGCTGCTGCCGCGCGCGCCGGACGGTTCGCTGGACCTCTCGGCGCTCGTCGATCGCGAGAAGCTCGGCGACCTGTCGCCGCGAGGCAGGGCCGCGATCACCATCTGGGCCGACCGCACGGGCGCAGCGCTCATGGAACGGCGGTTCGCGGCGATCGTCGCCGACCTGTTCGGCAGCCCGCCTGTCGACGCCTGGGGCGGGCTCTACGCGTACCTCGTCGCGGGCGCGGGCGGCCATGCGGGAACGGGCGACGATCCCTACGTGCGCCGACCCGGTGCGCTGCTGACCGACCCACGCGCGATCGATCCGCTGCTCGGCTACGAAGTGCACTCGCCCTACGTGATGCTGCCGCGCCGTTGACCGCTGGCGCGGGGGGTCACTTGTCGTCGGGCACGGCGTTCTGCACGAACGATCGTTCGTGCGTGAGCCGCGCGCGCAGGTCCGCGGGCAGCGACTCGTCGGCGGCCAGCTCGGCCAGCGCCGGGAGAACGAGGCCGAGCCGCTTGGTGCGCAGGCAGAAGTCGCGCACCATCGTCAGCACCTCCTGGGTGCGACCCCGGTCGGCACGCAGGGTCTTCACGAGCAACCGTTCTCCGGTGTCGACGTCGCCCGTGGGCGCAGGGGCCGTGGCGTGCAGCCACACGAGACAGAGCGCCGCGCTGCGATTGCCGGCGTCCAGCTCGAGCGCCTTCTCGTACCACTGCCTCGCTTCGGCGACCTCGTGCGCGCGGTCCAACGCGTAGGCGAGGTTGAACGCGTACCTGCTCGACGTCGGGTCCGACGTGGCGAGTTCGCGCAGCACCGGCAGCGCCTCGGCGGTGCGGCCGGCCTTGTCGAGCAGCGAGGCCTCGACGGTGCGCACCTCCAGCCAGGACGAGGAACGGTCGCTGCCGAGCAGCTCCTTGGCCCGGTCGATCTCGCGCAGGCCGGCGGCGGCGTCGTTCGCGTAGAG
>DASUFY010000028.1:0-15417 GCA_036274315.1 Planctomycetota bacterium | reverse complement strand
CACGAGCGCGGCACCGGCGGGAGCCACGCCGATCGCCACGTTCCGCAACGGGCCTGGCACTCTGACCAGGAATGCGAGCATCGGCGCGGCGTTCAGCGGATCGCTCGTGGTGTTCACGGCCGCCGATGCGACGCATGGCCTAGAACTCTGGCAGACCGACGGCACCGCGAGCGGCACGGGCATGCTCGACAACATCGCGCCCGAAGGACCTGGCGTTCAGCCCGCCGACCTCGACCTGCACACCGATACGAATGGGACCCTGCTGACGATCTGCCTCGAGAACGGTCCCCCGCTCGGGATCGGGTTGATCGCGCTCGCCGCCGCGCCATCACCTGGCATCGCCGTGCCCGGACTCATCGATGGCAAGGTCCTGATCACGCCGCCGATCGTCACCGATCTGGTCCTGCTCGACGGCGCCGGCACGGGCTGCATCACGATCACGGTCCCCAACGCGTTCTTCTCGATCGAGTTCGTCGGCCAGGGCTTCACGGCCGATCCGGCTACGTTCTTCCCACTGCTGGCAACCGACATCGGTTCGGCGGCCGTGAGCTCGGTGTCGCTCGTCTCGCTGTTCGGCGGCACGGTCAAGACCGTGGGCACCTACCAGGACAAGGACCACCGCTACGAAGTCAGCGTGCAGCTGCCGAGCGGTGTGCACACGCCGGGCACGTTCAAGTTCCGTCACCGGATCGGCCAGGGAACCGACAGCTACCTGAAGGAACTCGGCGAAGCTCACCACTACCCGTACAACGGCGAGACGCTGTCGCCGCAGCCCTTCACGGGTGTCACGCCGACCGAGAAGATCTCGGGCCTCGAGCTGTGGTTCGTCGACGGCGAAGGCAAGGAGACGTTCGTCTGGAAGTCCTACTGCTGACGCCGCCCGGGCCCGGCTCAGGCCAGGAACTCGTCGACATCGCCGCGCTTCATCGCCAACAGCTTCTGCGAGATCTTGGCGATCGCCCGGTTGCAGCGAACGCGCACCGAGTCCTCCTTCATGCCGACCTCGTCGCCGATCGCGGCGAACGCCCGGTCCTCGTAGATGCGCATCCACACGATCTTCTGGTCGATCGGGTCGAGCGTGGCGATGGCGAGCCGCACCGCGGCCTCGCGCTCGCCGCCGCGCACGGCCGCACTCGGCGACGGGTCACGCGCCACGAACGGCTGGAACACCACCGAGGTGCCGTCGGGCAGCGGCTTCTCCTTGGCGACCTGCCGCCGCATGCGAGCAAACCACCGATGGTGCCCGGACAGCACGCCGTCGACGATCTTGCACAGCAGGCCGCGCAGTTGTGCTTCGGTGGCGACCACGAACGGCGGTGAGTAGCGCAGGAACTCGATCACCGCATCCTGGATGACGTCGCCGGTGTCCTCCTTCCTGCGCACGTTGTCGGCGAGCCGGCCGTGGGCGTATCGCCGCAGGTAGTCGAGGTTGCGAGCCAGCAGCTGATCCAGAGCGGTCTGATCGTGTTGCTCGAACCAGCGGCGCAACAGATCGGGCACGTCCTGGTGGGGCGCGTTGGGCGTGTCTTGCAAGCGGTGGGTCTCCACCGTCCCAGCCTATCGATGCGGCGCTGCGGTGCCCAGGACGGTCGCGGCCGGGTTCCGCCCCCGGTTCTCGCGCGATCGTGTCCGATCGGCACCTCGCCGGGCCATCAAGGGGTCGAGCCGCAGCTTCGCGGCCCTTCCCACCCCGAGGTCCACCCATGTCCCGCTTCCGTCCCCACCGCCGTCGGTATCCGAGTCGTGTGCACCCGCCTGTTTCCGCGCTGCGGCGCGGCGCGAGTGTCGTGCTCGCGGCATTCGGCGTGCTCGCCGCAGTCCCTGCACAGATCCAGTTCGCCCCACCGAGCTGCTACGCGAACGGCACCGATGCGCCGTTCGCCCTCGCACTCGACGACACGACCGGCACCGGGGCCCCACTCAGCATCGTCGCAGCCCACAACTTTCCGCTGCCACCCTTCCCGACCGGAGTCGACACGTGGGGCCCGCCCGCCATCGGCGCGTGCCCGACCTTCGGACCCGTGGCGCCGATGGCGTTCAGCGGCACGGCACCAGCCGGCCCGCTGACGAACGTCGTCGACGTGGCCGCCGCCGGTCCGCAGGGCAGGTTCGCGCTGGTCTTCGACGTCACCACGTTCGCTTCGTACGTCGAGGGTTGGCCCGCCGCGCCGGCGAAGAACTTCCTGCCGCCGCTCAGCAGCCCGACGCGGCTCCTCGCCGTGGACTTCGACGGCGACGACGCCCACCTCGTCGATCTGCTCGTGCTCGACTCGTCGGGCGCGATCTATCTCTCGGTGCAGGCACCCGCGGGTACGTTCAGTGCCTTCGCGGCGATCCCTCAACCACCACTGCTGGCTGGCCACACCGCCGTCAAGTTCGCGGTCGGCTCGTTCGACAACGACAACCTGCCCGACGTAGCCGTCGCGTGGGGCAGCGGCCCGGTGCCGCAGGTACAGATCCTGCGCAACGTGGGCGGCACCACACTGGCCCTGGCGAGTACGACTCTGCTCGGCATCGGCGTGTATCCGGGCGTGCTGACGGTCGGTGACTTCGACAGCAACGGCATCGACGATTTCGTCGTCGCCGATGGCGGCTTCGGCGGCACGACGGGCGCGGCCTGGGTCTGCACGACCAGCCGAGCCTTCCCGTGGCCCACCGCGATCAGCGTCACCAAGACAGCCCTTGCCCTGCCGTTGGGATTCCCCACCGCGCTGACGAACGGCGACTACGACGGCGATGGCGACCTCGACCTCGCGTTCGCGCACAGCGACGGCAAGCTGCACTTCTTCCCCAACAACGGCCTCGGCGGTTTCCCGAACGCGGGCGTCGACGCCGAGGTCACCTATGCCGTGCTCGGCAGCATCCTCGACATCGAGAGCGGCGACATCGACGGCGACGGCGACATCGACGTCGCCACCAGCGATTGGTCACCGGGCGGCAGCTGCTGCGTGTGGTGCAATCAGCTGCCAGCTGGCGAGTGCCACCACGAGTTCCGCGGCGGCGACGACACCGATGGGTTCGTCGGTGTCGATTGTGCATGGCCGCGCGCGCCGATCACGGCTCCCCTCGCGGTGGTCCAGGACTTCGACGACATCGGTCTCGGCACCTTCGCCCACACGTTCCACGGCCTGCCGAGCCGAATCCGCTCCGCCAGGCTCACGATCAGCTGGACCCCGCCGATCGCCGGCGATCGCCTGATCCTGGACGTGTTGATCCCGGGCGTGACCTTCGCGCTCGACTACACCGAGAAGGCCAGTCTCCTGACGCTCGACCTCGCGCACCTGCCCGGCGGCCAGAGCCTGTTGCCCCTGTTGAACCGGATCCACTACCTCGACGTGGCGGGCGCCAACAGCTCGGTGGTCGACTTCCTCCGGCTCGACCTCGTGACGTCCTGCCCGCTCCCGGTCGGGTCCCTGACGAGCCCCAAGCCCACCGTCGAATACACGCACACCAACATCCGAACGTCCGGCGCCGTGACCTTCTCGATGGATGGCGGAGCCGCCAACGCCTTCGGCTTCGGCGTCTTCGTGTTCGCCGGCGGTGTCGGCTGCCCTCACGCGCCGTACCCGTACGACGGCCTGTGCCTGCTGCCGGGCTACGACATCATCACGCTCTCGGTGCTCGACAGCGCCGGACAGGCCTCGATGACCGCGTTCCTGCCGCTGCTGCCGTGCTTGCTCGAGCTGCGCAGCCAGGCCGTCGCCATCTCACCTTTCTTCACGCCCCCCTTCGACTGGTCGAAGACGATCACGGACTACACGAAGTAGCGCCGCACCGGAGGCAGCCTGGTCCTCAAGGCTGCAAACCCTGCCGATCGGCAGGTCTCCACGCGCACTTCCTTCGCCGTCAGGGGGCGCGGCTCGCCCCTCGGGCAACCCGGCCAGGAGCGTGGACCGATCTGCACGGTGACGAGCCGCCGCCATCGCACCGCGCACCACCCTCACGGCATGATCGGCTTCAACTGCTCGGCGAGCTCGAGCTTGCCCTGCTGCGTCAGCTCGCGCGCGATGCGGCCCGCGATCGCGCGCGGCTTGCGCTGCAGGCCATCACTCTCGTCGAGGCTCGCCGGGCGCAGCTCCGCGGCCTTCAACAGATCCGCCACCGCGCCTTCGCTGTCGCCGTTCGCCTGCCGCAGCGTCGCGCGGCCCGCGAGCGACAGCACCGCGAAGTGGTTGGCCGAGTCGGCGAAGTCGGCGTTGCCCGCGGCACAGCGCGCGAAGCGTTCGATCGCCTCCGTGTAGGCCGACAGGGCCACGTCGCGCCGCGCGTCGCGCGTGTGCTGCTCGCCCGCGACGAGCGCCGCGTAGCCGCCGAACCACTCGGCCGATGCCTTGTCCGACGCCGGCGCACTCGCGACGAACGCCGCGTAGTGCTCGCGCATCACCTCGGCGCCGAGGTCGATGAGCAGGCGGTTGCGCCAGCGTTCGTGCACCGCGGGCGAAGCGGGGAACGCCGCGACGAGCGCACGCAGGTGTTGCCGCGCGCGCTGCCGCAGCTGCGCGTACTCGAGCAGGCCGATGCCGGCGAGGCACGCCGTCTCGTCGAGGGCCTTGCGTTCGGTCAGCAGGCGCAGGGCGAGTTCGACGCGCTCGATCTCCGGGTGCAGGTTCGCTTCGGCGTCGGCGTTGACCTTGCCGTAGGCCGCCGCGGCCGCCGTCTGCATCACGGTGCCGAGGAACCGCGCGGCGAGCCAGGCGTCGGGCTGGCGGTCGCCGTTCACCGTCGAGAGCGCCAGCGCGACCGCCTTCTGCGAACCGTCGGCGTCGCCGCGCTGCCAGGCCGCGAGCGCGACCACGGCCTTGGCCTCGGCCTGCAGCGCGTCCGTGGCGATCTTCGCCGCGTTGCGCTGCGCGTCCTCGAACCACAGCTCGACGCCCTTGCCACCCTCGCGTGCGAGCAGGCTCGCGAGCGCCGCCTGCGACGTCGCCTCCGCGAGGCGCGTCGCGTCGTCGTCGGGCTTCTGGCGCAGCACCGGTTCGGCGCGGTCGAGCACGGCTTCGATCGAGGCGCGGTCCGTCGCGTCGAAGGCCGGGGCCGCCCACTGCGAACGCCACGGCGGCGGCAGCCGCGCCGCGTCGTTCCACGCGAAGTGCGAGTACAGGCGCGCCGCGGCCTTGTCGGTCTTGCCGAGCTGCAGCAGCCTCGCGAGCAGCGACTTCGTCGTCGCGGCGTCGTCGGTGCGCGCCAGCGCATCCTCGAGATCGATGAGTGCGTCCTTGGTCGCGACGTTGGCCAGCGCCGCGGCGGCGAGTTCGAAGGCCTGTGGCGTGTCGCGCAGCGCCATGCGCAGCAGATCGAACGGCTCGTTGTCGGCCTTGGCGGCCGCGCTCAGCAGCGCCGTGCGCGTCGACGGATCGCCGGCGCGGTACCGCTGCTCGAGTGCGCGGCGGGACGCGGCATCGCGCCGGTGGAACAGCTGCTCGACGCTGGTCGGTACCGCGAGGTCCTTGTCCTTCGGCCGGCCGCGGTGTTTGGCGATCGCGTCGATCGCCGTCTGCATGCTCGTGTCGAGGAACCGGTCGAACAGGATCTTGCCGTCGGGCGAGACGCCGACGTGGCGCGGCGCGTTGCGGTTGCCGTTGAAGTAGCGCGCGAACAGTTCGGGCTCGATGTTGATGTGCTCGCTGCACGTGCAGCCCGGGAAGCGCGGGCACTCGACGCGATTGCCGAGTGCGTCGTAGTCGCGCTCGGTGTGGCGGTCGGGCGACGCCACGACGCAGACATAGCCGCGCGTCGAGGTGATGAACTCGGGGTCCTTGTAGGTCGTGTTCGCGAAGCGTTCGTTGAACACCTCGCCGTCCATGTTCACCGCGATTAGCAGCGGCAGGCCCGTCGCCTTCTGCACCGCGAGCGCGTCGGCCAGCGAACGCTGCCACTCGACGTGTTGCGGCTGGTTGCCGGCCGGCGCCGCGGGCGCCGGGTCCTGTGGTGCCAGGCAGGAGAGGACCGTCGTGAGCAGCGGGAGAGCGTTCATGGCCATGGCGATTCGGGGCTGACATGGTAGAAGCGGACGGCCGCCGTGCGATGGCCGTCCAGGAGTTCTGCATGCTTCGTCCCCCTCGGTTGTCCTGCCTCTTGCTGTGCGGCGTGGCCCTGGCGGGCGGCGAAGCGACCGCGAGCGGGCGCATGCGATCGGCGCGCGCCGAGCCCGTGCGCAAGGCCCTCGCGACGGTGCGCGTGTGAGGCGGCTCGGTGCGCTGCTGCTGCTGGGCGCGCCGCTCGCCGCGCAGGCCGGCCCGGACTGGTTGCTCGATCCGGCGCCGTACCGGGCCCGCGTCGAACAGGACGCGGCGCACCACGAACTCGTGCTCGACAACGGCCTGCTGCGTTTGACCGTGCGCCTCGACAAGGGCCCCGCGTTCGTCGGCCTCGAACAACGCACGGCGGACCAGCAACTGTTGCGCGCCGCGGCGCCGCTCGGCGCGTTCGTACTCGACGGCCGCGAGGTGGCGGTCGGCGGCGCACGCGGGCAACCGGACCGCGCCTTCCTGCTGTCGCAGTGGATCGAAGCCCTGCAGCCGGATCCGGCGGCGTTCGCACTCGCCGGCGAAGTGTCGATCGGCGCGATCGAAGAGCGCTTCGCCTGGCGCCGCACGCGCCCGGCCGCGGCGGGCGCCGCGTGGCCGCCGCCGGGCAAACACGTGCAGATCCCGTGTGCGCGCGGCGACCTCGCCGTCACGGTGCACCTCGAAATCTACGACGGCCTGCCGCTGTTCGCGCACTGGCTCGAACTGCACAACGGCGGCACCGGGCCCGTCGAGGTCGACTCGTTCACGTCGCTGCGGCTGCCGGTCGTCGAGGCCGAGTCGCGCGTCGAACCCGAGCGGCTCGGCGTGCACCTGCCCAACCTCTACGTCGAGACCGACTACGCCTTCCACGCGATGTCGGGCGCCGACGGCAGTTCGCACTGCGTGCGCTGGTTGCCGGACCCCGAGTTCGGCACGCAGGTCAACTACCAGAAGCAGACGCTGTGCCTGCTCGAGGTGAAGCCCGACGTCGGCCCGGCGCAGACCGTGGCACCGGGCGGCACGTTCACGACGTTCCGCACGTTCGTGCTGGCGCCCGACAGCGAGGATCGCGAACGCCAGTCGATGGCCCAGCGGCGCATGTATCGCACGCTGGCGCCGTGGAGCACCGAGAACCCGCTCATGATGCACGTGCGCAGCGCCGAGCCGGCGCGCGTGCGCGAGGCGATCGACCAGTGTGCGGCGGTCGGCTTCGAGATGGCGATCCTCACGTTCGGCAGCGGTTTCGACATCGAGGACGACAGCCAGCAGAACCTCGACCGCTGCAAGGAACTCGCCGACTACGCGCACGGCAAGGGCATCCAGCTCGGCGGCTACTCGCTGCTGAGCAGCCGCCGCATCACACCCGACACCGACAACTGCATCGATCTCGCGACGGGCAAGCCCGGCGGCCAGGTGTTCGGCTACGCGCCGGCGCTGGCCAGCGACTGGGGGCAGCGCTACTTCGCCAAGCTCCACCGGTTCTTCGAGTACACGGGCTTCGACCTGCTCGAACACGACGGCAGCTATCCCGGCGACCACGACGCGATGCCGCGCCCGCCGCTGCAGAAGGGCTACGCCGACTCGCGTTGGGTCCAGTTCTCGATCATGGCCGACTTCTACCGCTGGTGCCGCGGGCGCGGCATCTACCTCAACGTGCCCGATTGGTACTTCCTGCAGGGCAGCAACAAGACGGGCATGGGCTACCGCGAGACCAACTGGTCGCTGCCGCGCGAGCAGCAGGTGCTGCACGCGCGCCAGAACCTGTTCGACGGCACGCGCGAGAAGAACGCGTCGATGGGCTGGATGTTCGTGCCGTTGACCGAGTACCACGGCGGCGGTGCTCAGGCGACGATCGAGCCGCTGGCCGAACACCTCGAGCACTACGAGCTGATGTTGTCGAGCAACCTCGGCTACGGCGCAGAGGCGTGCTGGCGCGGGCCGCGCCTGTTCGACGGCGAGGCCACGCGCGAGCGCGTGGCGGTCTGGGTCGGCTGGTACAAGCAGCACCGGGCGGTGCTCGAGAGCGACGTCGTGCACAGTAGTTCGCGCCGCGCCTGCGGCCGGGACCTCGACTGGGTGCTGCACGCGCATCGGGCCGCCGACCCGTGCGCCATGCTCGTCGTCTGGAACCCGACCGATGCGGTGCTGTCGCGCGCGCTGCCGCTCGACCTGTACTTCGCGGGGCTCGTGGACCGCGCCGTCGCGGTCGATCCAGCGGGCGTGCGGTCGACGCTCGACCTCGATCGCCGCGGGCGCACGTCGTTGCCGGTGTCGGTGCCCCCGCGCGCGGCGACCTGGTACGTGTTCGCGCCCGCGGCCCACTAGGGGTTTGCCCGCGTCGGCGACGGGCCGGACCCGCGCGGACCGGCCCACAAGATATGGTGGAGCCGTTCCACGTCTGGTGCAAGGAGTAGGGGGTGGCCCCGGCCCGGTCGAGGGACTCCGGAAATCGGAGAGAATTGACAAGTTTTGGTTAAGGACGGGCCGGAACGGGGATTCGACGGGCGAGAGGTGCCCACCCGTGCTGGCGATTCCATCCCCTGACGTACTCCTGAACTTGTTCGCCAGCGCCGGCCAGATGCTCGGCCTGCTGGCCCTGGCCCTCGGCGGCGGTGTCTTCGTGCAGAAGCGGAACACGGTCGGCGGTGCCGCGGCGCGGTCCACGTTGCGCTGGCCGTTCCTGGTCTGCCTCGGTCTGCTCGTGGGCGTGAGCGGGGCCTTCCTGCTCTACCACCTGCGGGTCGAGGACCAGGTGCACCAGCGGCTGCGCGCGAACCTCGTGCGCAAGTCGACCGAGGCCGAGAAGGCGGTCGGCGACACGTCGCTCAAGACGTTGTCCTTCAGCGGGCAGAGCAGACATCCGCGCGGCGTCGCGACCGACGTGCTCGATGCGTGGATCGCGGCCGGCAAGCCGCTGAACCTCGTCGACGTGCGCGAGCCCGAAGAGGTCGAGATGGGGGCGATCCCCGGCACGTGGGCGCGGCGCTACCCGGACCTCCAGGTCGACAGCTCGGGGCTCGTCGTCGAAGGCAAGCAGACCGTGCTGCTGTGCGAGTCGGGCAACCGCAGCTCCGAGCTCTGCGACTGGTTCTTCGAGCGCGGCATCCAGACGCACTTCCTGATCGGCGGCTACGAGAAGTGGGTGGCCGAGTACCGCGCCATGAACGGGCAGCGTGCCGATGGCGCCGAGATCCGCGCGACGCCGTACTATCCGCAGAAGTTCACGCTGCTCGACACGCCGGCGGCGCTCGACCTGTTCACGTCGCAAGGGGCGGTCTTCGTCGACGTGCGCTACCCGGAGGACTATGCGCACGGGCATCTGCCCGGTGCGATCAACGTGCCGCTGCGCAAGCTGCCGCGCGACGAAGCCGAGGCGGCGCTGCGCGCGCTGCCGGCCCGGCCGATCATCGCCGTCTGCTACGACAAGCGCAGTTCGTTCTACGGGCTGCTGCTCGGGCTGCGGCTCCACCGCATGGGCGCAGACTTCCGCGGCCGCTACACGGTGCCGCACGAGTTCACGCTGCCGACCGCGGAGGCGGAATGGGTCGCCCGGTGGAAGCAGGATCGCGAAGGCGAGACGCTGTTCGGGCGCCTGGGCAAGACCGTCGGCAGCCTCATCGTCTTCGTGGCGGACCGCACGGGCCTGCTGCTCGCGATCCTGCTCGTGGTCGTGCTGCTGCGCGGCCTGATGCTGCCGTTCTCGCTGTTCGCCGAACGCGACCAGTGGGCGCAGCGCCGGCTCGCCGCGCAGTTCGCTGCCTGGAAGCAGCAGTGGGCCCACGATCCGGCCGTCTGGCGCCGCCAATCGCTGCGGTCGCTGCGGCAGGCCGGCGTGTCGCCGCTGCGCAACATCGTCGGCGCGTTGCTGCAGATCGGCCTGTTCGCGGCGGCGTTCGCCGGCGTCGATGCCGTGGCCGCGGCGCGGCCGATCGACGTGTTGTGGTTCGATCTGTCGGCCGCGGATCCGCTGCACCTGCTGCCGCTGCTGTTCGGCGCCGTGACGTTCGCGTTCGTGCGCCTGCAGCAGCAGAACAAGGCGCGGTGGCTCGCACCGGTGGTCTTCGTGGTCGTCATGGTCGGCCTGGTCTGGTCGTGCCGCGCCGCCGTGCAGATCTACCTCATGGCGAGCCTCGGCCTCATGGCATTGCAGACGGTGCTGCAGCGGCGATGGCTCGATCGACGCGAACGCAAGCCGGTGGCACCGCCGGCGCCGACACGGCTCGTGCCGCTCGAACTCGCGGCCGCGCACGAGGAACTCGGCAACAAGGCGATCCACTTGGGGCGCCTGCTGCAGGCGGGCCTGCCCGTTCCCGGCGGCTTCGTCGTGCCCACGGGTTTCCGCGGCGACGCGCGCGCGCTGCAGTCGGCCTGTGCGGCGACCGGCATCGAGTCGGCGGCCGTGCGCAGTTCGGCGCTCGGCGAGGACGGCGTCGAGAGCAGCATGGCCGGCATGTTCCTCACGGAACTCGACGTGGCGCCGCAGGCGCTCGGCGGCGCGATCGAGCGTGTGCGTGCATCGTATGGCGACCGCGACGGCGGCGTCGTCGTGCAGGCGTTCCGCCGCGCCCAGTACTCGGGCGTGCTGTTCACGATCGATCCGGCGCACGCCGGCCGCATGCTCGTGGAACTCGTGCAGGGCTGCGGCGAGGCGCTCGTCAGCGGTCGCGCGACGCCCAAGTCGTTCCGCTTCGGCCGGGTCACCGGCGAACGCGTCGAAGCCGAAGCGCCGCCGATCCCGCTCGACGAACTCGTGGCGCTCGGCCGCCGCGTCGAGCAGCTGTTCGGTGGCCCGCAGGACATCGAGTGGGTCCATGTCGACGGGCAGTTCCAGCTCGTGCAGGCTCGCAGCATCACGCGGTTGCCGGGTCAACACGGCGGCGCAGCGGCCGCGGTGGAGGCCGAACGGCACCGCCTGCTCGAGCAGTTCGCCGCCCAGCCGGCCGGCGAGCCCGTGCTCGAGCAGACCGAACTCAGCGAGCTGTTGCCGACGCCGACCACCTACAGCCTGGCGCTGTTCGAGTCGCTGTGGGAGGCCGGTGGCGCGGTCGATCGCGCCTGCCGCGACACCGGCTTCCCGTACGACGTCGGGCTCGAGGACCCGCCGCTCGTGTCGACCGCGTTCGGCCGCTGCTTCGTCGATTCGACCCAGCGGCGCGCGCGCAGCCGCCAGGCGCTCGGCGCCGCGGCGAGCTTCCGCATGGCCACGTCGGCGCAGGCCATCGAGGATCGGTGGCGCGCCCGGCAGCCGGAGCAGTGCCGCCGCGTCGTGCACCTCGCGGCGATCGACCCCGCGCGCCTCGGCGACAGCGACCTGCTGCTGCTGTGCGAGGACGTGCGGCGGCACTTCGTCGAGACCACCTACGCCGAGGCCGAGACGATCAACATGGCGGCCGACTTCTTCGTCGGTGCGGCGCGGCGTCGCGCCGAACGGGCGGGCCTCGATGCCGCGGCGCTGCTGCGCGATCCGCACGGCAACGTCGTCAGCCGGGTGTTCGCGGGCCTGCACGGCAGCGGCAGCGAGAGCGAGCGCATCGATGCGTTCCTCGGGCAGTTCGGCCACCGCGCCGTGCACGACTTCGAGGTCGCCGAGCCACGCTACTCGGAGAGCCCGCAGCGCGTCGCGGCGATGGTGATGGGAACCATGGCCCAGGTCGCCGCACCGTCGCGTTCCGTCGAGGTCGAGTCGCTGCCGAGGCTGCTGCGCGCGGCGGTCGGCAAGGCGCGCCGCTTCCAGTCGCTGAAGGAGGAGGCCAAGCACGAGGCGCTGCGCGAACTCGCGGTGCTGCGCGGCCTCTTGTGCCACGCCGGTGCACGCTTCGGGCTCGGCGAGGCGATCTTCGGGTTGACGCCCGCAGAGGTGACGCAGCTCGCCGACGCCGCGTTCCGCCGCACGGCCGCGACGCTGGCGGCGCAGCGGGCCGAACAGAAGCGCCGGCTGCTGGCGATCGAGGTGCCGACGGCGCTCTCGCGGGCCGCGCTCGAGAAGCTCGGCGACGGCGAGTCGATCGCGGTCGCGGCACCGGCCGGCGGCCTGTTCGGCACGTGCGTGGCCGGCAGTCGGGAGGTGGTCGGTCGCGTGCGTGTGGTGCATTCGCCCGAACAGCTCGTCGAGCTGCAACCTGGCGAGATCCTCGTGGCGCGCTGCACGGACCCGTGCTGGCTAGGGGCTTTCCCCAAAGCCGGCGGCCTCGTCACGGAGATCGGCGGCTGGTTGTCGCACGCGGCGATCCAGGCGCGCGAACACGACCTGGCCACGATCGTCGGAGTACCCGGCGCCACGCGCCAGATGCGCAGCGGCGACGTCGTGCGGCTGCAACGCGACGGCGGCATCGTGCTCGTGCCCGAGCGCCGGCGGCCGCGGCGCAGCGTCGACCTCGCCGGCGAGCTGGTCTTCGCTGATCGTGTGCAGCCCGTGCGCGTGCACGACCTCGGTCGCGGCGGCGCCTGCATCGAGGTCTCGCAGCCGAGCTCGCTGCCCGGCGAGCCGTTCGAGATGCGGTTTGGCGGGCTGCGCGTGCAGGGTTCGTTGGCCTGGCGCAATTGCACGCGGGCCGGCGTCCGGTTCGACCGCGGATTACCCGCGCCGGAGGCCGCAGATGCGGCGGTCGGTCAGGGCGCCGCGCAAGGTGCCGCCGAATGCCTCACAGCCGAGCCGAGCCAGCGCCGATAGCTGGTACATGCGTTCATCCCGGTGCGTGGTGGTCGGTCTGCTGGCCGCGGTTGCCCTGCCGTTGCCGCACGTCGTCGCGCAGGAGTCGGCCCGCCTGCTGTTCAGCTCGTACTCGTTCCGCAAGGCGACCGAGGTGTGGAAGCAGTTCCAGCCGGCGACGCGCGAACTCTCCTGCCTGCTGACGCGGCAGATGGGACAGCCGACCGAAGTCGAGCTGCTCGTGACGAAGACCTACGAGGAGTGCGTCGATGGGCTCGTCGACGGCGACATCGACCTGGTCCGTGTCGGCCCGGCGAGCTACGTGCTCGCGAAGCAGCGCAACCCGGCGATCCAGCTCCTGGCGGCCGAACGCGAGGACTCGCGCGGCGTCGGGTTGATCGTCGTGCGCGCCGACAGCCCGCTGCAGAAGCTGACGGACCTCGTCGGCAAGAAGTTCGCCTTCGGCGACGACCAGTCGACGATCGGCCGGTACCTGTCGCAGGCGGAACTCGTGCGCGCCGGCGTGCTCGGCAAGGACCTCGCCTCGTTCCAGTACCTGCAGCGGCACGACATCGTCTTCAAGGCGGTCGAGCTCGGCGACTTCGACGCCGGCGCGCTGCATGCGGATTGCTTCCACGAGATGAACCGCAGCTCGCAGGTCAAGCTGCGCGTGCTGCACTCGTTCGACAACGTGCCGAAGCCCTGGGTGGCGCGCGCCGGATTGGACGCGAAGATCACCGCCGCGCTGCGCGAGAGCCTGCTGCACATGGACAACCCGAAGGCGTTGAAGGCGCTCAAGGTGCCAGGCCTCGCGCCGGTCACCGACGCCGAGTACGACCTGGTGCGCCGGGGCATGGAGATGTCGGAGCGCTTTGCGCCCGAGTCGAAGGTCGAACCCGCGCCGCCGCGACCTGCGCCGACGAAAGGCTGAAGAGTGACACCGGTCGGCGCCAGCCCTCAGCAACCTCTGCAGCTGTCCTGGCGGAACAAGCTGGGCGTGCGGCTGTTGGCGACGGTGTTGGCCGTGTCCTCGGTCTCCGCGGTCGTCAGCAGCGTCAGTGACTACGGCCGCGAAGGGGAGGCCATGCGCGAGGACCTGCTCGTGCGCGGCCGGTCCCTGGCGAGGCAGGCGGCGCTCGCCCTGCCCACGCTCGTGATCCTGCAGCGCGATTGGCCGCTGCTCGACACGCTGGTCGAGGACCTCGTGCGCAGCGAGCGCGTCGTCGCCTTCGCCGTCGTCGAGCGCAGCGACGGCAAGACGCTGTCGGCCTACCCACCGGGCTCGATCTCGCGCGAGTCGGACACGACCCTGGTCGTGTCGGCGCCGATCCTCGTCGAACGGGGCGGGCCGCAGCTGGGCACGGTCGAACTGGGGCTGTCCCTGGTGCCGGCGCGCGAGGCGCTGCGCGAGCGCATGAACCGCCTGTTGCTGCATTCGAGCATCGGCTTCCTGCTCGTCGGTGCGGTGCTGTGGCTCGTGCTGCGCCACTTCGTCGTGCGACCGATCCGCCGGCTGGATGCCGAGGCGCAGCGCCTGGGCCGCGGCCATCTCGAGTCCCCGATCGGCGACTTCGGCCAGACGGAGCTCGGCCGCCTGGGCCGCACGCTCGACGAGATGCGGCAGAACCTGCGCTCGAGCCACGTCTCGCTCGAGACCCAGAATCGCCGACTGCTCGAGCTCGACCGCCTCAAGACGGAGTTCCTCGCCAACGTCAGCCACGAGATGCGCACGCCTCTGACGACGATCCTGGGCCGGATCGAGGTGCTGCAGGACACGGGCATCGATGCCGCGGAGCGCGAGGAGTCGCTCGCGGCGATCCACCGCAACGGCGAGCAGCTGTTCGAACTCGTCGACCGCCTGCTCGACGTGGGCAAGCTCGAGACGGGCAAGCTGCTCATCGAAGAGCGACCCTGCCGGCCGGTCGAAGTCATCGACAAGGCGTGCGAGCGCCTGCGCTGCAAGGCCCAGGACAAGGGCCTCGAGTTCAAGGTCGACCATTCGGCGCTCGCCGGATCGCTGGTGCGCACGGACGCGCGCCGCCTGCAGAAGCTCGTCGGCAGCGTCGTCGACAACGCGGTCAAGTTCACGACGAAGGGCGGCATCGACCTCACGGCCAGCTGGCAGGAGCAGGCGCCGCGGCTGCTGCGCATCGTCGTCACGGACACGGGTCCCGGCATGTCGCCGGACTTCCTCGCGAACGCGTTCGCTCCGTTCCGTCAGGGCGACGGCTCGCTGACGCGCGTGCACGGCGGTTCGGGCCTCGGCCTCTACATGGCGCAGCAGGTGGCGCGGCGCCTCGGCGGCGACGTGGTGCTGACGAGCGAGCCGGGCCGCGGCACGCGCGTCGAGATCACGGTCGCGGCCCCCGACGTGCCGCAGCCGCCGCCGCCGCCGGCGCCGACGACCGCTTCGAAGGGGCGCGTGCTCGTGGTCGACGATGCGCGCGACAACCAGCGGCTGCTGCAGGCGGTGCTGACGCGGCTCGGCATGACGGTGGAACTGGCCGACAACGGCCGCGCGGCGATCGAGCGCGTCTCGGCCAGCGAGAAGCCGCGGTTCGACCTGGTGCTCATGGACCTGCAGATGCCGGAGGTCGACGGCATCACGGCGATCCGCGAGCTGCGCGCGCGCGGCTTCGAGCTGCCGATCGTCTCGCTGACGGCACACGCGCTCGCGGACGACCGGGATCGCTGCCTCGCGGCCGGCGCGACGGGCTACGAGACGAAGCCGATCTCGCGCCAGCGGCTCGGCGAGATCGT
>DASUFY010000027.1:0-22052 GCA_036274315.1 Planctomycetota bacterium | reverse complement strand
AGGCGGCCGTCGACCCAGACGACGGGCTCGGGGCCGCGGGCCGCAGCCCCGCTCAGCGCGACTCCAGCGGCACGTAGGGGCGCTTGGTCGGGCCGGTGTAGATCTGGCGCGGGCGCCCGATCTTGAAGTCGGGGTCGCGGTGCAGCTCCATCCACTGCGCGATCCAGCCCGGGAGGCGGCCGAGCGCGAAGAGCGCCGTGAACATGTTGGCCGGCGTCCCGATCGCGGCGTAGATCACGCCGGAGTAGAAGTCGACGTTCGGGTAGAGCTTGCGCTCGACGAAGTACTCGTCCTTGAGGG
Source organism: Planctomycetota bacterium (assembly GCA_036274315.1). GTDB lineage: Bacteria > Planctomycetota > UBA1135 > UBA1135 > UBA2386 > DASVAL01. The sequence goes on along the minus strand of DASUFY010000027.1, from coordinate 21,752 downwards.
CGATCTCCTCGAGCTCGACCGCCGTCTCGAGCAGCTGCGTGCGCACGCCGAGCTTCTCGAGCACGTCGAAGCAGGCGCGCTTGATGATCTTCATGCGCGGGTCGAAGTTCTTGTAGACGCGGTGGCCGAAGCCCATCAGCCGCACGCTGCTGTCCTTGTTCCTCGCGAGGTCCATGAACTGTCTGGCCGTGCGCTCGCCGTCGCGGATCGAGAGCAGCATCTCGATCACCTTCTGGTTGGCGCCGCCGTGCAGTGGTCCCCAGAGCGCCGAGATGCCCGCCGCCACGCTCGCGAACAGGTTGGCGTGGGAGCTGCCGACCGTGCGCACCGTGCTCGTCGAGCAGTTCTGCTCGTGGTCCGCGTGCAGGATCAGCAGCAGGTCGAGCGCCTTGGCGAGCACCGGATCCGGCTCGTACGGCTCGCACGGCGTCGCGAACAGCATGTGCAGGATGTTCGCCGAGTAGGACAGGTCGTTGCGCGGATACATGAACGGCTGGCCGCGGTTGTGCTTGTAGCTGCAGGCGGCGATCGTCGGCATCTTCGCGAGCAGGCGCACCGCCGCGGCCCAACGTTGTTCCGCGGGGTCGTCGAATCGCACGTCCTGGTAGAACGTCGACAACGCGCCGACCGCCGCGGCGCAGATCGCCATCGGGTGGCCGGCCTTGGGGAAGCTCGAGAAGAAGCGCCGGAAGTCCTCGTGCACCATCGTGTGGTGGGTGACCTCCCGTTCGAAGTGCCGGAGCTGGTCGAGGTCGGGAAGCTGCTGGTGGATCAGCAGCCAGGCGACCTCGAGGAAGTGGCTCGCCGCCGCGAGCTGCTCGATGCCATAGCCGGCGTATCGCAGGATGCCCTGTTCGCCGTCGAGGAACGTGATGCCACTCCTGCACGAGCCCGTGTTGCCGAGGCCCGGGTCGTAGGTGATCGCGCCGGTCTCCGCGCGCAGCTTGCGGATGTCGATCGCGACCTCGTTCTCGGTGCCGACGAACACGGGCAGTTCCAGGTGCTTGTCGCCGAAGATGAGCTGGGCGTGGGTGGGCGTGGTCGGTCGCGACATCGGTCCCTCCGGGTGCTTGGTGGATGAAGGGAACCAGCGTATGCGAATGGAGGCGCGCCGCCGATACGCTTCACGCCTGGGTCGACCGGGTCCTTCGGAGCAACCGGTCGCCGGCGCGCGTGCTCGCCACCGTGCGCCGCACTCGCGGGCTGCGAATCGGTCCGGCGGCGGTTCTGCGGACTACTCCCCGGTGGTCGCCGCCGCCCGGCCTGGGAGAATGCCGGACATGCGCAGTGCTGGCGTCGCTCCGGGCGAACGCACGCCGCTCTCGAACGAGCGGTTGGGGCAGCGACTCGAAGAGGTCGCGAACCTGCTCGAGGCCCAGGCGGCCAATGCGTTCCGCGTCCGGGCCTACCGGCGGGCGGCCGGTACGGTCCGCAGCCTCGATCGTCCGGTGCACGCGATCCTGGCCGAGCGTGGTCTCGAAGGCCTGCTCGTGCTGCCCGGCATCGGCAGGTCGCTCGCGCGCGCGATCGAGCAGCTCGTGCAGACCGACCACCTGTCGCTGCTCGACCGGTTGCGCGGCGGCGCGGGCAGCATCGATGTCTTCACGACCGTGCCGAGCATCGGTGAAGAGCTGGCCCGGCGCATCCACGAGGAGCTCGGCATCGAGAGCCTCTACGAACTCGAGATCGCGGCCCACGACGGCCGGCTCCGCCGCGTGCCTGGCATGGGCAGCGGCCGCATCCAGGCCGTGTGCGAGTCGCTGGCCGGCCGGTTCCGGCGCGGGCGGTCGACGCCCGACGGCGTGCGCCAACGAGCGGCCGAGGGCCCGCCCGTGGCCGAACTGCTCGACGTCGACCGCGAGTACCGCGAGAAGGCCTTGGCGCACGCCCTGCCGCTGATCGCGCCGCGGCGGTTCAATCCGACCGGCGCGGCGTGGTTGCCGATCCTGCACACGGAACGCGGTCAGCGGCACTACACGGCGCTCTACTCCAACACGGCGCGGGCGCACGAACTCGGCACGACCCACGACTGGGTCGTGATCTACCGCGACGACGGCGCCGGCGATGGCCAGTGCACGGTCGTCACCCAGCGCGTCGGCGTGCTGAGCGGGCGCCGCGTGGTCAGGGGACGGGAGGTCGAGTGTCGCGACCACTACTCGCACGAGACGACGGCCGGGTGTGCGACGTGAGCTGCGCTGCGTGCGTCAGCGGCGGTCGCCAGCGCCGTCGCTGGCGCGCAGGTGGGCCGGCGCCACGGCTCTCTCGACGAAGGCCAGGGCACCATCGACGAGCAGCGCCAGCAGCGCGGCCGGGATCGCGCCCGCGAGCACGAGGCGCGAATCGGCGAGTGCCAGGCCCGTGACGATCGGCTCGCCGAGGCCGCCGGCGCCGATGAAGGCGGCGAGCGTCGCGGCGCCGACGCTGATCACGGCGGCCGTGCGAACGCCGGCCATGATCACCGGGGCCGCGAGCGGCAGGCGCACCCAGAACAGCCGCTGCCGCGCCGTCGCGCCCATCGCCTCGCACGCCGCGACGGCGTCGATGTCGGCGTCGCGCACGCCGGTGTAGGTGTTGCGCGCGATCGGATAGAGCGCGTAGAGCCACAGCGCGACGAAGGCCGGTCGAACGCCGATGCCGAGCACCGGGATCATGAACGCGAGCAGCGCGATGCTGGGGATCGTCTGCAGCAGGCCGAGCGCGCCGATGACCGAGCCTGCGCCGCGGCGCGCGCGTTCGAGCAGCAGGCCCAACGGCAGCGCGACGAGCACGGCCGCGGCCAGCGCCGCGAGCACGAGCGCCAGGTGGTGCAGTGCGAGCCACGCCGTCTGCGTGCGGCGCGACCACAGGAACGCGAGCAGGCCGCTGCGCGCGGGCGGCGTCTCGCGCGCCGCCGCGTCGACAGCCCGCACGAGGCCGAGGTCGTGCAGCACGTCGGCCGCGACCGCCGCGATCGGCGCGCCGTCGACTTCGATGCGCCGGTTGCATGTGCGCATGCGCGCTTCGTCGAGGCGCGAGCTCAGCAGGGTCAGCGTCGCGATGGCGTCGGGGCGCGTGCGGCTCAGGCGCGGCGAGACGACCGCGGCGGCTTCGTAGGGCGGGAAGAAGTGGTGGTCGTCCACGAGCGTGACCAGGTCGAACCTGGCGAGCAGACCGTCGGTCGAATACCCGTCGATGACGTCGACCGCCCGTTCCGCGAGCGCCGTGTACTTGACCGCCGGCGCCAACGGGCGCACGTCGCGCAGCGCGAGGCCGTACTCGCGCGAGAGACCCGGCAGTCCGTCGGAGCGTCCGATGAAGTCCGACGTGAAGCCGGCCGTCAGCGACGCGGCCGCGCGCGCGAGGTCGCTCAGCGTGCGCAGCTGCAGTGCGGTCGCGGTGTCGCGGCGCACGGCGATCGCATAGCCGTTCTGGAAGCCGAGCGGCGGCAGCCAGCGCACGCCGTGGCGCTCTTCGCATTCGCGCGCGACGTGCGCGAACGTGCGCCGTGCGTCGCCGCGCATCGATGCGTCGAGCGGGTCGTGCAGGATCGCGAGCAGTCCCGTGCCCGTGTACTCGGGATAGACGTCGATGGCGTCCGTTCGCAGCGCGCCGAACGCGACCTCGGTGGCGCCGAGTCCCGGCCGCCGTTCGACGGCGATGCCGCGCGACTCGAGCAACTGGGCGAACAGCTCGGCCAGCAGGTACGATTCGCCGAACGGCTTGCTGGCGACGACGACGGGCGCGGACGGCGGGCCCTGCCCTTGTGCGGCCACCGAGCCCAGCACGCAGGCTGCCGGCAGCGCGGCGATCGCGAGCGGGTTCATGGTGCACCCAACGCCGCGCTCGCGGCCTGCGCCCGTTCGAACAGCATGCGCACGTACGGCGTGGCCGCAGCGGCGCGCAGCTCGGCGACGGTGCCCACCTGTTCGATCGCACCTGCACGCATCACGGCTGTGCGGTCGGCGAGCCTGGCGGCCTCGGCCAGGTCGTGCGTGACGAGCACGGCGGTGAAGCCGATCTCGCGCCGTACGCGTTCGAACGCCTCGTGCGCTTCCCCGCGCGAGATCGCGTCGAGCGCGCCGAACGCCTCGTCGAGCAGGATGAGTTGCTGCCTGGCCGCGAACGCGCGCGCGAGCGCGGCCCGCTGCCGCTGGCCGCCGGACAGCTCGCGCGGCAGCCGGTCGCCGAAGCGATCGGGTGCCAAGCCGACGTGTCCGAGCGCCGCGTCGGCGGCCATCTCGGCGTCCGGGGCGCCGGTCAGACGCGGCACGAGCGCCACGTTCCGGCGCACGGTCCAGTGCGGCAGCAGCCCGCCGTTCTGCGGCACGTAGCCGATGCGCCGCCGCAGCTGCACCGGATCGAACGTGCGCGCGTCGCGGTCGCCGACGCGAACGGTGCCGCGGTCGGGATCGACGAGGCGATTGAAGCAGCGCAGCAGCGTCGTCTTGCCCGAGCCGCTCTCGCCGACGAGCGCCACGACCGCACCGGCCGGCACGTGCAGCGAGACGCCGGTCAGGGCGGGCACGCCGCGGTAGGCGTGGTGCACGTCTTCGACTTGCAGCGCGAGGGACACGGGGGGATGCGGCAGGGGGACTGCTGCGCAAGCTACTTGAAGGCCGCGGCAGCCCGAGCGCGGAAGTTCGCGGGCTCGACGGCACCGTCGGGAATCCCGACAGCCGCAACCGGGTGCCGAGATTCCCGTCGCACCGCTCAAGTGAAGGACCGAACCGACCATCATCCAGGTGGCGCATCATCGATCCGCATCGCGAGAGGGAGCAACACCGGGGCAAATGGACATCTTCAGCATCATCGGGCTGGTGCTCGCCCTCGGCGGCGTGGTCGGCGGCATGATCCTCGAGGGTGGCCATCCCGGGGCCCTGCTCCAGGTCACGGCGTTCCTGATCGTCATCGTCGGATCGCTCGGCGCCACGCTCGTGTCGACGCTGCCGGCCGACGTGCCGTTCGCGATCAAGTCGCTGAAGCGCGTCTTCCTGCCCGGCAAGTACGACTTCCAAGGGCTCATGGAGAAGGTGCTCGAACTCGCCAACCTGGCGCGGCGCGAGGGGCTGCTCGCGCTCGAGACCTACGCCAACAGCGGCCAGGGGGACCCGTTCCTCGTCAAGTGCCTGACCCTGGCGATCGACGGCAGCACGGCCGAGGCGATCCGCGAGACCGTCGAGGTCGACATGCACATCCAGGAGGAGGACGACAAGGCGGGCATGAAGTTCTGGGAGACGTGGGGGGCGCTGGCGCCGACCATCGGCGTGCTCGGCGCCGTGTTGGGACTCATGCACGTCATGAGCGTGCTCGACCAACCGTCGCTGATCGGCCCCGGCATCGCCGTGGCCTTCGTCGCCACGGTCTACGGCGTCGGCTTCGCGAACATCGTGTGCCTGCCCATGTCCTTCAAACTGAAGCGGCACATCGAACACGACCAGCTGCTGAAGAACCTCGTGCTCGAGGGCGTCGTGGGCATCCAGTCGGGCATGGCCCCGGGTGCCTTGCGCAGCCGGCTCAAGGTCTACGTCGGCGGCCACGGCGGCGGCGCCGACAAGAAGCACTGAGGGTCGAGCCGCCATGGCGAAGAAGCACAAGCACGAAGAGCACGTCAACCACGAACGATGGCTGGTGTCGTTCGCCGACATGATGACGCTGCTGTTCGCGTTGTTCGTGGTGCTCTACGCGCTCGGCGTGCAGGACCTCGAGAAGATGAAGCAGCTCAAGCAGTCCGTGCAGTGGGCGTTCCACATCGCCGGCGAAGGCAAGACGAAGGACATCGGCATCTTCGACAACCAGACGGGCGGCGGCGACGTCAGCTCCTCCGTGCCGCTCGTCACGGCGCAGGACGGCGGCATGCGCGAGTTCCTCAAGGAGACCCTGCCCGGCTACGAGGAGGTCGCCGGCAGGTCGCTCGACGTCGTGCAGACCAGCGACACCGTGTCGATGACGGCGCCGCTGTCGGACTTCTTCGCGGCGGGGGAGTCGTTCCCGATCAGGGCCGACGTGGAGCGGTGGTTCGACCGCACGCTCGCCGCGTCGGTGACGTTCACGTCCGACATCCGCGTCATCATCGAGATGCCCGATGTGACCATCGGGCAGGACGCGAGAGGCCGCACCGTGACGTCGGTCGACCTCTGCATCGAGCGCCTCAAGACGCTGAGCCGCGTCGTGCTAAGGAACCCACAGATCCGCGCCCCGATGGTGTCGTGCGAGTGGCGGCGTCAGAAGCCCGCGATCGGCAAGCCGGTCGGGAACTGGGAGGACAAGGCGGTGCTCGTCATCGCGTTCTCCAACGTGCGGCCCGAGAACCGCTGACGCGCGCGCTCAGCAGCCGGCCACCCAGACGCGGTGCGAACGTGTCTCCCAGCGATCGGGCACCCAGACGCGACGGCACCCGCCGCGGTCGACGATGCCCCATTCGCGATGGCCGCACAGGCTGTAGATCCAGCCGTAGGTCGCCGGCACGTGTTCTTCGCTCCAGTAGCCGGGCACGAGCACCTGTTCGCAGCGGGTCTCCCAGTGACCCTGCTGGTGCTGGCCGGCGCGGCGCCCCGACGCGTGGCGCACGGGCTGGTCGACGCGCTGGGGGACCGTGGCCGAGACCGGGCCGCGCGGCGAGCGGCTGCCGGCCCTGACCTGGGCGGGCGACGAGACGGCGGCCCCGAGCAGGGTCGCCAGGAACATCAAGGTGATTCGGTTCATGGTGCGCGGCGAAGGCAACAAGCGGACCAGTGGGCGAACCGCCGCGGCACGGCGGGCGATGGACCGCCGCGTGCGAGTCCTTGGTCCGCGGCGCTACACGTTGTCCTGCGCCGGGATCACTGCGCCGTCAGCAACCGCGCCAGGATCGTCTTCTGCACGAGCGAGGTGCCCTCGTAGATGCGCAGCGCCTGCACGTCGCGCCACAGCCGCTCGACGGGGAACGCCGAGCTGTAGCCGCGCGCGCCGTGCAGCATCACGGCGTGTTCTGCCGCCGCCGCCGCCGCCTCGGTCGCGTGCAGCTTGGCCATCGCGAGGTCGGCGTGCGTCTCGATGCCGGCCGCGCGTCGCTGCGCGCAGCGGTGCACGAGGCCGCGGCTCGCGTGCAGCGACGTCAGCATGTCCGCCAGCCGTTCCTGCACCATCTGCAACTGCGCGAGCGGTTGCCCGAACTGGCGCCGGCTGGTCGTGAACGCGACGGTCGCCGCGAGCGCCGCGCGGTGGATGCCGACGGCGCCGGCCGCGACCGACAGCCGCCCCGCCGCGAGGCCACCCATGGCCACGCCGAAACCCTTGCCGACGGGGCCGAGCACCTCGTCGGCGCCGACCGGGAAGCCGTCGAACGTCAGCACGGCGTGGTCGCTGCCGCGGTGGCCCAGCTCGATGCCCGGCATCGGCGTGCGTTCGAGTCCTTCGCGCTGCGTGTCGACGAGGAACGCCGTGATGCCGGCGCGGCCAAGGTTCGGGTCGACGGTCGCGAACAGGATCATGACGTCGGCGACGCCGCCGTTGGTGATCCACCACTTCTGCCCGTGCACGCGATAGCTGCCGTCGGCCTGCTTCTGGGCCGTCGCGCGCAGGCTCGCGACGTCGCTGCCCGCCTCGGGCTCGGTCAGCGCGAAGCAGCCGATGTCGGTGCCGTCGATGAGTGCCGGCAGCCAGTTCCGCTGCTGCGCCTCGGTGCCGAACCTCGCGATGCACTGCGCGACGAGGCCCGTCTGCACGGCGCAGAACCCGCGCGCGTTGCCGCAGTGCGCGCCGAGTTCCTCGTGGGCCAGCGCCAGCTGCAGCGGCGTCCAGCCCTGGCCGCCGTGCTCGGGTGCGAGCGGTCCGCCGAGCACGCCGGCGGCGGCGAGGTCCTGCACCATCTCGCGCCGGAACTCGCGCTGCTCGTCGACGGCCCGCGCGTGCGGCAGCAGCTTCGCCTCGGCGAAGTCGCGGATCGAATGCACGAAGTCACGGTGGGTCGCGTCGAGGTCGGCGTCGGGCAGCCACAGGTCCGCGTTCATCGGCCCTGGAAGCGCGGTTCGCGCTTCTCCATCCAGGCCATGTAGAACTCGCGGTGGTCGTGGGCGCGCAGCAGCAGGGCCTGGGCCTGCGCCTCCTGTTCGATGGCGGTCTCGAGGTCCATCGGCCACTCGCTCCACACCATCTTCTTGGTCATCGCGATCGCGAGCCCGGGACCGGCGGCGAGCCGGCGCGCCATCGTCAGCGCTTCGCCGAGCACCTGGTCGTGCTCCACCACGCGGTTGGCGAGGCCGATGCGCAGGCACTCTTCGGCGGACACCTTCTCGCCGAGCATGAGCAGCTCCATGGCGCGCCCCGTGCCGACGATCTTCGGCAACAGCCAGGCCGCGCCCATGTCGGCGCCCGTCAGGCCGACCTTCGTGAACAGGAAGGCGAACCGGGCGTGCTCCGACAGCACGCGCACGTCGCTGGCGAGCGCCAACACGGCGCCGGCCCCGGCCGCGACGCCGTTGACGGCGGCGACGATCGGCTTGCCCAGGCGCAGCATGTTGCGCACGACGGCGCCCGTCATGCGCGTGAACGCGAGCGTGCCGTCGAGTTCGCTCTCGAGCAGGGGCCCGATGATCTCGTCGACGCTGCCGCCGCTGCAGAAGCCGCGGCCGTGGCCCGTCAGCACGATGGCCTTGACGCCCTCGTCGTCCTCGAGGTCGTGGAAGAGCCGTTCGAGCTGGCCATAGATGTCGAACGTCAGCGAGTTGAGCGAGTCGGGGCGGTCCAGGGTCAGCACGGCGACCCCATCGCTGCCCCGCTCGAAACGGAAGTCGTATTGGCTCATGGGGAAGCTGGGCTCTTGGGCTCTCGGTCGACGAACGCGGGCGGATCGCGGTCGAGATCGTAGACACAACCGGTCGGGCGATCGTTCAGCAGCACGGCCACTGCGCCGGCGACCTCGGCGGTGCTGTGCAAGCGACCGATGCGGTTCTGCTGGGCCATGCGGGCCAGGGCCTGTTCGGCGGTCGTCTTGCCGCGCGCGGCGATCGCGGCCGCCGCGTTGCGCGTGATGTCGGAGTCGACGAAGCCGGGGCAGACCGCGTAGACCGAGATGCCCGCGGGCGCGAGTTCGGCGTGCAGGGCGCGCGCCAGCCCGACCATGCCGTGTTTGGCCGCCGTGTAGGCCGCCGTGAACGGGAAGCCGCGCAGGCCCGCCGTCGAGGCGAGGTGCAACAGGCAGCCCGAACCACGGCGGCGCATCGCCGGCACGCACGCCCGCGCGAACGCGAGCGGCGCCGCGACGTGCAGCGCGAACGTCTCGCGCAGCTGGTTTCGCGTCGTGTTCTCGACCTTGTCGGTCGGCGCGGTGCCCGCGTTGCTGACGACCACGGTCGGTGCTCCGAAGTGTCGTTCGGTCGCCGCGACGACGCCGGCCGCCGCGTCCTCGTCGCGCAGGTCGGCCGCGAGGTGCATGGCGCGCGCGCCGCGCGCGGCCAGTTCGGCGACGAGGGTCGCGAGCCGGCTCTCGTCGCGTGCGACCAGCACGAGCTGGTGCCCGGCGTTCGCCAGGGCCTCGGCGATGGCTCGGCCGATGCCTCGGCTCGCGCCGGTCACGATCGTCACGGGTGGGGCGGTGGGGCTGGCCATCGACGTGCGCAGCATGCTCGCGCAGATGCCGGGGCCGGCGCAACCATGCATTGAACCGTTGCCCCGGGATCGCGTTCGCAGGGCTCAGGTTGTCCCGGGCGGCCGACCGATAGCAGCAGTCGGAAAAGGGAAGCAGGGTGAGTCGAGTGTGCGGACGAACCCCAGGAAGGGCCCGGCGGGAACCGGGCCCTTTCACTTTCGCCCGCCGCGGTCCGGGTGCGCGGCCGCCAGGCTCGCTCGGGTCGGCCAGGCTCGCTTGGGTCGAGCGGGTCCGCCTGCCGATGGCATGGGCAGATCCCCCGGATGCCCATGCTCGACAAACTCCCGATGTTCGGCGCGCTCTCGCTGCTGGCCGCGGTGCCGGCCCAGACGACCGCGGTCATTCCGAGCGCGTTCGCGCTGCTGCCCGGCAATGCGGCGCTGGCGATGCCGCTGCGCTGGAGCCAAGGCACGATGCAGGTGCGCATCGGTGCCTCGCAGCTGCCGGCAGGTCTGATCGGCCAGACGATCACGGGGCTGCGGCTGCGGCGCCCTTCGCTGGCCGGCGATGTCGCCTACGGAGCGCTGCAGCGCACGTTGACGGTGCGCGGCGGGTTCCAGACCCAGTCGCCGGTGTCGATGGGCACTGGCCTGCTGGCCAATCGGCCCGCGACGACGAGTGTGCTGTTCGGCCCGGCGACCGTGAACGTGGCGCCGACGCCGGCGCCGGGGCCCGCCTCGACCGTCGGACCGTCGTACCTGCAGATCGTGTTCAGCCAGCCGCTGCCGGTCGTGGCGGGCACGCTGTTCCTCGAGTTCGAGGCCAGCGATGCGCCGCTGCAGTTCGCACCCGAACACTGGGTCGACGGCGTGTGGATCCAGAACGGCGTCGAGACCGGCTATGCGGCGAGGTTCGGTGACGGCAGCTGCACGACGCGACCCGAACGCACGGAGTTGCGTTGGAACGATGCGGCGCAGGGGCCGCACGTCGGTGGCACCGCGGCCCTCGAGCTGAGCGGCGCACCGCCGACCAACGCGACCTCGGCCGGTTTCGTGCTCTGCTGGGCCGCCGTCGCTCCGCAGACGCGGCCGCCGTCGGCCACCTATGCGGGCTTCGGCGGTCCGCTCAGCGTCTTCGACCCGGGCCTGGTCGGCTGCCATCAGTGGGCGCCGTTCGACGTCACCTGGTTCGGGGTCACCGACGCGACGGGCCGCTTCCACACCTCGTTCGCGCTGACCAGCGGCGCGTTCGTCGGCATGCGCCTCGGTGTGCAGGCGGCGTGGTTCGACGAGAGTCGCGCCGGCCTGCCCCTGTCGTTCAGCAACGGTCTCGTGCTCGTGCTGAGTTCGGTGGGCGTCGGGGACCAGTGCGCGACCGCGTTCTTCCCGGCGGCCTCGGCGACCTCGCCGTGGCTGCCGTTCGTCGGTCAGATGCCCGTGATCACGCTCGAGTACTGACCGCCGGGCCGGGCCGCGGGCGACCCCGGTGACGCGCCGGGCCGCCGGTGCGCGCGGGCGCTGCGGGGGGCCAGGATGAGGCCTTGCAAGCGCCCCGACCGCCGCTACTCTGTTCCGCCCTCCCAGAGCAGCGCCATGGCCAAGCCCAAGAAGAAGAAAGAGATCGTGTTCCTCGTCTGCGAGGAGACCGGTGATCGCAACTACACGATCATGAAGAAGCCCGGCACCACCAAGCTCGAGCTGTCCAAGTACAGCCCGCGCCTGCGCAAGCACACGAAGCACATCGAGAAGAAGAAGTAGCTGGCCGGCCGGCGCCGGCCGCTCGGGAACGGGCGGCGCGAGGCAACTACCTGGGTGTCGGCAGCGAGGTCTTGCCTCCCGGCAGGCTGCGCGCGAGCAGCACCTCCAACTCGCGGCGTCCGGACGCCGACAGCGACATCGAGCGCAGGCGTTGGCCGACGCGGTCGACTGCGTTCGTGTGGCCGCCGACCTCGAGGTTCTGCAGCGCGAAGACGACCGCATCCAGTCGGGTCGGGTTCCCGGCGATCTCGGGGTCGTCCAAGACCTGCTGCAGCGCGCGTTCCGCCGGTTCGCCGGCGGCGTTGGCCGTGAGCGCGAACACGGCCTGCATGCGCACGTCGGGCGACGGGTCGTTCTGCAACGCGAGCTGCGCCAGCTCGAGCCCGAGCGCCGAAGAGGTCATGCCGACGCCGGCGATGAGGTCCTTGCGCATGCCCGGCTGGATGTCGCTCGCGAGCAGCTCGCGATAGCACGTCGCCACCACCTCGGGCGCGCGGTGTGCGAGCACCACGTAGGCCCCCGGTGCCGACGGCAGGATGGGCGCCAGTTCGCGCAACACGGCCAGCGCATCCGCGGGTGGCAGCTCGCGCGCCGCGAGGCCCGCGACCTCGTTGGCGACGGCGAGGTCGTTGCGCTCGCGCAGCCAGCTCATGACGAGACCGCGATAGCGCACGTCGACGAGCAGCTGCCGGCAGGCTGCCGTTCGCCGGCTCGGATCCGCATCGGCGAGCAGCAGCATCGCGAGCTGGCACAGCTCCTCCGACGATCGTTCGCCGGTGCGCTGCAGGTTGTCCCAGAGCGTCAGCAGCAGCCTGGTGGCGATCGGCCGCGAGAACGCCTGCTCGCCGGCCAGGCGCACGAGGGCGAGCACGCCGGGCTCGTGCACGAGGCGAAGGTACGGGCGATTGGCCAGCAGGTCGCCGCCGATCTCGGCGGTGGCGCTGGCCTGCGGCATGACGTCGAGCAGGGACTGCACGAGCGGGTCGATGCGCGAGCGGTCCGCGGCGGCGTTGGCGGCGTCGTGCCGGCGCGCCAACTCCGTGCGCAGCACGAGCTGCAGCACGACCCGGCGCGCAGCGTCCCGCGCGTCGGTGCCGGGATCGGGCATGCCGGCCAGTCGGGCCAGCCCGCGTTCGCCGGCGTCCGCGAAGCGCTGCATCAGGTCTTCGAACAGCCGGCGCACCTCCTGGTCCGACGCCTTGGCGGCGTCGATCTCGTCCTGCTGCGCCAGCTGCGCCGTGCGCATGCCCAGGGTCACGAGCTGTTCGATGCGCTCCTCGAACGTGGCGTCTGCGGCCGCCGGAGCCGCCGTCGATGCCTCAGCAGCGGGCTGGCTCACCAGGTGCCGCGTGACGGGCGCGCCGGCCGGTTCGGCATTCTGCGCACTCGAGTCGAGTGCGACGCTCGGCGTCGGCTCGCGGTCGGCGCGACCCGCGTCGGGCGGGCGCAGCCAGGTCGTCACCGCGAACAGTGCCGCGGCCAGCGCGAGCATCGGCACGGCGAGGACCAGCGTGACGCGCAGGGGGTGCCCGGCGGACGCGGGGCGGGGCGGGGTGGATCGGTGCGGGATCGGCGTGTACATGGTTGCTCCGTGGATCCTGGGCGGGGGGGCCGGGCCGCGGCGGCAACGTCGCACGCCGCGGCCCATCACCTAGTCGTCGACCGGGGGCATCACGACTCCGAGCCCGTACACGGCACGGTGTGCAGATGCGGGACGAAGCCCAGGTTGACGACGCGATCGAGCACGCAGCTCGATCCGATCGGAACGAACAGGAACCAGTTGGTCTGGCACTTGAACGAGGCCATGGTGATCGGCGACGGCGCCCCCGTCGGCTCGACCTTGGTCCCCTCGCTGGAGGCGACCGCGATCTCGTGCGGTGGCGTGTAGATCACGAACACCGGACAGCCGCCATCGCTCGAGTTCACCTGCACCCCGGCGATGCGGTACTGGAAGCCGCCGCAGTCCTGTGCTGCGCCGATCTCGAGATCCGCCGGAACGGCCTGAGTGCGCTCGTTCGGGCACTGCGCCGACGCGGGGCCGACCCCGAGCATGGCGACCAGCATGCAACCACGTGTTCTCGCGTTCATCTCGACTCTCCTCTGCTGTGGGTGCCGAAGCACCCGGGTGCGGGCCGCGGAAGACGGCGACGAGCGCGGCCCGGAACGACTCGTCGCCTGCGCATATGTGCTGCGAGATCCGCAGCGGTTGCAGGAGAAGTCGCGGAATCGTGCGCGGTGGCCCCGTGATCGATCAGTGCGCGGCGCGCAGTTCGTGCCACGCCGCGGCGATGCCGGCGTCGACGCTGCCCGCTCGCCACTGCAATTCGCGTTCGGCTTTCCTGCTCGAGAACCAGAGGAAGCGCGGCGCCAGGCGCAGGATCTCGCTGGTCAACGGCGGCCTGCTGCCGAGCAGCCGCTCCTTGATCGCCAGCGCGCGCGCCGAGGCCCGCACGACGCTGCGCAAGGCCGTGCGGCGCGGCGCGCGCGCGCCGACGACCGACGCGACGCGCTCCAGCAGCTGGCGCCCGGTCAGGTTCTCGCCGCCGAGGATGTAGCGCTGGCCGCTGCGGCCGTGGTGCAGTGCCGCGACGATGCCCGTGCAGACGTCCTCGACGTTGGCGACGTTGAGCCCGCCAGGCGGCGCGAGGCGCAGGTCGCCGCGCAGCACGGCGGTGAGCAGCGAGCCGTCGCCCTTGCGCCGATCGCCAGCGCCGTACATCGATGGAGGGTTGACGATCACGGCGTCGAGGCCGCGCGCGACCTCGGCCAGCACCCGCTGCTCGGCCGCGAACTTGCTGTCGCAGTAGCCGATGCACAGCGGGCCGAAGTTGTAGGGCGCGGTCTCGTCGACGGCCTCCGGCCGGTCGCGATAGGCGATCGCGGAGATCGTCGAGACGTGCAGCAGGCGCCGCACGCCCGCGGCTCGCGCGGCCGCGGCGAGTTCGGCGGTGGCCGTCGTGTTGGCCGCGAACATGCTCGAGCGATCCTCGGGCCGGAACGACACGAGCGCCGCGAGGTGCACGACGACGTCGGCGCCCTGCACGCCGCGCCGCAGCGCGTCGGTGTCGGCGAGGCGGCCCTCGATGCGTTCGTGTTCGATGCCGGCGAGCGGCGCGATCTGCTGGCCGGGACGCACGAGCACTCGCAGGCGGTGTTCGCGCCGCAGCAGCGGCACCAGGTGTCGGCCGACGAAGCCGCCGGCGCCGGTGACGAAGCAGATCGGTTGCATGCGGGCAGGGTAGCCGGTGGGGCGCCCGATCGGGCTCTTTGGCCTGCAGTTGCGGCATCGATCCGGCCGATGGCACCGCGGTCTGGCCCGCGTCGTCCGGACTTCCGCTCCTCGACGTCATAGACTTGGGGAACCGCGGGCGCGCACCTCTCCATCTCCGTCACTCCCTCACTTCGCCAACCAATGAAGATCGGACGCGCAGCACTGCTTGTCGTGGCGGTGCTCATGACCGCGTGCCTGTGGCTCACCGAGCTCGTGTTCTCGCAGGGCATCCACCTGCGCTTCTGGCGCTTCTACGCGTTCCGCCTCGCGCTGCTCGGCATGTCGGGCATCACGTTGTTCCTCGGGCTCATGTGGTGCGTCGTGCGGTCGCGACTCTCGATGTCCTGGAAGCGGTGCTGGTCGGCGACGTACGCGATCCTGCTCGCCCTGCTGCTGCTCGAGGGCGCCTTCATGTTCCTGCCGGCGAGCCACAACGTCGGCTACACGCTCGGCGCCAAGGTGTGGTCCCAGTGGTACTGGAAGCCCGTGAACTCGCTCGGGTTCCGCGATCCGGAACACGTCGCGATCCCGGGCAAGAAGCTCGTGTTCGTGGTCGGGGATTCGTTCACGGCCGGCGCCGGCATCAAGCGCATCGAGGATCGGTTCTCGGATCTGCTGGGCCAGCAGCGCCCGGACCTGCAGGTGATGAACCTCGGCCAGTGCGGCGGCGACAGCGAGACCGAGTTCCGTTGCCTGACCAAGCACCCGCTCTCGCCCGATCTGCTGGTCCTGCAGTACTACGTCAACGACATCGAGGGCACGGCGGCGCGCGCCGGGCGCCGCATGCCGAGCTTCAGTCCGCACCAGGACCTGCCGGCCCTGCTGCGCCCCGTGGTGCGCAACTCGTTCCTGCTCGACTTCCTCTACTGGCGCTTCGGGCACGGCGACGAGCAGGCCTACGTCGAGTACCTGCAGGCCGCCATGGCGGACAAGGAGGTGCTGCAGCGTCACCTGCAGGAGCTCGAGAAGTTCTGCGCCTACGCGACCGAACGGGGCATCCCGCTCGTCGTGGTCGTGTTCCCCTGCCTGCAGGACCTCGCGCTCGGCCGGTCCCTGACCGCGCCCGTCGAACGCATGTTCACCGCGCACGACGTGCCGATCGTCGACGTCGCGACGCTCGTCGAGTCCATGGACCCCGCGGACCGCACGGCCAACCACCAGGACGCGCACCCGAGTCCGCGTGTGCACCGGCTCGTGGCCGACGCGCTGGCGAAGGTCGTCGACGCCGTATTCGATCAGCGCAGCCACCACCGCTGAACGTCGCGCGCGTGTGCTGGCGCCGGCGGCGGCGCTCGGTATGCTGCCGCGCCGCAACGGACCGATCACACCGCTGCGCGGACTCGCCATGGATCTGCAGGTCGCCGTTTTCTTCGCCGCCGGCCTCGCGCTGCTCGTGCTCGGTGCCGAGTGCCTCGTGCGCGGCGCGGCGCGCCTCGCCGCCGCCGCCGGCGTGTCGCCGCTGGTCGTCGGATTGACCGTCGTCGCGTTCGGCACGAGCGCGCCCGAGATGGCCGTCAGTGTCAAGGCGGCCTGGCTCGGACAGGCCGACATGGCCGTCGGCAACGTCGTCGGCAGCAACGTGTTCAACGTGCTGTTCATCCTCGGGGCCTCGGCGCTGATCACGCCGCTGGTCGTGTCGCAGCAGCTCGTGCGCCGGGACGTGCCGCTCATGATCGTCGCGTCGGTGGTCGTACTGCTGCTCTCGCTCGATGGCGGCGTCGGCCGTGTCGAAGGGCTCGGGTTGCTGCTCGCGCTCGTCGGCTACACGGTCTGGCTGGTCCGGCAGAGCCGCCGCGAGATCAGGGAGGTCGAGGCCGAGTACGAGGCCGAGTTCGCGCCCCGGACCCGGCCGCGCCCGGTCGTCGACCTCGGGCTCGTGCTCGCCGGTCTCGCCATGCTCGTGCTCGGCTCGCAATGGCTCGTCGAGGGTGCGGTGGCCGTCGCGCGCTGGCTCGGGGTCGCCGAGGTCGTCGTCGGTCTGACCATCGTCGCGGCGGGTACGTCGCTGCCGGAGGTGGCGACGTCGATCCTCGCCGCCTGCCGCGGCGAACGCGACATCGCGGTCGGCAACGTGGTCGGCAGCAACCTGTTCAACCTGCTCGGCGTGCTCGGCCTCGCGGCGACGGTGTCGCCGACGAACCTGCCGGTGGCGCCCGCGATGGTCGGCTTCGACATGCCGGTCATGATCGCCGCGGCGTTCGCCTGCCTGCCGGTCTTCGCGCGCGGCTACGTGATCCCACGCTGGCAGGGTGCGGTCTTCATCGCCTACTACGCGGCCTACACGACCTACCTCGTGCTCGATGCGACGAAGCACGCGGCGACGCGGGGCTACGCGGCGGTGATGCTGGAGTTCGTGATCCCACTCACGGCGCTGACGCTCGTCGTCGTCGCGCTGCGCGTGCGGCGCGGTGCGCCCGCGATGCCCCGCGCGTGAACGATGCCGCGTCCGCTCGTGGAAAACGGCCGCTGCCGCGGGTCCGAAGTGTCTCCGGTTGCGACTGCCGCTACTGTGCGCCGCTCGCCGCCGTCGTGCTGTGCGAACGCAACCCCACTCGATGGACTTCCAGGTCGTACTGTTCTTCTTCCTCGGCCTCGGCCTGCTCGTGCTCGGTGCCGAACTGCTCGTGCGCGGCGCGGCGCGCCTGGCCGCCGCGGCCGGCGTGTCGTCACTGGTGATCGGCCTCACCGTCGTGGCGTTCGGCACGAGCGCGCCCGAGATGGCGGTCAGCGTCAAGGCCTCGTGGCTCGGGCAGGCCGACATGGCGGTCGGCAACGTCGTCGGCAGCAACCTGTTCAACGTGCTGGTCGTGCTCGGTCTGTCGGCGTTGATCACGCCGCTGCTCGTCGCCCAGGACCTCGTGCGCCGCGACGTGCCGATCCTGATCGTGACGTCGATCGTCGTGCTGCTGCTGGCGCTCGACGGCAACATCAGCCGCCTCGACGGCATCCTGCTGCTCACCGCGCTGGTCGGCTACACGATCTGGCTGATCTCTGCGACGCGCGGCGAGAAAGCCGAGGTCAAGGCCGAGTACGAGGCGGAGTTCGCGCCGAAGGGCAAACGCACGGTGGTCGTCGATCTCGTGCTCATCGTGGTCGGGCTCGGCATGCTCGTGCTCGGCTCGCAGTGGCTCGTCGAAGCCGCCGTGCAGTTCGCGCAGTGGATGGGCGTCAGCGACGTCGTCGTCGGTCTGACGATCGTCGCAGCCGGCACGTCGCTGCCCGAGGTCGCGACCTCGGTGCTCGCGGCCGTGCGCGGCGAACGCGACATCGCGGTCGGCAACGTCGTCGGCAGCAGCCTGTTCAATCTCATGGGTGTGCTGGGCCTGGCCGGCATCGCCTCGCCCGCGAGCCTGCCCGTGGTCGATTCGATGATCGCGTTCGACATGCCGGTCATGATCGCGGTCGCGTTCGCCTGCCTGCCGATCTTCGCGCGCGGTTCGATGATCCCGCGCTGGCAGGGTGCACTCTTCCTGCTGTTCTACGCGGCCTACACCGTCTACCTGATCCTCGACGCGACCAAGGATCGTGCCAAGGAGGACTACGCGATGGTGATGCTGCGCTTCGTGCTGCCATTGACGGCCGTGACGCTCGGCGTGCTCGCCTTCCGCGTCTGGCGGAGTCGCAAACGAGCGCCTGGCTGATTGCCGTCGGCTGTCGGTCATGCGCCGGCCGCAGTGCCGGCCCTCGAGCTGGCGACCTTGGCAGCGGCTGCGCGGGCAGTTGTGCCGCAGCGGCCGGTAGTTGGAGCCGCTCGCCGATCGGGCCGACGCAGCGCGGGGTGTCACCATTGCGCCGGGGCGGGTGCCGTGCATTCGTGGCCGAGGTTGACCCCATGCCCGTGATGCAAGACACTGCGGTATGTACTCTGCGCCCGCCTCGTCCGAGATCGTGTCCGATTCCGACTCCGAGGCGACCGATGTCGACGCGTTCGCGCCCGTGCCGCCGGCGCTGCACGCGGCCTTGCGCCAGCGCGGCTTCACGCAGCTGACCGAAGTCCAGAAGGCGATCCTCGCCGCCGACGACGGCGTGCGCGACCTGCGCATCTCGTCGCAGACCGGCTCGGGCAAGACCGTCGCGCTGGGCTTCGCGCTGGTCTCCGAACTCACCTGTGACGCGCGTCGCGGTCCGACCACGCTGATCATCGCGCCGACGCGTGAACTCGCGGCGCAGGTGAAGGACGAACTGTCGTGGCTGTTCGCCGACCTGGCCGGCGTGCACTGCGGGGTCGTCACGGGCGGCACGAGCATCGCGCGCGAGCGCCAGCAGCTGCGGCGGCGGCCGTCGGTACTCGTCGGCACGCCGGGTCGCCTGCTCGACCACCTGCGCACGGGCGCGCTGGATCTCGGTTCGGTTCGGCAGCTCGTGCTCGACGAGGCCGACCAGATGCTCGATCTCGGCTTCAAGGACGAACTCGACGGCATCCTCGAGCAACTGCCCGGCAAGCGCCGCACGCACCTCGTGTCGGCGACGTTCCCTCTGGCCGTGAAGGCGCTCGCCGATCGCTTCCAGGACGACGCGCTGCAGGTCGCCGGCAGCGCCGCCGGGGCCGCGCACGACGACATCGAACACGTCGCGCTCAAGATCGGCTCGCGCGACCACTACGCGGTGCTCGTCAACCTGCTGCTGCTCGCCGGCGACGAACGAACGCTCGTGTTCGTGCGCACGCGCGAGGACACGACGGCACTCGCCGACAAGCTGGCGGCCGACGGCTTCCTCGCGTTGCCCATCAACGGCGACCTGGCGCAGGCGCAGCGCACGCGCACGTTGCAGGCGTTCCGGCGCGGTGCGATCCACACGCTGATCGCGACCGACGTCGCCGCGCGCGGGCTCGACATCAGCGACGTGATGACGGTCGTGCACGTCGATCCGCCGATCGACGCGGCCACCTACGTGCACCGCAGCGGGCGCACGGGGCGCGCCGGCCAGAAGGGACGCAGCTGCATGCTCGTGCCCAAGTCGCGCGAGAGCCGCACGCGGCGCCTCTACCACGTGGCCAGGGTCGAGGCCGTGTGGGAAGCGCCGCCCGGCGCCGAGGAGGTGGCGGCCCACCAGCTCGCGCGCGCCAGCGCACGGGCCCAGGCGGCGATGGCGGTCGCCGGCCAGGCGACGGCCGCGCAACGCGCGGCGGCCGCGCAGCTGCTCGCAGGTCGCGACGCCGAAGCGGTGGTGGCGGTGTTGCTGGGCCAGGCGGCTGCCGGTGTGCGTGCGCCGTTCCCTGTGACCGGTGCGCGCACGCCGTCGGCTGCCGCTTCGGCACCGCCGGCGCAGCCCGCGGCGCCAACGGCAGAGGCTCCCGCTGCGCCGGCGCGCCGGTTGACGGCCGAGCAACGGGGTCGACCCGGTTCGGTGCCGTCGTGGCGGCGCGAGCATGCGGAACAGGAGCCGCGCGCCGCCGCGGGTTCGCCGGCCTTCACGCGCTTTCGCATCAACTGGGGTGGCCGCGACGGAGCCGACGCGCGGCGCGTGCTCGCGCACGTGTGCCGCCGCGGCGGCCTCGAGAGCCGCATGGTCGGCGCCATCGCGGTGCACCTCGCGGCCACGACGTTCGAGGTCGCGACCCACGCGGTGCCCGCGTTCCTCGCGCGCGTCAAGGCGCCCGACCGGCGCGATCCGCACCTCGTGATCGTCGTCGATCCGCCGAAGACGCGCGCGGCGAAGCCGTCGCGCGAGTCGTCTGCCGGGGCCTGAGTCTCCCGACGCCGCAACTCGGCGTCGCTCGAACCGACGACCCACGCAACCGGCGCCGCCGCGTCGTTTCCTTGGCGGTCAGCGATCGTTCGCTGCGCGTGGGCTGCGTTGTTCGGATCCGTCGGCGAACACTCCCACCAAGGCGACCACACGCTGGTTCGGGTCGCGTTCGAAGCGGACGCGCACGCCGTCGCCGCGCCGCGTGCATCATCGGGATCCCGCCAGCAGCAGTTCCTCGATGCGGCGCGCCGCGGCACCGAGTTGCTGGCCCGCCTCGGCCCGTTCGGCGGGTGGCACGCCCTGCCTTTCGAGCATGACGACGTGCACGAGCGCACCGTCCGGCCCTTCGCGGAAGCCCGCTTCGACGCGCGTCACCGGATCGCTGTCGAGCGCGCCGCCCTTGGCGAAGACGCGCCGGCCCATCGTGTCCGCGGGCCGGGCGAGCACGGCGCGCACGGCTTCCACGGTCGCGGCGTCGAGGCCCGGCACGTTGCGCGCGGCGAGATCGCCGTGCACCGCGGCCAGCGATCGTGCGGTGGCCGTGTTGTCGCCCGTCGTCGTGCGGTCGGCGAGCATGTAGCGGCGCACGCGCAGCCCGCTCCAGCGGGCGTCGCGCGCGTGCAGCTTCGCGTCGAGCCACGCCGGTCCGCCGGCCCAGGCGGTGACGAGGTTGGCGGCGATGTTGTAGGTCGTGTTGTCGACGCCCTTGCCCGTGATCATCACCTCGCCGATGCGGCGCACGCTGGCCGTGCCGAGCGCCTGCTGCGCCTTCGTGCGCTGCGCGGCCGAGAAGTGCGCGACGGCCGGGTGCCCGGCGTCGCCGAGCACGGCGGCGGCCCCCGGCAGCGGTTCGTCGAGTTTCGCCGGCAGCGCGGCGAACAGTTCGACGAGGTAGCCGGCCTTGATCGCGCTCGCGACCGGCATCGGCTCGTCGGCGCCGAGCGACAGCAGCGGTTCGCCGAGCGGCGGCGACAGCCAGACGCCGGCGCGCACGCCGGGCCCGAGTTCGGCGACGATGGCGCGCACCCGTGCGAGCAGCGCGGGATCGGCGGCCCGGTCGCCGCGCGGGGCGCTCGTGCACGCGGCGAGCAGGAACGCGATGGCGACGGCCGGCCGGACCATGCGGGCACGATGCTCGAACGGCGCCGGCGGTCGCATCACTGCAACGTAGTGCGCAGCGCGTTGGACGTGGCGAACGGCGCGTTCACGGCCGGCTCGAGGGCCGACCCCTGGGCATGGAGCGTCTCCGTGCGCGCATCGACACCGCCCCTGCCCAGGTCGTGGCTGGTCGCACAGGCGACCGTGTTCGTCGAGGACAACTGCTCCTCGAAGAACAGGGCCATGCCGAGCAGTGCCTTGGCCTGGCTCGGCGGGTTGCCGGCCGGCGCGGGCGGCGGCGGGAAGTTGGTCTGGGCGACGGCGGCAGCGGCCAACAGAATCGACGAACCGAGAGCACGTGGCATCGGAACTCCTCTTCTTTGGACCTCGGAGT
>DASUFY010000026.1:0-14678 GCA_036274315.1 Planctomycetota bacterium | reverse complement strand
CAGTTCCGCGACGCAGCACGGCGTCTACTACGACGTCTTCGACCTGCCCGCGAACGGCGAGGCCGGCGGACTGCCGAGCGGCACCGAGGCCTACTACTCGTTCGACCGCGGCCACGTGCACTTCGTCTGCCTCGACTCGATGGACAGCGACCGCAGCGCGACCGGTGCGATGATGACCTGGCTGCAGGCGGACCTCGCGAGCACCACCGCGCGCTGGATCGTCGCGTTCTTCCACCATCCACCCTACACGTTCGGCTCGCACGACTCGGACGATCCGACCGACAGCGGCGGGCGGTTGTTCGACATGCGCGAGATCGCGCTGCCGATGCTCGAGGCCGGCGGCGTCGATCTCGTGCTCAGCGGCCACAGCCACAGCTACGAACGCTCGTTCCTGCTCGACGGGCACTACGGCACCAGCAGCACGCTGCTGCCGGCGAACGTGCTGGACCAGGGCGATGGGCGGGAACCCGGGGACGGCTACTACGCCAAGCCCTCGACCGGGCCCGCACCTCACGAGGGCGCGGTCTACGTCGTGGCGGGCAGTGCGGGCCAGCACAGTGGTGGCGCGCTGAACCACCCGGCGATGTTCGTGAGCCTCGACCACCTGGGTTCGTTCGTGCTCGACGTCGACGGCGACCGGCTCGACGCGACGTTCGTCGGCCTGGCAGGGGTCGAGGACCAGTTCACGCTCGTCAAGGGCGAGGTGCGTTCGCTGCGGCGCGATCAGCCGCACATCTCCGTCGCCGCCGGCGGCCGGCAGGACTACCACCTCGAAGCGGGGCCCGCGCTGGCCGGCCAGCTCTACGCGCTCGCGGGCTCCTTCGGCACGGCGCCCGGTACGTCCGTGTTCGGGTCCCAGGTGCCGCTCAACCCCGATCCGTGGCTGCAGCTGAGCCTCGCGTTCGCGAACTCGCCGACCTACCCTGACAGCATCGGCCTGCTCGACGCCAACGGTTCGTCGACCTCCGCCCTCGTGCTGCCGCCGCTCAACGATCCGTCGCTGGTCGGCGTCGCGCTGTACCACGCCTACCTCGTGCTCGATGCCGCCGGGTCGGTCCGCCTCGTCAGCAACCCGGTCAAGATGACGTTCGCCCAGTGAGCCCACGCTGGGCTTCGGCGCCCGCGGCGCTATCCTTCCCGCGTTGTCCTACCGCGTCGAACTGCCCGTCTTCTCCGGTCCGATGGACCTCCTGCTGCACCTCGTGCGCCAGCAGGAGGTCGACATCCACGAGATCTCGATCGCGCGCATCCTCGGCGACTACCTGCGGCACCTCGGTGTGCTGCAGCAGCTCGACCTGCACGACATCGGCGACTTCGTCGTGATGGCGAGTTCGTTGATGGAGATCAAGTCGCGTGAGCTGCTGCCCAGCGAGTCGATCGAGATCGAACAGGAGCTCGATCCGCGCGACGACCTGATCCGGCGACTGCTCGAGTACAAACGCTACCGCGACCTCGCGCGCCAGCTCGAGACGCGCGCCGACCGCCGCGCCCGCCAGGCGCCACTCGTGCTCGTCGCGCCGGCGCACATCGACGATCAGGACGACGACGACCTGCTCGATCTCGGCAACGTCGGCCTCTGGGACCTGACCTCGGCCTTCGCCAAGCTGCTCGAGGAGATCGGGCAGCAGGGCCCGATGAACATCGAGGTCGAGAAGCGCGACGTCGGCTACTACACGCGGCGGCTGCTCGAGACGTTCAGGCGGACCCGCGAGCTGCGCTTCTCGGAGGTCTTCGAGCGCAGCGAAGGGCGTTATGGCCTGATCGGCACGCTGATCGCGCTGCTCGAGATGATGAAGCAGGGCTACCTGCGCGCGCATCAGGAGCACTGCTTCGACGAGATCCAGCTGACCTTCCGCGGCGACGACGACGTCACCGCCGAGCAGATCATGGCCGGCATCACCGCCGACGAGGAACGCCAGCGTGTGCAGGCGCAGGCCGCGGCGGCCGCGATCGAAGCGGATGGCACATCCGGCGCCGCGTCCGCCGATGGGCCAGCGGCCGGCGAACTCGGCTCGTTCGCCTGACGGCAGCCCACGCGCCGGCCGGAACGGTTCGTCTGGGCTCTTCGTCTGGGGCTCTTCGTCTGGGGCTCTTCGCTGGGGCTCCCTGCCCCGCGTGGTCGTGCTGCCCGCCGGGAATGTGGACACGAGCAGTCCGATTTGCGGACATCGGCCCATGGTCGGGCGGCGGTATGGGGATTGCCATCGTCGCTGCGTCCGCTGGCTCTTCACGAGGTCGATCCCCATGCCCAAGCGCTTCGCGTCCGTGCGTTCGACGGTGCTTCCACTGCTGCTGGTGTGCACGCTGCCCGCCCAGGTCGACTGGGTCCAGGCGCTCGCGGCCAGTCCGCCCGGGCGACAGTCGCCGGCCTCGGCCTTCGACTTCTCCCGGCAGCGGCTGGTGCTGTTCGGCGGCAGCAGCTCGTCGGGGCAGCCGCTGAACGACACGTGGGAGTGGGACGGGCTGACGTGGTCCCACAAGTCACCGACCCAGTCGCCCTCGCTGCGCACCGGTCACGCGATGGCGTTCGACCTCGTGCGCGGCACCGTGCTGCTGTTCGGTGGCGAGGACATCTTCGGCACGGCGTTGGCGGACCTGTGGGAGTGGGACGGGGTCACCTGGACCCAGATCTCCACGCCGGTCGCGCCGCCGGGCCGTCATTCGCATGGCATGACCATGGATCCATCGCGCGTGCGTGTGCTCGTGTTCGGCGGCGAGGCCGCGGGCATCGCGCTCGCCGACACCTGGGAGTGGGACGGCACGCAATGGCTGCAGCGCACGCCGGCGACGAGTCCACCGGCGAGGTCCCAGCTGTCGATGAGCTACGACCCCGTCACGGGCGCGGTCCTGATGTTCGGTGGGCTCGTGAACAACGACACGTGGGCCTGGAACGGCACCACGTGGAGCCAGCTGCTGCCCGCCTCGTCGCCGCCTGCGCGCACCTGGCACACGTTGACCACCGACTATTCGCGCGGCCGCGTCGTGCTGTTCGGCGGTGCCGATGCCGCTTGGGTGCCGTTCGCCGACACCTGGGAATGGGACGGTCTCGACTGGGTGCAGGTGGCGGTCGGAACGGGGCCGCCCGGGCGCTACGGCCAGGCGATGGCCTTCGACGGCGTGCGCCAGCAGACGATCGTGTTCGGCGGCAGTTCGTTCTTCGTGCTGTTGGCCGACACGTGGGCATGGGACGGCGTCACGTGGTCGTTGGCTGCCGGCGCCATCGCTCCGTCGGCGCGCAGCCACACGCAGATGGCCCATCAGGTCGGGAACGGCAGGATCGTGTTGTTCGGCGGCGACGACGGCGGCACCGTGCTCGGCGACACGTGGGAGTGGAACGGCTCGAGCTGGAGCCAGCGGTCCCCGGCGGTCGTGCCGCCCGACCGGTGGTGGAGTGCGATGGCATACGATCGCGCCCGCGGCCGCACCGTGATGTACGGCGGCAACAGCAACATCGGCCAATGGTGGTCGGACACGTGGGAGTGGGACGGCAACACGTGGCTGCTGCGACCGGCAGCCGTCAACCCGGGACAGCGATACGGGCATGCGATGGCGTTCGACGTGGCCCGCGGCCGCACCGTGCTGTTCGGCGGGCAGAGTGCGCCGGGCATGTCCTCCGACACCTGGGAGTGGGACGGCAACACGTGGTCGCTGCACAACCCGGCCGTGCGGCCGTCGCCGCGCTTCGGCGTCGGGCTCTGCTACGACGAGCGGCGCCAGCGTGTGGTGCTGTTCGGTGGACTGGACCAGGTCGGCTTCCGCGCCGACACCTGGGAGTGGGATGGTGCGACCTGGACGCTGCGCACGCCGGCGGTCTCGCCGCCGGCGCGCTACGAGACGGCCATGGCCTACGACGCGAGCCGCGAACGGTGCGTGTTGGTGGCCGGCCACGGTGGCGCTTCTGCGATGAACGACGTGTGGGAGTTCGACGGAGCGGCGTGGTCGCAGCGCACCACGGCGACGAACCCGACGGCGCGATCCGAGCATGCGGTCGCCTTCGACGTCGAGCGCGGCCGCCTGCTGATGTTCGGCGGCACGTTCTCGTTCGGCAGCCACACGTCGCAGACGTGGACCTACGGTCCGACCCAGCCGGCGACGTTCCTGTCCTTCGGCACCGGTTGCGCGGGCACTGCGGGCACCGCCCAGCTCACGACCGCACCCAACAGCCTGCCTTGGCTCGGCGGCACCTTCTCGATGCAGGTCGACTCGATGCCGGGCCTCAGCCTGGGACTCGGTTGTCTCGGGCTGTCGCGGTCGCTGTGGCAGGGCTTCGCGCTGCCGCTGAACCTCGCCGCGGCCGGCATGCCGGGCTGCTTCCTGCGCGTGTCGCCCGACGTGACGTTCGTGCTCGCGGGCAGCGGTGGTGCTGCGACGTGGACGCTGAACATCCCCGACGTGCCCGCGTTCCTCGGCGTCCCGCTCTTTGCGCAGGTCGCCGCCATCGACCCACCGAGCAACGGGCTCGGTGCCGTGCTCAGCAACGCCGTGGAACTGCACCTCGGCGGCCTCTGAGGAGCGCGCCGACTCGCCGGTGCGAAGGTGGCTTGCGCGCCGACTCCGGCGTCGGGCCCGCACGAGCGCGGCCGCGCGGTCCCGCTACCGGTCCGCGCGCCGGGTTTTGGTTTGGACACGGCCGTTGCCGTGCCGAGAATCGCAATGCTGCCACTCGCCATCAGGCCTCGGCTGCGTCTCGCCACATGCCCAAGCAAGCCAGCCTGAAGTCGACCTTAGCGGGGATCTTCTTCCTCGGCCTGTCGGTCATCCTGTTCGAGATCGCGCTGACGCGGGTCTTCGCGATCATGATGTGGCACCACTTCACCTACATGGTGATCTCGATCGGGCTGCTCGGCTTCGGCGCGTCGGGCAGTCTGCTCACGGCGACGCGCATCGGCAGCAAGCCGGGCTCGCCGGCGCGCGGGCTCGTGCTGTGCAGCCTCGCCTACGGCACGGCCGTCATGCTCGCGTTCTGCTTCGCGACGCTCGTGCGCATCGACAGCCTCGCGATCTGGCAGGCGAAGGAGAACTTCCTCGCGCTGTTCTTCATCTACCTCGTCATCGGCGTGCCGTTCCTGCTCGGCGGCATGGGCATCGGGCTCGCGCTGACGCGGCTCGTCAAGGACGTCAACAAGCTCTACTGCGGCGACCTCGTCGGTTCGGCCATCGGCGCCGGGCTCAGCGTGCTGCTGCTCAAACACGCGGGCGGCACGGCGTCGGTCATGATGGCGGGCGCGTTCGGCCTCGTCGCGGCGTTCTGCTTCAGTCTCGGCGCGCCGCGGCGCTACCTGCTGGTCAGCGTGCCGGGCCTGCTGTTCGCGCTGCTCGTCGCGATCGGCTTCACGGGCGGCATGCCGAGCCTCGGCATCCCGGCCGCCGGGTGGCGCATTCCGTATGCGCCCGGCAAGGAAGCGGCCGTCGCCGAGGAACTGATCCGCGAACTGGCGGCCCGCGGCACGCCCGGGCTCGACGCCAGGAGCCACGAGTTCGACAAGATCTTCAGTGCGACGGCCGAGGTCGAGGTCGGGCCGAGCATCCCGTCGCCGCCGATGATCGGCGGCGACCAGGGTGTCGTCGACCAGCGCACCATCGAGAGCCGCGCCGTCGGCCAGGACGGGACCGCGCCGACGATGCTGTTCAAGAACGCCGCCGACCTGGCGCGCTTCCCGTTCCTCGACGACACGCAGGCGGCCTCGGCCTACGTCGTGCACAAGGCGTCGGGGCGCGGCGAGCAGAAGGTCATGGTGATCGGCGTCGGCGGCGGCGTCGACGTCATGGTGGCGCTCGCGAACGGGGCCAGATCGGTGACCGCGGTCGAACTCAACACCGCGATGATCGAGATGGTGACGCAGCGCTATGACGACTACCTCGGTGGGCTCTTCCGCGCCGGTGGCCATGCGCTCGCCGACCGCATCGAGCTGGTCAACAGCGAGGGCCGGGCCTGGCTGCGCTCGCACGACGCCACCTACGACGTCATCCAGATGAGCGGCGTCGACTCGTACACGGCGCTCAACACGGGCGCCTACACGTTGTCGGAGAGTTACCTCTACACGACGCAGGCCGTGCAGGACTTCTACGCGCACCTCGACGACAACGGCATCGTCAACTACTCGCGCTTCATCGAGAGCGCGCCGCTGAAGCCGCGCGAGACGCTGCGCCTGTCGAACATCGCGTGCACGGCCTTGCGCGAACTCGGCGTCGAGGATCCGGCGTCGCACATCGCGGTGTTCCAGGGCCTGGCCTGGGCCTCGACGATGATCAAGAAGGGGCCGTTCACGGCCACCGAGGTGCAGGCGCTGCGCGACTTCGCGCGCCGCGAGGGTTTCGTCGGCCTCGTCTTCGACCCGCTGCGACCCGCCGGTGCACCGCCCGAACCGTCGCCGACCTGGTTCAACAAGCTGCGTCCGTCGCTGCTGCAGAGCATGGCCCGCCTCGGCGGCTTCCCGACCGAACCGGCGGCGCAGAACGCCGCGGTCGACGCGCTGTTCGTGGCCGGCGGCAGGGTGCTCGCTGGCGCACCGATCGGCGAGGCCGTGCTGCCCGAGGTGTTGCGCGCGCCCGACGTGGCGAAGTCGGCGCTGCAGCTGCTGCGCGAATCGAAGGAAGCGTTCGCCGGGCAGGCGACCTACATCGAGCAGGTGATCGGCGAGTTCGGCCAGGTGCTGCGCGGCGACCCCGCAGAGCGCGAACGCTTCGTCGCCGGCTACGAGTACGACATCTCGCCGTCGACGGACGACAAGCCGTTCTTCTTCAACTACTACCGCTGGTCGAGCCTGTTCGGCCGCCAGAGCGCGCGCATCCACGACCCGACACAGTTCGCCTACACGACCGACTTCCCGGTCGGCCACATGGTGCTGCTCGCGTCGCTGCTGCAGATCCTGCTGCTCGCGGCGTTCCTGATCTTCCTGCCGCTGCGCAAGCTCGCGCACGAGGGCTTCCGCACGCCGGGAGCCGTGCGCTACTTCGGCTACTTCGCGGCGCTCGGTCTCGGCTTCATGCTGTTCGAGATCGCGCTGATGCAGAAGCTCGTGATCTTCCTCGGCCACCCGACCTACGCGCTCTCGGTGGTGCTCGTGAGCCTGCTCGCGTCGGCCGGCACCGGCTCGCTGCTGGCGGGGCGCATCGAGGTCGTCGGCAGGAAGCACCTGCTCTGGATCCTGCTAGGCATCGTCGCGGTCGGGTTGTTCGACACCTGGGCCGTCAACGACGTGTTGCCGCACCTGCTCGGCCAATCGCTCGAAGTGCGCATGCTGGTCGTCGTGCTGCTGCTCGTGCCGACCGGACTCGTGCTCGGCATGCCGTTCCCCTCCGGCATGCGCCTCGTCGAGGCCCAGTGCCCGCACCTTGTGCCGTGGGGTTGGGCCGTCAACGCGTTCTTCTCGGTGTTCGGCTCGATCTTCTGCATCGTGCTCAGCATGCAGATCGGCTTCACGAACGTGCTCTTCGTCGCCATCGGCGTCTACGGTCTCGGCCTGCTCGGCATGAAGACGAAGGGTGCGCTGAGCGAGGTGGCGGGTGCGCCGCAGCTCTCGCCGGCGCTGTGGGTGCCGCCGGGGCACTTCTACTCGCCGATCCCCAATCCCGACGAGGTGCGCGCCGACGAGC
This sequence comes from Planctomycetota bacterium, assembly GCA_036274315.1. GTDB lineage: Bacteria > Planctomycetota > UBA1135 > UBA1135 > UBA2386 > DASVAL01. The sequence continues at coordinate 7,082 of DASUFY010000026.1, read as the reverse complement.
AGCGCATCTTCTCGGCGGGGTTGCGCGCGATGCCCGGCATCGAACTCGACGTCGACCGGCAGCTGGCGCTCGCGCGCGAGCTGGCGCGGTACTACGGCGAAGAGGACTTCCCCGAGACCAGGCGCGACGATCGCCGCTACTGCCTCGCCAACGACTTCTTCCCCTACGGCGACGCGTTCTTCTACTACGCGCTGCTGCGGCACCTGCGGCCGCAGCGCATGGTCGAGGTCGGTTCGGGTTGGTCTTCGGCCGTGCTGCTCGACACGGACGAGCGCTTCCTGGATCGCAGCATCCAGTGCACGTTCATCGAGCCGTATCCCGAGCGGCTGCAGGGGCTGCTGCGACCCGAAGACGTGCGCCGCACGCGGCTGCTCGAGGCGCGAGTGCAGGACGTGTCGCTCGAGGAGTTCGACGTGCTGCAGGCCAACGACATCCTGTTCGTCGACTCGAGCCACGTCTGCAAGACGGGCTCGGACGTGCACCACATCCTGTTCGAGGTGCTGCCGCGCCTGCAGAGCGGCGTCTGGGTGCACTTCCACGACATCTTCCACAACTTCGAGTACCACCCGAGCTGGGTCTATGAGGGGCGGGCCTGGAACGAGAGCTACATGCTGCGCGCGTTCCTGACCGGCAACCCCGAGTGGACGATCGAGCTGCACGCGTCGGCGCTGGTCGCGGCCCGGGCCGACGAGTTGCTGCCGATGATGCCGAAGGTCGGCCAGAACGTCGGCGGCAGCATCTGGCTCAGGAAGCGCTGACATCGGCGCCGGCGCGCTCAGCGCGCCAGCAGCGCCGGCAGCCGCGCGACGAGCACACGCAGCGCCTTGCCGCGGTGGCTCAGGCGGTCCTTGGTCGCCGCGTCGAGCCGGGCGAACGACTTGCCCGGATCGCCGCCGAACTCGCGCGGCACGAAGATCGGGTCGTAGCCGAAGCCGCCATCGCCGGACGGCTCGGTCAGCAGCGTGCCGTGGCAGTGCTCCTCGATCGTCGTCATCACGCGGCCGTCGGGGCCGCACAGGCACAGGCTGCACGTGAAGTGCGCCTTGCGGTCCGGCCCGCGCACGCGCGCGAGCGACTCGAGCAGGCGTTCCATGCGCCCGCGGTCGTCGAGGCTCGGGTCGCCGTAGCGCGCCGACAGCACGCCGGGGCGGCCACCGAGCGCGTCGACGCACAGGCCGCTGTCGTCGGCCAGCGCCAGGCCCTTCGCGAGCTGCGCCAGCAGGGCAGCCTTCTTGCGCGCGTTGCCGGCGAACGTCGGCTGGTCCTCGTCGGGCGCGAACGGCTGGCCGAGCTGGTCGGGCGTCCTGAGGTCGAGGCCCAACGGTTCGAGCAGTCGGCGCAGTTCAGCGAGCTTCTTCTGGTTGTTGGTGCCGATCCAGAGTCCGCGCAGGGTCGCCATCACAGACCCAGCGTCTGCGATTGCTGGTCGCGGATGCGCGTGCAGGCCGCCTGCGCCATCGCCAGCATGGCCTGCAGCTGGTCGATCGAGAACGGCTTCTTCTCGGCGGCGCCCTGCACTTCGATCAGGCGATCGTCGCTGGCGAGCACGACGTTGAGGTCGACGTCGGCGGCGCTGTCTTCGAGGTAGTCGAGGTCGAGCATCGGCTCGCCGTTGACGAGACCGACCGAGACCGCCGACACGAGGCCGCGCAGCGGCCACTTGGGCAGCTGCTTCTGCTCCTCCATCCAGAGCAGCGCGTCGTACATCGCGATGGCCGCGCCGTTGATCGCCGTCGTGCGCGTGCCGCCGTCGGCGGCGATCACGTCGCAATCGACCCAGAGCGTCACCTCGGGCAGCGCGCCGAGGTCGACCGCGCAGCGCAGCGTGCGGCCGATCAGGCGCTGGATCTCGAAGCTGCGTCCGTCGAGCGGGCGCCCCGTGCGGCCCTCGCGCGGCTTGCGCGGTTGGCCGGCGCCGGGCAGCATCGAGTACTCGGCCGTCAGCCAGCCGCCCGCGTGGCGGTTGTACATCCAGTGCGGCACCTGATCCTGCACGCAGACCGTGCAGAGCACCTTGGTCTTGCCGCACTCGGCCAGGACCGAGCCCGGCAGGTCGGTGTACGAGCGTGTGAATGTGATCGGCCGGTACTGGTCCGACGCTCTGTTGTTCTTGCGAGCCAGGGTTGGTTCCTCCGAAGGGCCCCGCAACCTAGCAGCCCGCGCCGACCGTGGCGAGGCCTCGCAGGACTTCATTCGCCGATCCGCGGCCTTCGGCGCTGGATCGGGGCCGGCCCCGAGGTAGCCTTCGGCAATGGACGCGCAGAGCAGCTGCTGCCCAGCACGGAGCCCCGCGCGCGTTTCGTTCCGATTCACCTGACTGATGCCGGCCCATCGCGGCGGCACGGTCGTGCGCTGACTCGAAGCGACCTCGTTGCCCGCCGTGGGACCGCGTAGGAGGCACGATGGCCGATGGTGGTTGCAGCAAGGGCGACGCGTGTTCGTGTCGCGGTCCCGCGGACGGCAAGGGCGACCTCGATCGCCGCGCGTTCCTCGCCGGCGGTGCGGCGGCCGGGCTCGGTGCCGCGGTGGAGCCGCCGCAGGGTCCGGGCGGCGTGCGCAGCGAGCTGTTCCTCGCCGAAGAGCACTGGCGCGACCGCATGAAGGCGCCCGACGACGGCAAGCGCTACGGCTGGGTCGTGGACGTGCGACGGTGCTTCGGCTGCCACGGCTGTGAAGTCGCATGCAAGGCCGAGAACGACATCCCGCTCGGCAGCTACATGCGCCAGACGATCTACCACGACGTCGAGAAGCCCGGTGGTGGCCTCGCGCGCATCATGGTGCCGATGGCGTGCCAGCACTGCGAGGACACGCCGTGCATCAAGGCCTGCCCGTGCGGCGCGCTGCACAAGGCCGCGGGCGGCACCGTGCAGGTCGACTACGACGTCTGCTCGGGCCACGGCGCCTGCAAGGAGGTCTGCCCCTACGGCGCGATCTACATCGATCCGGTCGCCAACCAGGCCGTCAAGTGCCACAACTGCACGCACCGCGTCGACGCCGGCATGGAACCCGCCTGCGTGTCGACGTGTCCGAGCGAGGCGCTGTACTTCGGCGACCTCAACGACGCCGGATCGAAGGTGTCGAAGATGAAGGCGCGGCTCGAGGCCGAGGGTGTGCTCGAGCAGCTGCGGCCCGAGAAGGGCACGAAGCCGCGCATGTGGTTCGCGGGCACCGCCGACCGAGCCATGTCGGCCTGGGAGCCGAAGGTGCCGCGCGAGGGCCAGAGCTACCAGAACGAGGCCTACAGCGTCTACGAATGGAAGAAGGGAGGTGCCCGATGACCGCGCTCCAAGGCAACGACGCCTCGCCCGCGCCCGATCGTTCGCCGGCGGGCGACCGTTCGCGACGTGGTTTCCTGCGCCTGTCGGCGGCGCTCGTCGCCGCGTCGGCCGCACAGGCCTGCGCCGGCGCGCCGGGCGGTCGCGGCGGCCAGCGCGAACCCGCGAGCAAGGAGGAGAGCCTCGCGGTGTGGAAGCGCGGCGCCGGCACGCCGTACGAGGTCGGCGACGTGCACATGCCCGGCGTCTGCAAGCTGCCGGGCCCCAACAGGAAGGTGCGCTTCCCCGACCCGGACAAGTACCGCGGCACGACGCAGATCCACGGCATGTGCCAGCTGTGTTCGACCGTGTGCGGCATCACGGGCCACGTCAAGGACGGCCGCATCGTCAAGATCGAAGGCAACCGGAAGGACCCCAACTCGCGCGGCAAGCTGTGTGCGCGCGGCCAGGCGGCGCTCAACCACCAGTACCACCCCGAGCGCCTGCTGCACCCGATGAAGCGCGTCGGTGCGCGCGGCGAGAACAAGTGGCGCCGCATCACGTGGGCCGAGGCCTACGACGAACTGGCCGGGCGCCTGAAGGCCGTGCGCGAGTCGGGCAAACCCGAGGAGTTCGCGTTCCATCAGGGCCGCAACCGCAGCCCCGATGCCGTGAACCGCTTCCTGCAGGCCTTCGGCACCAACACCGCACTCAACCACCGCGGCCTCTGCTCGGCCGGCCGCCGCGCCGCGGCGCTCACCTACCTGTTCGAATCGGACTGGGACCTCGGCGACTACGAGCACTCGAAGTACATCCTCAACTTCGGCTCCAACATGTTCGAGGCGCACCAGGGGCACGTGTGCGGCGCGCAGCGCGTGCAGCGCGGCCGCTTCGAGAACGGCGCCAAGCTCGTCACGTTCGACGTGCGCATGTCGAACACGGCCGGCAACAGCGACGAGTTCTTCATGCCCGCGCCGGGCACCGACGGCGCCGTGGCGCTCGCGATGGCGCACACGATCGTCAACGAGAAGCTCCACGACGCGACGTTCTTCGGCGATTGGGCCAACTGCCCGATCGAGGACCTGTCGAAGCAGATCGAGAGCTACACGCCCGAGTGGGCCGAGCAGGTGAGTTCGATCCCGGCCGCGGTGATCCGCCGCATCGCGCGCGAGTTCGCGGCGGCGGCGCCGGCGTGCACGACGATGTGCAACCGCGGCAGCAGCGCGCACATCAACGGCTGGTACAACGACCGCGCGATCATCCTGCTGAACGTGCTCGTCGGCTCGGTCGGCAAGCCCGGCGGCCTGTGCTGGATGTGGACCGGCGCGACCGACGCCAAACGCTTCCCGACGCCGGCGATGCCGCCCAAGCCGAAGACGCCGTCGCTGCTCGCGGACCCGCCCGAGTTCGTGCTGTCGAACGTGTGGAACGCGATGAAGGTCGGCGAGATCGTCTACCACTACCTCGCGCAGGACCGCGCCAGGATCCAGGTCTACATGACCTACAACCTGGACTCGCCGATGACGTGGCCCGAGATGAACGTGACGCGCAACGTGCTGCTCGACGAGCAGAAGATCGGCTTCCACGTCTGCATCAACCCGTTCCTCAACGAGACGGCGTCGTTCGCCGACATGGTGCTGCCGTGGACGACGTTCATGGAGCGCTGGGACGTCGACGCGCGCGGCGCCTACAACCTCAAGCCGTACCTCGGCCTGCGCCAGCCCATGGTCGCGCCGCTCGGCGAAGCCAAGGACGTGCGCGAGATCTTCGCCGAGCTCGCGGTGCGCATCGGCGGCGGCATGGAGCAGTGGTATCCCGAGGGCACCGACGTGCGCGCCTACGTCGAGAAGTGGCTCGCCAACGTGCCGACCGCAGGCACGAGCTACGCGACGCCGATGTCGCGACTGCAGGGCGACGGCGCGTTCGAGGACCCCGGCGAGAAGCCGTACTACGAACCCCACCTTGTGCCGCTGTCGGCCGTGGAGCTCGAGGGTTCGGCGACCGACCCGGCCACCGGCATCATCACGAAGGACGGCAAGGGCATCGGCATCGTGCACCGCGGCAAGCCCGTGGTGGGCTTCAAGACGCCGAGTCGCAAGCTCGAGGTGCGCACGCAGTTCGTCGCCAAGCTCGGTCGCAACGAGGACGTGACCGCGCTGGCCGCGCTGGCCAACAGCAAGGGCAAGAACCGCGCGGCGCACCACAAGGGGCACGAGTACGAACTGCCCGAGATGCCGACCTACAAGCAGATCGACGAGCACGTGCAGCTCGCGGCCGACGAGCTGATCATGACGTCGTTCAAGTGGAACGTGCACAACCACGGGCGCACGGCGAACCTCAAGTGGCTCAGCGAGATCGTGCACAGCAATCCGGCGTGGATCCATCCGGACACCGCGGCGCGGCTCGGGCTCGGCGACGGCGATTTCGTCGAGCTCGTGGGCCGACGCAGCCTGACCATCGACCGCATGGCGCCCAAGCTCGGCCTCGGCTCGGGCGAGGTCGAGGGCTCGCTGCGTCTGCCGGTCGTGGTGACGCGCGGCGTGCACCCGAAGGCCATCGCGATCTCCAACTCGCTCGGTCACTTCGCCTACACGAGCGTGGCCATGGGCCAGAAGCAGCGCGACCTCGGCGGCGAGGGTGCGGGCTACGAGAACGCGGCGATGCGCGACGCCGACTGGGAGCGCAACATGTGGTGGGAGGACCGTTCGCAGGGCGACCCGAAGAAGTGGGTGCGCAACACGGGCAACGGCTGGGCCCAGAACCACGTGCTGCCGATCATGCCGGACCCGATCTCGGGCCAGCAGGCCTTCAACGACACGGTCGTGCGCGTGCGGAAGGTGACGTGAGCCCGGCCGGCGCGCACGCCGAACTCGTGCCCGCGGCCCGCCTGTTCGGGCGGCTGCTCGTGCGCGAACTCGACGCGCCGACGATCGCGGAACTGCACGGCGCCGGCGTCGCGGCGGCGCTGCGCGAGGTCGGCGTCGAACCACCGCGCGCGACGATCGACGAACTGGCGGCCGCGTACGCGGCCCGCTTCCTGCACCCCGCGCGGGCCCGGCCGCCCGTGCAGTCGCTGTGGGTGACCGGCCACTACGACGGCGATGCGGCCGTGGCCGTGCGCGGGATCGCGAAGGCGGCCGGCCGTGAGCTGGCCGAGGGCGCGCGCGGCGCCGCGCCCGACCACCTGGGCTGCATCCTGCTGCTGTGGTCCGAACTCGTGCACGAGCGCCCCGAACTCGCGGAGCGTCTGCGGCGCGACCACCTGACTTGGGCACCCGCGGCGCTCGCCGCGGTCGTCGGCACCGCGGACTTCTACGGCCTGGTCGCCTCGGCGGCGGCGCGGCTCGTGCAGCGCCTCTGCGAGCCCGCGAGCTGAATCAGTCGGCCCGCATCAGTTGGCCAGCATCGCCGCGAGCGTGTGGCGCAGTTCGTGCACGCCGAACGGCTTCTGGATGCAGCGCAGGCCCGGCCACGACTGCTGCGGCAGCTCGTTGTCCTTCGCCAGCATGCAGACCTTGATGTTCGGCACGAGCCGCCGGATCGCCTGGGCCAGCGCGCTGTCGTCGAGCCGTTTCGGGTGATCGACGATGATGAGTTCGAAGCGATCCGGCGTCGCCTCGAGGAAGGAGTGCGCCGAAGCGCCATCGGCGCACGCGAAGACCGCCCGGCCCGTCGCCTTGAGTTCGTTCGCGAGCATCGCGCGCACGGCCGGGTCGGCCTCGCGCACGCGCGCCCCGCCGTAGTCGTGCCGCGGCGCGCGCGCCGCGTCCGCCGCCCGGTCCGTCGCGGGTTCGGGCGGCGCCGGCTCGGTCGCGCCGATCGGCTCGG
>DASUFY010000025.1:0-4543 GCA_036274315.1 Planctomycetota bacterium | reverse complement strand
ACGACTCAGTCATCTGCCATGCACGCCGCAACGCGGGGAAACACTGCCGGCGGACCACGCAACCAGCCCCGCGGCGGCGTGCGCAGGTCGGCTCGCTTCGATGGCGAGACGACTCGGTCGTGCGCTCGCACGCCGTGATGCGGGGAACACTGCCGGCAGTCGACGCAACCAGCCCCGCGGCGGCGTGCGCATGTCGGCTCGCCTCAAAGGCGAGACGACTCGGTCGTTTGCCTCGCACGCCGACTCGGTGCGGAACCTTTGCCGACCGTTCCGCAAGCTGGCGGGTCGTGCCACGTGCCCTACCCTGCTCGCCGATGCACGAACCCGACCTCGACCAGTTGCTGATCCACCGTGAGTGGCTGCGGCATCTCGCACGCCGCCTCACGCGGGACGTGCATCTCGCCGAGGATCTCGCGCAGGGCACGCTGGCCGCAGCGCTCGACGACCCGGGCCGCGGCACTCGCCCGCGCCGTTGGTTCGCCGGTGTGCTGCGCAACCTGTGGCGGCAGCACCACCGCAGGGAACGCGTGCGCTCGCGGAACGAAGCGGCGGCTGCGCGCGACGGCACGCTGCCGTCGACGGCCGAGAGCGTGGCGACGGTCGAGATGCAGCAGCGCCTCGCGCGCGAGGTGCTCGCGCTCGAGGAGCCGTGCCGGAGCGCCGTGCTGTGGCACTACCTGCACGGCCTGCCCGTGCGCACCGTCGCCGAGCGGCTCGGCGTGCCGGCGGACACCGTGCACAAGAGGATCCAGCGCGGCCTCGAGACGCTGCGCACGCGCCTCGCGCCGGACCCGGACCGCAGCGGGTGGCTCACGCTCGCGGCGCTGTCCCGCGCGCCACACCGCACGTTCGTGCTCGGAGCCGCTTTCATGAACAGCAAGCCCCTCGTGATCGGCCTCGCCATCGCCGTGTCGGCCGCGCTCGGTTGGACGATCTGGCCGCGAAGCGAGCCGGTCCCGCAGGCGCCCGCGCGCGAGCCCGCGCTCACCGCGTCGGCGAACCCGGCCGCGCAACCGGCCGCGACGCAACGCAGCGAAGTCGCGCCGGCGGCTGCACCGGAGCCGATCGGGGAACCCGCGGGCCGCCGCATACCTGGTCTGCTGCTCGACGCGTCGGGCGAGCCGCTCGCCGACGTTGCGCTCGAGTCGGTCGTCGATCGTACGACGTCGGGCACCGGCGGGCGGTTCGAGCTGCGGTGCCAGCCCGACGGCGACCGCGTGCGCGTCGCGGATCCCGCCTGGATCGACGTCTACGAAGGCCGCGTGCACGGTCCGGCGACGCCTGGCGCCGGCGAGGCCGTCGTCGTCGTCGCGGCGCGGCGCCTGACCGTGCGCGGGCGCGTCGTCGACGAGTACGGCGCGCCCCTGGCGCGCGTCGTAGCACAGGTCGTGCCCGCGGCCGCGTTCCTGACCGCGTTCGCGGCGCCGCTCGACCACTCGGAACCGATCTGGCCGCGCTGGCGCACCTTCACGGCCGCGGACGGAACGTTCACGCTGACCGACATCGGCGCGCTGCCCGGTGCGACCATCACCGCACGCGCGGCCAATCGTCTGCCGGCCTCGGCGCCGCTGCCGCCAACCGGAGTCGAAGTCGAACTCGTGCTGCGGCGGCCGCCGCACGAAGCGGACGCCGTACTCGGACAGGTCGTCGATCCCGTGGGCCTGCCGGTCGCGGGTGCGCTCGTCTGTCTCGGCGGCCAGCAGACGTCGAGCGATGCCGACGGCCGGTTCCGCATCGTGCGCCCACCCGGCGATGCGCCCGGCGTGCTGCAGGCGATGCGGCGCGGCTGGCAACCCGCGACGGCGCCGCTGCCGCCACCGGCCGCCGACGGTCGCGCCGCGTTCGTCGTGCTCAGCTTGCGCGCCGAGACGCTGCGCCTGTCGGGGCGCGTCGTCGACGCGGCGGGAGCCGCGGTGGCCGGCGCGCGCGTCTGGGCCGATGGCGCGACCGCGTTCCCGGGCGGCCGGCTGCAGGTCGAGGCCTACCTCGGCGGCGGGGCGACCAACGACGAACTGAAGGCGCGCAGCGATCCCGCGGCGTCGCTGCTGCAGCTGCAGGAGGACAACCCGTCGGCGTTCTGGAACTGGGCGCAGACCGGCGCCGACGGCTCGTTCACGCTCGCGGGTCTGCTGCCGCGCGACTACGAACTCGGCGTGCTCGGCGACGGCGACCTCTCGCGCGCGAAGGCCGGCCCGTATGCGGCCGGTTCGTCGGGCCTGCTCGTGCGCTTCGCGCCGGCGATGCACGGCGTCGTCGCGGGGCGCGTGCTCGGCCTCGACGGTTCGGCGAAGGCCGGCGTCGACGTCGAGGCGTGCTGTCGCGTCTTCACGGTCGACTACGACGGCGGCTCGTCGCGCAGCGCGGTGCGGCACGGACCGGTCTGCCGCAGCGACGCGCTCGGCCGCTTCCGCTTCGGGTCGCTGGGCGCCGAGGGTCTGTTCCTGGCGATCAACGGTGCGGACATCGTCGACCGCACGGTGGGCCTGGTCGAAGGGTCGCTCGCCGCGTTCGCCGGCGGCCGCGTCGACGAGCTGCGCATCGAGGTGGCCGACCGCACGCACCTGCGCGTCGAACTGATCGCCGACGACTTCGCCGATGCTTTCAACGTCGCCGACGCCGCGGGCGCGACGCTGCCGCTGGCGAGCTTCGAGGGTGGGGGCATGCACGTCATGCAGCGCGGCGACCTCGTCGGCGGCAAGAGCCGCGTCTACGCCGTGCCGGCGACGGCGGCCGCGGTGCGCCTGCTCCGGGGCGAGCGCGTGGTGCGCGAGGTCCCGGTGGCGCTCGTGCGGGGCGAGGTGTTCGTCGTGCACGAATGAGCCGCCGCGCGGCTGCGGTTCCTCGCCCGCGTGCACGGGGCCTGCGTGCCGGCAACGCGTCCGCGTCTTCGGCACCTCGGCACTCTCGGCACTCGGGGCCCCTTGACTTGCACGGCGTCGCGCCCGACTCTGCTCCGCGGGCGGCCGACGCCCACCGGCACTCGTGAACACCCCCAAGCGAAGTCCGTCGTTGCGCCTGGCCGTCCAGATCGCGATCTGGACGCTGCTGCTGGTCGTGGCCTTCGGACCGCGCCACACGCTGCGCGTGTGCAAGGGTGGATCGTGCTGCGCCAGCCATGAGTGCCGCGCGACGGGTTGCGATGGCTACGGCTGCTGCTGCGAGCACGAGCACGCGCCCGAGCCGAACGCTGGGGGCAGCATGGGCACCGCGACGCCGCAGCATCACGAGACGCGCTCGTGCGAGGACTGCTGCATCGACGTCTCGATGCCGATCGAGTTCGGACCGCTGCCCGAGGCCGTCGACGCGCCGGTCGCCGAACTCGCCTGCGTCGGTGGTGTCGAACCCTTCCGCCTGGTCGAGCGGTGCGGTGTCGACGCAGGCTCCTGGCCCTTCACGACGGGGCCACCGCGCCCCGAACGGCGCACGAGCCTGCTCGTGACGACCATCCTGCGGCAGTAGCGACGGTGCACCCGCCGGGTCCGGTTCGTCGGACCCGCGCGGGCGGTGTTCGTCTTCGGCTCGCCGCGCCGCGGCGGGCCGCGTTCGTCCACTCGCGCTGCCGAGGACCGTTTCATGCTCGTACGACTTCTCCCTGTCGCGGCCCTGCTCGCCCTGCCGAGCTGCACCACCTACTTCGAAGATCCGGCGGACCCCGTCGCGCTCGCCGCACAGATCCGCGAGCGACCCGGCGGGCGCTTCACGTTCGCCGCCGCCGTGACCACCGCCTTCGCCCAGAACGCGGAGCTGCAGGCCCTCGCGGCACGCGCGCGCGCCGCGGGCGCCGTGACGACGCCGATCGAAGTGCAGGCCGAGTGGCGCAGCGAGCGGGAGACGCTCGCGGTCATGCTGGACCCGATCGCGCTGCTCGGGCTCGGGCCGCGCGGCGGCGAGATCGGCACCGTCGAGGCCGAGGCGGGAGCTGCCGTACAGGCGCTCGCGACGGCGCGCTGGCGCGTGACCGCTGCGATCGCCGAAGCCTTCGCCGTGCACGAGGCGCTGGCGCCACTCGACGTGCCCGACATCACGATCGACGCGGCGGCGTTCGAGCGGGCCGGGCTCGCCGGTCCCGTCGCCGCGGCCCGCGTGCGTGCCGCGCAGGCGCGCGCCGGCGCCGAAGCGTTGGAACTCGCCAACGCGCGCGCCGCCAACCTCGCCACGCTGCGCGAACTGCTCGGACTGCACCGCGACACCCCGCTCGAACTCGAGAGCCCGGACGAAGTGCAGCAACCGCCTGCCGGCGATGCTTCGCTGCTGCAGCGGCCCGACCTCACCCTCGCCGCGGCGCGATTCGACGTCGCGGACGCCGAGTTCCGGCGAGCCGTTGCGGACCAGTACCCGAGCCTCATGATCGGACCCGAGTTCGCGCTGACCGGCGGGCCGCTCGCGGCGATGGCGGTCCTGCGGCTGCCGGTCGGCATGCACGGCCGCGCCGCCGCCGCCGGCGACCGCCGCGAAGCCGCCCGCGCCGACCTCGCCGCGGCCTACCTCGCCGCGAGCCGCGAGGCCCACGAGGCACAGCTCGATCTCACCGCGGCGACCGCCG
>DASUFY010000024.1:0-40685 GCA_036274315.1 Planctomycetota bacterium | reverse complement strand
GGGCAGCGCCACCTCGGCGTCGGCACGCAGGTCGCTGCCCTCGTCGGCGCGCAGCGTCGTCTGGCCGACGAGCACGCCGCGGCAGAACACGCCGAGCAGCCACGGTCCGTCGCCGCGGCCCGCAACGGCGAGCCGCAGCGGTGCGCCGGCAGCGATGTCGGTGCCGGGCAGACGCAGCGCGATGCCCTTCGTCACGACGCCCGGCAGCGCAAACGGCTGCTCGTGGCCCGCGAGACGCACGCGGTAGCTGCTGCCCTCGGCGGGCACGAACGTGAGCTTGACGCGACCCTGGTGCGCCGTGCGGAACCTCGCGACCTGCCGGTCGCGCTCGTCGAGCACTTCGCCCACGCCGTCGACGGGGCGACCGAGCGAGTCGGTGCACTCGAGGTAGAGGCCGTTCTGGACGCCGGCAACCAGTTCGCCGCCTTCGGGGAAGCCCGTCACGAACACCTTGCCGGTCGGCACGACGAACGGCTTGACCTCGGCCTCGACGATGCCGCCGTCGTTGACGGTCGCGACGAAGCGCGCCGCGCCCTGCTCGACGGCGGTGGGGATCGCGAAGCGGAACGTCGCCTCGCCGTAGGCGCCGAGCGCCTTCTGTTCGCTCCAGACCTCGGTGCCGTCGATGACGAGCGCCGCCTTGGCCGTGGCACCCGATGCACCGCCGCCGCCCATGCGTTCGGCGGTCACGGTGGCCGCGCCGCGCGCGCCCGGCGCGTAGGTCGTGCGGTCGAGCACGATGGTCTTCTTCAGCTGCGGCGCGTGGAACGCACGTACGACGATCTCCGCCGTCTCGGGCGGGAACCGGCCGTCGGCCGAAGAGACCTTCAGCCGGTGCGGACCACCTGCGCTGTCGGGCGGCAGGTCGAAGCGGAACGAACCGACGCCGGCGGGCGCGTCCGCTTCGTAGCACTGACCGATCGGGGCGCCCTTGCCGTCGAGCAGCGTCGCCTGCATCGCGAGATGCGTCGGCAGCGGCAGCAGCGTGACGCGGTCGAGCACGACGGTGCGTGCGAACACGGTCTCACCGGGTTGGTAGACGGGGCGGTCGGTCGTGACGTGCACGAGCGGGCCGGCGTCGGCCGTCGACAGCTGCAGCACTTCGCGCACCTCGTCGGTTGCGTGCGAGGCGACGACCTCGACGCGCTGTGGCACACGCAGGTCGGCGGCCATCGCGATCGTCGCCGCCTCGTTCGTGAGCGCGGCTTCGCCGGCCGCGAGCACCGTTTCCTTGTCGCTGAATGCCTGCCAGCGCACGCGGCACGCGACCGGCTCGCCGGTCAGGTCCTTGGCTTGCACGGTCATGCTCCACGGTGCGCCCGCGGGCACGGCCTTCGGTGCGCTGACGGTCAGGTGCAGGCGATCGTGCTGGTGGCGCGCGAGCCGATGTTCGTTCACCTGGTCGGTGACGAAGAAGCCGAGCACGACGCTCGCGGCGAGCACCGCGGCGGTCAGCAGGCGGCCGGCCGGGTGGCGCAACCAGCGCAGCCGCGATCTCGGTGCCCCGCGCAGATCGAGTCGGGGTTGTGCGGGCCGCACCGCCGCTTCGAGCGTGCGCGCCTGCTGCAGCACCTCGTCCTGCAGCGCGCGCAGCGCGGGTTCGGCCGCGAGCCGCGCCTGCAACTGCTCGGGGTGTTCGTGGCAGCCGAAGTGCAGTTCGAGCAGTTCCTGTTCGAGCCGGTCGCGTTCGGCCGCAGAGAAGGTGTTCTCGTATTCGTTCATCGCTTGCTCTCCTCGCCGCGCGCGGTGGCTCCGAGGGTCTGGCGCAGCTTCTGCAGCGCGCTGCGCATGCGCGTCTTGGCGGTGCCCACGGGGATCGCGAGCGCCTCGGCGACCGCTTCGAACGTCAGTTCGCCGCCGACGCGCAGCAGGAACACCTGCTGCTCGGGGTCGCTGAGGCCGGCGACGGCGGCCTGTGCGGCCGCGACGTGCTCGCGCTGTTCGAGCGCGTGCGATGGCGAAGGAAGGGTGTTGGTTGTCACGGTCGTGGCCTCGTCCAGGGTCTCGTGGATCGGCGTCCGCTGCCGGCGACGCCGCGCATCGACCGCCACGTTCCACACGACGACGAAGATCCATGCCACCGGGTCGTTCGGCCGCGTGCCGGTCTGCCAGTTGCGCCAGCACTTGAGGAAGGCGTCCTGCAGCACCTCGTTCACGTCGACGGAGCCACCCAACACGCTGCGCACCGCCCCCGCCAGGCCCTGACGATGAGTCTGGAACAGCTCGTTCAGGGGCGAAGCCGCATCGCTCATGGATCGATCGTGTCCCTCAAGACGATGCGCGGCGACGGTTGGATTGTGCTGGCCCTGGTTTTTCCGCCGGGCCGGTTCTGGCCGGGTCGGGCGTGCCGCCGGCGGCGCCACGCGAGCGGGGCGGCCGCGCTTGCTGCCGAATGCCGAGCATCCGTCGACGGCTCCTTCTCGCAGCCATCACTGCATGCTGCCTTGGCAGTGGCGGTTGCACCCTGGTGAAGCCGGTGATCGGGGCCGTGATGGGGCCGGCGGTGGTGCTCGGGAGTTCGGACGGGAACTGGTGCGGTTGCGACGGGCGCGGCGCCGTCGCGGTGCTCATCGCGATGGCGGCGCTCGGCAGCGCGGTCGGCCTCGTGACGGGCGTCATCAGCGACGTGCAGGCGTTGTCGGGTGCCGCCGACGATCCCACGCGCAACTGGTGGGACCCGCTCAAGACCAACACGAGCGCGTGCCGCTGATCATCCGCCGGACATTCCCCCGATGAGACGGTCAGGCGCTCCAGACGAACGTGATGCGCGCATCGATGTCCGGATGCAGGCTCTTGTGCACGGGGCACCCGTGGGCCGCCGCCTCGAGCAGTCGCTTCTGTTCCGGCGTGAACGAGCCAGGGATCGAGAGCTCGACCGGCAGGCGCCCGATGCGCCGCGGCGTCGCGTTCATGTGCTTCTCGACGCGCACGTGTGAGCCCTTCAACTCGATGCCGTGCCGGCGCGCGACGATGCCCATCGTCGTCAGGATGCACGTGCCGAGGGCGGTGGCGACGAGATCGGTGGGCGAGAAGAAGCGGCCGAGCCCTTCGTTGTCCTTCGGTGCGTCGGTCTGCAGCGCGGCGGCCGAGGGACCGTGGATCGCGGTGCAGCAGAGATCGCCTTCGTAAGTGGCGGTGATGGTGACCATGTTCAGCTCCTCAGGGTCTCGTAGGCGCGTTGGATCTCGGTGAAGCGCTCGGTGGCCTCGCGCTGCGCCACGGGGCCGAGGTTGGGTTGTGTGTCGGGATGGAAGCGTCGCACGAGCTCGCGGTGGCGGCGCCGGATCTGCTCGGGGCTGGCGTCGGCGGCGAGCCCGAGCACGGCGAGCGCCTGCGCGCGCGCGTTGAGCGTCTCGGCCGGCCGGGTCCGCTGCCCGTGCTTGCTGCCGCCAAGGTACTGGGCCCGGGCGAGATGGAACAGCATGCGCGCGCGGGTTGGCGGCATGCTGAGGCCCTTGGCCACGTCCTGCAGCGCCCTGTGTTCACCATCGTGGAACCGGCCGTCGGCGAAGGCGACGAGGCAGCACCAGCAGAACAGCGAGTCGAGCTCGCTCGCATCGAGGCCCGTCGCGATGCGGGCGGCCAGGCCGACGCGGTCTTCGACGGCGAGCGGCTGCGCTTCCCAGGTCTGGATCTCGTGCACGTGCACGGGGTCGAGGAAACGTTCGAGCAGGAAGTGCCGCACCGTCTCGCGCTCCTCGGGCGTCATCGGCCCATCGACCTCGGCGACCGCGGCGAGCAGGTAGTAGATGCGACGCGGCAGCGACGCGCGCGCAAAGGCTTCGGCCGCCGCCCTGCTCCAGGCCGAGCGCGTGCGGGCCTGCAGGGTCACGAACCGGACCAGCGGCGTGATCGAGGTGAAGGCGAGGTAGAAGCCCCACAGTCCGGGCAGGAACGTGGCGAGGCCCAGCGGATCCGCGGCGCGGAACAGACGCGCGAAGATGCCCATGCCCGCGGCGATCAGCAGGGCGATGCCGAGCAAGAAGCGGCGGATCCAGTAGTCGGGCGTCTCGCTCGAGGTCATGTCGTGCCAGGCGCAACGTAGCGATCGTGGTGCCGCAGGCGAACGGGTTGCCGGATCTCCTGACGCGGCGTGTTCAGTCGCCGCGCCGCTGCAGGCTGCCCAGCAGGCTGCCGAGGATGAGCAGCATGCCGATCCAGCTCCAGGGGTCGGGCCAGACGCCGAAGACGACGGCGCCGAACAGGGTCGCCAGCGCGACCTGCAGGTAGCCGACGGCCGTGGCGCGCCCGGCGGCTTCGCGAGCGAGCCCCTTCGTCAGCGCCACCTGCGCGATCAGCGTCGATGCGCCGATGCCGAGCAGCAGCAGCCAACCTGCGGCGTCGGGCCAGAGCCACACCGGGATCGCGAACGGCGCGGTCAGCGGCACGGTCACGACCGGGAAGTAGAAGACGACGACGAGCGGGTTCTCGGTGCGACCCAGGTGTCGCACGGTCACGTAGGCCAGGGCCGACAACACCGAACCGAGCAGCGCGACGAATGCGTACAACCACGGATGGTCGGGCGCGACCTCGCCGCCGAAGAGCCAGCCGGGGCGCGCGATCATGAGCACGCCGGCGAAGCAGGCGCCGCTGGACCAGAGCACGCGCGCCTCGAGCCGTTCGCGCAACAGCCACGCCGCCAGCACGGCCGTCCAGAGCGGTGCGGTCTGGTGGATCACGGTCGCCTCGGCGAGCGGCAGGTGCACGACCGCGGCGTAGAAGCAGATCAGCGCGCACGAGCCGACGAAGCCGCGCAGCAACAGCAGGTGCGGTCGGGAGCCCAACGGCGACAGGCCGGCGCGCAACAGGGAGAGGGCGCTCAGCGCGAGCACGATGCAGCCGCGCACGAAGACGATCTGCATCGTCGGCAGCGTCTCGCCGGCGAGCTTGACCAGCAGGCCCATCACGGCGAACCAGAGCGCCGAGTGGGCCATGTGGCCGAGCCCCGAAGCACTGCGACCCGCGGTCTCCATGGGTGGCGCGCGGGCCCCTTCGCGTGGCACTAGCCGCGAGTCGAAGCGGTCGCCTCGTCGAGCATCTGCGAGTAGCGCTTGCCCTTGCGGCCCTTGGCGGCCTTCTTGTGGTAGGCGTAGCCCGCGATCAGCGGGAAGAACACCGTCGCCTCGCCATAGACCATCTGCTCGTAGCTCGTCGAGACCTTGCCCCACGAGCTGGCCTCCTTGAGCGTGCTGCCCGAGAGCGCGCCGTCGCGTTCGTCGGCGACGGTGATCTGCACCGCGTATTTGTGCATCGCGGCCTCGGTGCCGAGGATGTCGGCGGCGACGACGATGTCCTGGGCGAAGTTCTTCGGCACGCCGCCGCCGATCATGAACAGGCCGGTCTCCTTGCTGTTCATCTTGATGCGCGTCAGCTCGAGGAAGTCCTTGGCGCTGTCGAGACTCATGCAGGGCTTGCCGAGCATGCCGTTCCGGTACTGGTGCTCGACGAGGCCGAAGCCCGCGCTGCAGTCCGAGAAGGCCGGGCAGAAGATCGGCACGTCCTTCTCGAAGGCGCGCAGCACGATCGACTCCTTGTTCTTGCCCTTCTTGCTCAGGTGACGGCCCATCTCGGCGATGAACTCGCGCGAGCTGTAGGGCCGCGGCTCGAGCGAGTCGGCGATCTTCTTGCACGTGTCGTCGCAGGCGCGCAGCTCCTCCTCGTCGATGTAGGTGTCGTAGATGCGGTCGATCTGCAGGTCGCGCAGCTGGTTGTCGTCGATGAACGGCGTACCCTGCCAGTGGCGGTAGCCGAGGCCTTCGAAGAAGTCCTGGTCGACGATGTTGGCGCCCGTCGAGACGATCGCGTCGACCATCTCGTTCTCGAGCAGCTGCACGATGACCTTCTTGAGGCCGGCCGAGATCAGCGAGCCGGCCAGGCACAGCACCACCGCACAGTCCTTCTCCTTGAGCATCATCTCGTAGATGCGGGCCGCACGCGCCGTGTTGCGCGCCTGGAACGCCATCTTCTCCATGGCGTCGATCAGCGGCACGGGGTTGAACGTGTCGAGCGAGATGTGTTCGACCTTGGTCTTGAGCAGGTCCTTCTTCTTCATCGCAGTTGGATCAGGGCTTTGAGGGTGTGTGGGGAGCACGACAGCGACATCTGCAGCCGACTCGGCGCGTCTCCGGTGTCGGCCGCGGCATCCGTCGTGGATGCGGCGATGGCACCGAGGCGAACGAGGTCGACCTCGCACGTGAGCCACGCGCGTTCCGCGCCGTCCGGGCTCGCCGTCGAAGGACCGCGCAGTCTACCGGCCAGGGCGTCGTCGATCGCGCTCTTCATCGAATCTTGCGGCTGCTCGCCGCCGCCGACCTGCAGCCACAGGCTGCCGACCCGAGCACCGAAGGCGACGACCCAGCCATCCGCATCGGCGAGTGCCGGCACCGGGGTCTGGCTGCGCACGCGGGAAAGCAGCAGCGGCACGCCGCGGTACGTGGCCGCCGCCGGCGTGTACTCGGCCTCGATGCGCTGGCTCGCCAGGTCTTCCTGTTGCCGGCGCAGGCGCTGCGGATCGTTCGCCCTGGCGGCGAAGGCGTCGGCGTCGCGCAGGCCGTAGACGAGGCCGAGCCGGCCGGGTCGCAGGCAGGCGTGGAAGGAACCGTCGAGCAACGGCAGCAGTGCGCGGGCCTCGGCCTGCGCTGCCTCGGCGTCGCGGTTCGCCGCGAACGCAGAGACGATGCCGAGGAACGGCTCGCAGGTGGCGGCGAACGAGTCGGGCTGCAGCGCGAAGGCGAGGCGCACGGCCGCGTCGGTCCACGGCAACCGGGCCGGTGCGCCGGCGGCCGGCGCGATCGTGCCGAGCCACGCGGCGAACGCGCTGTCGGTGAGCGGCACGAACTCGAGGCGCACGTCGTAGTCGCGACCCTGCCCGACCTGGGTGACGACGGCGACCACCGAGTCGAGCGAACGGGCGACGTCGAACGCCTGCCGGCAGAGGCTGCGAACGCCCGCGCCCGGCAGACCGCACAGCTTGGCGAATCCCTCGGCGCGCACCGTGAGGTCCCGTTCGGCCTCGCGCACGGCGGCTGCGGCGCGGTCCAACCAGGCCGCGGCCCGAACCTCCACGACCAGGGTCCGGCGAAGGAAGGGAGACTCTGCCACGCGGGCGGTCGCCGGTCGGCCGGCGGTCAGCACGAGCTCGACCTGCTGGCCCTCGGCGAGCACCGGCACGGTCACGCCGAGCCGTTCGGCGAACGGTTCGACCCAGCGGCCCTGATTGCTGACGACGCGCAGCAGCATCGCCGGCGCGGCCGGTTCCTGCGCAGGCCCGAGCGCGGCGAGCGAGCACACCGCGAGCAGCATCGCGCGCGCCATGACCTACTGCCGGTGGCCGAGGGCCTCGGCAAAGCCGCGGTGGCGTTGTTGCGCGATGCCCGACGTCATCGAACCCTGGATCTCGACGAGGGCGCCACCCTTCTGGACCAGGCCCCGGATCGTCTCCGCAGCGGCGCGCCCGATCGCGGCCTCGTCGACACCGATGCTGCACAGGTAGCACTGCTCGCCGAAGTCGCCGCTCGGTTCGCCCCCGACGACCAGGACCTTGACGTTCCTCTCCATGGCCTCCTTGCAGAGGCCCGCGAGATCGCCCGATGCCGCGGCCCAGACGAGGATCACGTTGTAGTTCTGATCGAGGAACCAGCGCATGGCGGCGCGCTGCGGTTCCCTGTCGTCGCCGGGCGAGCGGAAGTCCATCTGCACTTGCGGATAGCGCTTCGCGGCCGCCGTGAGTTCCTGTCGGACCTGCTCACCCCAGGCATCGTGCTCGGCGGGCGCGGCCATGCCGATGCGGAACACGTTGTCGACCTCCGGATTCGTGTCCAGCACCTTGGCGTGTTCGTTGCGCAGCATCGCGACGTAGAAGTCGCCGGGCGCCACCTGCGCCGTGCCACCCGCGGCCACGGTCGCCTTCGTGAACACGCGCGGGCCGAGCCCGATCTGGCGATGCAGCGTGATGCCGCTGCAGGCGAGCAGCGCGAAGTCGATCGTGACGGCCGCTCCCGTGTTGCGTTGGATCGTGGCGTCGAGACGGCCGTCTGTGACGTACGCGAGGCCTTGCGCGGGCAGGCCTCCGACACCGACGACCTTGATGTCGGTGCGGCCCTTCTGCCGGCAGACGGTCGCCGCGGCGAGCGCCATGTCGTCGTCGTGCGCGAAGACGGCGGCGATCTCGGCGTGATCCGCGAGCGCGCGCTCCATCTCGCTGCGCGCGACGTCGCTCTGCCAGTGTGCGTCGATCTGCTTCACGATACGCAGCGACCCGTCGCCGTTCTGCTGCACGCCGCTGCCGCAGGCCGGCAGCACGCCGAGCAACACGAGAAGGTGGATTCGAGTCATCGGCGAGGTTCCTGCCGGGCGGACCGGGCCTCGATGATCGCGCCCGGCTCGGGCCGGCGCCAGGGCTGCGCGGCAGCGGCGTTCGCGAAGAACGAGACGAATGCGTCGACGACGCGCGCGGGTGGCAGCCGGCTGGGCCGCAGGTCGCGCGTGAGCCGGCCGTACGGCTGCGGGCCGGGCACGCCGAAGTACAGCTCCGGGATCGGTTCCCCCGGTGGATCGGCGTTCCAGCTGGCGCCGTCGTGCGCCGGCTCGAGTTCGTCGAGCACGGCGGCGAGCGGCCGGAGGTCGGTGCGTGGCAGGGGCTGGATCGTCACGAGTTCGAACCAGCTCTCGGTGCGGTCGTGGTAGCGGTACAGGGGGCCTGCGGCGCCGGTCTCGACGTGCAGGACGCGGTGTGCGCCGGCCAGCGTGTTGAGCGTCATGCGGTGCTGCGGGCCCGGACTCGTCAGGGCGGCGAACCCGAGCTGCGGCCAACTGCGGCGGTCGAGCGAGCCGCGCAGGCCGGCGTCGATCTCGAGGCGCACGCGCGCCATCTCGTCGGTGTAGAGCGGCCCGAAGCTGCCGGGGTGGTCGAGCACGGCGGTCGCGTGCTCGAGCAGCCAGGCGTAGCGCCGCAAGCAGAGTTCGTCGGCATCGGTGACGCCGCGAAACGCCGCGTGCAGCGGCGAATCGGCGTCGGCAAGCCTCGTGACGATGCGGTCGATCGCGAAGCCGCGCCACGTCTGCCAGACGCCGAAGTCGCCGGTGGCAGCGGCGGCGAGCAGCAGTTCTTCGCGCGAGTGCGCGAGTTCGGGGCGGAGCACGGCCAACAGCGAACCGAAGCCGTCGGTGTCGTAGTGGTCGTTGACGACGAGTTCGGCGTCGCCGAGGAAGTCCGTCTGCTCGGGCGCGGGTGCCCTCGAGAAGCGCAGCGCGATGCCGGTGCTGAGGTCGGCCTGCCACTGCCGCGGCGTGCGGTTGCCGGGCCAATGCGAGAGATTGGGGCCGCTCGGGGTCATGCCGTCGACCGAGAGGTGCGGCACCGCACATCCGGTCGGACCGGCGAATCCGAGCTGCAGGTGGCCGGTGGGGTTGGGCGTGAACATCGAAGAGCCGGAAGGCACCCCCTTGGACGTAGGGAAGAGCAGGCCTAGTCAGAGTAGCAAGCGAGATGGTTGCTCGAAGCTCGGGCCGCAAGGACCGGGCGGCTGAGCAGCCCTTTCGATACGAGAGAGCGAAGAGTGGCTTCGGCCGCCGGGGTGTGAGCCCGGCGGCCGATTTTTTTCTCGCGCGTGACTCCGCATCGTGCCGCGGATCACGTGCTTGTGGCAAGCGTGTTGCCGCAGGTGCCGCGCGCGGCCACGGGTCGGCCACGGGGGAACTGCTTGCAAACCCTCGCCCGGTCGCTAGCATCCCCGGCCCCTCATGGCGTGGGGGCGTAGCTCAATTGGTTAGAGTACCGGACTGTCGATCCGGTGGTTGCGAGTTCGATTCTCGTCGCCCTCGCCACACAAGACCCCTCGGGACCGGCTCTTGGAGCTGGTTCCGCGGGGTTCTTCCTGCCGGCTACATGCCGTTCGAGGCCGCCAGGATCGCCGTCTCCACCGATGCGGCGATCGCCTTCGCATTGACCACGAGCGCCGCGCGGTCGGCTCCGGGCCCGGCCTTCACGGTGACGCCGCACGTGGCGGTCCACCTGCCGTCCTTGGACAGGATCGGCACGGTCACGTCGATCGCACCCGGCTCGTCGAGCACGAGGGTCTGGCCGGACTTCATGGCGTCCAGGTCCTCCTTGTCGGACGGCGTGCCGAGCTTCGCCGGCGAGGTGCTGGCCACGGCCCGGTAGTCGCCGCCGGCCGGCGGCACGGCGTGCACCGAGAGCCGAACGCACTCGGGATGCTGCGCGGCGACCGATTCGACGATGGCCTGGGTCGAGTTGGAGGAAGGGTCCGGGGTGCCCTGGCACCCGGCGACGGCCAGCACGGCCAGGACACTGAGACCACAGCGGAACGACATGGGAGACCTCTCTCGTTGGCGCGGGGGGAACGTCCCCGTCGGGCGGCCACGGTAGCGGGTGCGCGGCCCAGGTCACTACGCACCAGGGAGCATGTGTTCGTTCAGCGCTTCTTCTTCTTGTTCTTGCGCCGCTTCTGCGGCTCCGACACACCACCCTCCGGCGTCGACTCCGGCTGCTTGTTCGTCATCTCGAGCAAGGCGAGCTGGCTGTGCACGATCGCCTCGCCGTCGGCGCGCGCGATGCGTTCGCTGCGCCCATCGGGCAGGACCCGTCGCGCCTTGAGGTTGTCGCGGAGCGCCATGTCGAGCACCTCGTCGATGACGCGCTTCTTGAGCTCGGGGTCGAGGATCGGCGCCGCGACTTCGACGCGGCGGTCCAGATTGCGCACCATCCAGTCGGCGGACGACAGGTAGACGAGCGGGTTGCCCGCGTTCTCGAAGTAGTAGACGCGGCTGTGCTCGAGGAAGCGGTCGATGATCGCCTTGACGACGATGTTGTCGCTGAGGCCGGGCACGCCGGGGCGCAGGCAGCAGATGCTGCGCACGCAGAGCTCGACCCTGACACCGGCGCGCGACGCCTCGTAGAGCGCGACGATGACCTGCGGATCGGAGATGTTGTTGAGCTTGGCGCGGATGGCGGCCGGGCGGCCGGCCTTCTTCTGCTCGATCTCGTTGCGGATCAGCTGCATGACCTTGTCGCGCAGCGTGAACGGTGCCACCAGCAGGTGCTCCATCTGCGGCACGCGCGAGTAGCCCGTGATCATGTTGAACGTCTCGGCGACCTCTTCGCCGAGGTCGGGTCGCGCCGTCAGCAGACCGACGTCCGTGTAGAGTCGCGCCGTGGTCGGGTTGTAGTTGCCGGTGCCGATGTGGCAGTAGCGACGCAGACTGCCGTCGTCTTCGCGACGCACGACGAGCGTGCACTTGGCGTGCGTCTTGAGGCCCACGATGCCGTAGACGACGTGCACGCCGGCCTGCTCCATGCGGCGCGCCCACTGGATGTTCGCCTCCTCGTCGAAGCGCGCCTTGAGCTCGACGATGACCGTCACCTGCTTGCGTTGCTGCGCGGCTTCGATCAGCGCCTCGACCAGCGGGTTCTTGCTGCCGGCGCGGTAGATCGTCAGCTTGATGGCGAGCACCTTCGGGTCGCGCGACGCGAAGCGGATGAAGTCCTCGACGGTCGCGAACGACTCGTACGGATGGTGCAGCAGGATGTCACCTTCGCGCAGGTCGGTGAACATCTCGTCGGCCGAGGCCCAGCTCCACTGCCGCCGCGGCACGGCCGGCGGATCCTTGAGGTCGGGCTGCTCGATGAGTTGGTGCAGTTCGAGGATGCGGCCCAGGTTGACCGGACCTTCGCAGAAGTAGACGTCGTCGAGCTCGAGCGAGAACGCCTTGAGGAAGCGCTCGAGCACGTCGGGGTGCGCGCCCGAGTCGATCTCGAGCCGCACGGGTTCGCCGCGGCGGCGCTTCACGAGCTCCTTCTCGATCGAACTCATGAGATCCGTGCCCTGGATCTCGTCGACATCGAGGTTGCTGTCGCGCGTGACGCGGAAGGCGCTGACGTGCACGACCTCGAGACCGGGGAACAGTTCGCGCAGGTTCTCCTGCACGACGTCCGCCGTGAACACGTAGGCGCGCTGGCCATCGATGTCCGGCAGTCGCAGGATGCGCGGCAGCGAGCGCGGGACCTGCACCACGGCCATGCGGTAGGTGCGACGGACCTGGCGCGGGTCGAGCAGCAGCACGACCAGGTTCAGCGACTTGTTGAGCAGCACCGGGAACGGGTGGGCCGGGTCGATCGCGAGCGGCGTCAGGATCGGGTAGACCTCCTTGTGGAAGTAGGCGTCGATCCACTTCTGCTGGGCCGCCGTCAGTTGCCTCATCGCGCGGAACTCGATGCCGGCCTTCGCGAGTTCGGGCACGAGCAGCTCGCGCCAGGTGCGGTGCATCGCGTCCGTGAACGCGTGCGCGGCCGCACGAACGCGTTCGAGTTCGTCCTGCGGCTTGATGCCGTCCGGGTTCTCGCCGGGCAGGCCCGCGTCGACGAGTTCCATGACGCCGGCGACCCGGATCTCGAAGAACTCGTCGAGGTTCGTGCTGGCGATGGCCAGGAACTTGACGCGCTCGAGCAACGGGGTCGTCGGGTCGCGGGCCTCCTCGAGCACGCGGCCGTTGAAGGCCAGCCACGACTGTTCCCGGTTCACGAACAACGCCGTGCGGTCGAGCGAGCTGAGCGGTGCGGGTGGCAACGGCAGCGGCGCCGGCGGCGCCGGGCTCGCCGGCGGCGGCTCGGTGCTGGCGGCCCCACCGCCGGCGACGGGCTGGGCAGGATCGGGTTGCCGATGCTGGCGACCGATGCTCTCGTCGGGCACTCGGATGACGTGGATCTCGGTCAACTCGTCCATGGGGCCTCACAGGCTATCGGCAGGACATAGGACCGCGAGGATCAAGAGATGGCCAAGGGATCCGGAGTCTTCACACTGCACCGCGCTTGCGGCCGGCCGAGTCCACGCCCTGGACAACCGGGTGGAGCCCGGTTCAAGAGCCTCGAAGTCCAGGCCGATCACCACTTTGGGTCGAAGGCGGCACTCGAGGGGAGAGGAGATTCCGTGTCGCTTCAAATCGTAGATCTACTGCGTGCCATGGTCGGCAAGGGTGCTTCCGACCTGCACATCAAGGCGGGCAGCGAGCCCGGGTTCCGCATCGACGGCGAGATCCAGACGCAGCCCGAGTTCGGCCGGCTGATGCCCGACCAGACGGCCGAGCTGGCCAGGCAGCTCATGGGTCCCGAGCAGTGGGAGCGCTTCCAGAAGGAGAAGGACATCGACTTCTCCTACGCGGTCAAGGACCTTGCGCGCTTCCGCGTCAACGCGCTGCACCAACGCAACGCCGCCGGCCTGGTGCTGCGCCAGATCCCCGACGAGATCCCGGACTACAAGAAGCTCGACCTGCCGCAGATCTGCCTCGACTTCGCCGCCAAGCCGCGCGGCCTCGTGCTGGTCACGGGCCCGACCGGATCGGGCAAGTCGACCACGCTGGCGGCGATGATC
The DNA here is from genome assembly GCA_036274315.1 of Planctomycetota bacterium. GTDB lineage: Bacteria > Planctomycetota > UBA1135 > UBA1135 > UBA2386 > DASVAL01. The sequence continues at coordinate 27,300 of DASUFY010000024.1, read as the reverse complement.
GACTTCATCAACCAGAACGAGCACGGCCACATCCTGACGATGGAGGATCCGCTCGAGTTCGTGCACAAGGACAAGAACTGCTTCGTCACGCAGCGCCAGATCGGCAGCGACTGCGCGACGTTTCGCGAAGGGTTGCGCCGCGCCCTGCGCCAGGACCCCGACGTGATCCTGATCGGCGAGATGCGCGACCTCGAGACGATCTCGATGGCCATCACCGCGGCCGAGACCGGCCACCTCGTGTTCGGCACGTTGCACACGACGAGCGCCATCTCGACCGTCGACCGCATCATCGACGTGTTCTCGACCGACGCGCAGCAGCAGGTGCGTGTGCAGCTCGCCGCCACGTTGCAGGGCGTCATCTCGCAGACGCTGGTCTCGAAGATCGGCGGCGGGCGCGTTGCGGCCCGCGAGATCCTCGTCGCAACCGATGCGGTGCGCTCGCTGATCCGCGAGTCCAAGTCCGCCCAGCTGCTCAACATCATGCAGACCGGCAGGCAGTACGGCATGGTCACGCTCGAGGACGAACTGCTGCGCAACTACGGCGAGGGTCTCATCACCGGCGAGGACGCCATCGGCAAGGCCAACCGCCCCGACGACGTGCGGCGCCGGCTCGACGGCATCAAGGTCAAGTCGGCCGCGAGCCCGGGCCCGGCCGGCATGGCGCGGACCGGCAACGGCGCGGGACCCGGCAGCCTGTTCGGCAGCTCCGGGCCGATGGCGCGTGCGCCGGGGTCGTTGGCGGCGCGCCGATGAGCTGAGCCGCGCGCGAGCGCGGCGCTCGTTCGCCGTCGTGCGCGCTTCCCGAGCCCGACGCCGCCCCGGCGTGAGGCACGTCGATCGGCACCGCCAGCGTGTTCGTAGCCCTGGAGCTCGACCGTTGTTGTGGTGTGCACGGGTCGCGGCCAGCCTCACGCCGGCCGCCCGGCCCCCGAGATCCGTTGCCATGCCCGCTTCCGCGACTATGGTGGGTCACGTCGGGCCGCGCCGGTTCTCGCCCGCCAGGCTGCGAGGATCCGGTAGACTGCATGGTCCGGTGGAGGCAAGTCCCATGATGCGAGAACTCCTGCTGTCCTCTCTGCTCGTCTCGGCCGTGTCGGGTCAGGTGATCATCGTGACCGTGCCGCCGATCGGGAGCCCCCAGAACGTCGACCGGCCGTGGCCTGGTGGCATCGGGCGCTACCAGCAGTGGTACTCGGCAGCCAGCCTGCAGGCCAATCTGCCCGAGCCGATGCGCTTGCAGCAGATCCAGTTCATGGCGGGCACCGGCCTCAACTCGACGCCCGCGATGATCAACTGCGAGATCCTGATCGGCAACGGCAAGTTCTCCGGTGTCACGGGCCAGTTCGACACGAACTGGGACACGGCACCGATCGTGGCAAAGCCGATCGGGAACGTGTCGTTGGTCGCGGGTACGCCTGGCACCGCCGTCATCACGATTCCGTTCAACACGCTGTTCACGTGGGATCGCTTCCACCCGCTCCTGCTCGAGATCCGGATCTACGGCAACAGCCTCGGCAACCAGCCCTTCAACTACAACTTCCAGGGCGGCACGGCTTCGCTCGGCTACACGACGCGCGTGTACCAGGGCGGCTCGGCCCTCGCGCCGACGGGCACGGTGGCGCAGGGAGTCGGCATGCTGACGCGCTTCCAGGCGCGACCGGGCATGCAGCTCGATTTCGGCGTGGGCTGCCCGGGAGAAGGCAACGTCGTGCCCGTGCACACCTCGGTCGAGATCCCGTCGCCCGGTATCGTCTGGACGCAACAGCTGTCGTCGGCCGCCTCCGGTCGAGCCTGCCTGTGGGTCATCGGCGACAGCAACACGATGGCCAGCGGGGTGCCGCTGCCGATCGACATCAGCGCCCTGTTCGGTCTGTTCCCATCGGGCTGCATGTTGCGCAACAACGCCGTGAACCTCGTGGGCGCCGTCACGGTCGGCGGCGGCGCCGGCGGTGGCCTGGCTTCCCTCTCGTTCCAGCTCCCCGGCACGACCAACTACATCGGTTCCTCCTTCTACACGCAGTGGGTGGTCTTCGACCCGCTGTCCCTGAGCGGCTTCGTCTCGACCACGCAGGGCGTCTGGTCGATCGTCGCGCCGGTCGGCGGGTAGGCGGCGCGCGGCGACGGGCGCGGTTCTTTTCCCGGATTCACGGATTCCGGGAAGGTCTCTCTACTACCGGAGTAGTTGCAGCCGACTACTGTGGTAGTAGATTGGCGCCATGAAGGGACCTCGCAACCTCGGTGATCTGCAGCTGGCCATCCTGCGCGCCTTGTGGCAGCGCGGCGAAGCGGCGGTGGCCGAAGTGCACGACAGCCTCAGCGACCGCGGCCTCGCGCTGACGACGATCGCCACGATGCTGCGCAAGATGGAGGAAAAGGGGCTCGTCGCGCACCGCGGCCAGGGCCGGCAGTTCCTCTATCGTGCCGAGGTCGATCCCGACCTCGTGCAGCGCAACCTCGTCGGCGACCTCGTGACGCGGCTCTTCGACGGCGATCCGCTCGCGCTCGTCAACCATCTGCTGCGCGAAGGGGAGATCGAGCTCAGCGAACTCGACAGCCTGCGCAAGAAGGTCATCGAAGCCGAGCGCCGGCAGAAGCGGGAGGACCGGTCGTGAGCCTCGCGACGATCGACGTGTCTCCCGCCCTCGAGTGGCTGTGCACGTTCGCGATGCACTCGACGTTGCTGCTGGCTGCCGCGCTGCTGGTCGGCACGCTGCTGCGGCGGCGTGGGCTCGCGTTCCAGGAGGGTTTCCTGCGGCTGTCGATGTGGGCCGCGCTCGTCAGCAGCAGCCTGCAGTACTTCGTGCTGGGCAGCGCGCTGCCGCTGGAACTCGCGCTGCCCGCGCCGGCGTCGACCGAAGGTGTGCTCGCGCTGTCGCCGGCTCCGGACGGCGTCGCCGTGCCCGCGCTCGACGCGCTGTCGACGACCGGAGCCGCGTTCCACTTCGCGTCGCTGCCGTGGCCGGCGATCGTCGTCGCGAGCGTGTGTGCGTGCGCCGGCTTCGGGCTCGTCTGGTTGTGGCTCGTGCACCGCGGCCTCGCGCGGGTGCTGGCGACGCGGCAGCCCGAAGTGGATCCGCGAGTGCTCGCGACCGCCGCCGAGGTGGCGCGTGAACTCGGCCTGCGGCAGTCGCCGCACGTGAGTCGCAGCAGCCTGCTCGCGACGCCGATAGCGTTCGGTTGGATGCGCCCCGAGATCTGCCTGCCGGTGCGAGCCGCCGGCCTGACCGACGCGTCGCTGCGGGCCATGCTCGCGCACGAGATCACGCATCTGCGCGAAGGCGACCCCGCGTGGATGTGGCTTGCGGCCTGGCTGCAGGCGCTGTTCCCGTGGCAGTTCCTGTTGCTGCTCGTGCGGCGTCGCTGGTCCCGCCTCGTCGAACTGCGATGCGACGCGACGGCGGCCAGGTATTCGAGCCCGACCGCGGTCGCGCGGTGTCTGCTCGACGTCGCCGATTGGCTGCGCCCCGACGCCTCGACGTCGCTGGTGGCGCTCGGCATGGCGGCGCGGCCGTCGTCGCTGCGAGAACGCGTCGAGGCCGTGCTGCGCGTGCAGTCCGCGCGCGCGCCGCGACCGGTCGCGTTCGCCGCGTTCGGCGGTCTGTCGTTGAGTGCACTCACGCTCGCCGCACCCGGTGTGCAAGCGGTCGCGCCGCACCTGCCCGCTTCGATGTCGGCTCCGGAGTCGACCGCCGGCGACGACGTGCCCTCGGCTCGTCCGGCCGATGGCGCCGATGCCACGGCGGCGGCGCTCGAGCTGCTGCAAGCCGAACATCGGAACCTCACCGTCGAGGTGGCTCGCCTGCGCGCCGACCTGCGCGTGCGGCCACAGCCGCCCGAGATCACCGAGATGTTGTCAGCGCTCGAGCGCCGCATGCGCGCACTCGAACGACTGCGCGTGCGCCTGACGGCGCGAGTCGATCGCCGAACCACCGAACCCCGTTGAACGAGGAGTTAACATGACGAAGTCCATCACGAACCGTTTCCTGTGGGCAGCCTGTGTCGCTGCCACCGCGTGCATCGCACCGGCCCAGTCGGCGCCGAGCGGGCTGCGGGTCAAGAAGCCCGAGAACGCCGAGAAGGCCCAGGCCCCGAGCTCGGGCGACCGTGTGCAGGCGAGCCTCGCCGAGGTGATCGCGATGCTCGAAGCCGACGACCTGACCGCCGAGCAGAAGGCGCAGGCGCGCAAGAAGCTCGAGCAGATCGTCGCCGGGTTGAAGAAGCAGGCCGCCGGACAGGAGATCCGCGTGGTCCGCGGCCGGTCGGATGGGGCCGGCGAGCTGGTCGAGGTGACTCCGGAGTCCAGCGGCGGCGCGACGATCTATCGCTATCGCGTCCGGGAGAATGCGCCCGAGGGCGGCGGGGCCCCGCTGAGGAAGGTGCAAGGCGCCGACGGCAGCATCTGGGTCACCGAGGTCGAGCCGCCCGCTCCGCCGAAGGCCCCGAAGCCGCCGAAGGCACCCAAGGCACCCAGGGCACCGAAGGCACCCAAGGCGCCGAACGCGGACACCGAGGAGCCACCCGCTCCGGCGGCGGCGCCCAAGGCCCCGGCTCGCGTGTTCTGGGGCAAGATGGACCCCGACACGCGCGAGGTGATCGAGGTCAAGGAAGGCGAGAGCGCCGCGGCGCCGGAACCCCGCGGTCGCGTGTCCGTGCGCGCGGGTGGGTCCAATCCGCTCGTGTTGCGTCGCGCGGAGGCCAAGGCGCAGGCCGAGCGGGCCGAGCACGCCGAGCATGCGGAGCACGCCGAGCATGCCGAGCACGCGGAGCACGCGGAGCACGCCGAGATCGAAGCGGTCGAGCACGCTGAAGCCAGGAGCGGCCAGAGGCGCGCCGCGACGCCCGAAGCACAGGCGCGCGTGCGCGCGCAGGTCGAACGCGTTCGCGCGGAAGCAGCGCGGCAGGATGCCGAGGCCGCGGAGTTGCGCGCCCGCGCCGAGGCATTCCGGCTCGATCGCACGCGTGCGGGGTTGTTGCAGCGTGCACCGGACGCCACTCCTGCGCAGCCGCCGCGTCGCGCCCGCGTGGCCCGGCCCGCAGCCGCCGACGAGGATGCCGAACTGCGCGCCATGATCAACGAGATGCGCAACGAGATGCGCGAGATCCGCACGCTGATCCGTCAGATCCGCGAGCGCTCCGAGGACTCGGAGCCCAGGCACGACAGTGGCTCGGACGATGCGCCGCTGCGCGCGAGTTCCTTCGGTCCGCGCGCCGATGCGAACCGCGGCTTCGCCGGTCTCGGCGGCTTCGGCGGCGGCGTGGGCAGCGCGGGCGGCGCCCCCGCGCGCAACCGCGATCCGAAGTGAACGCGCTTCGGCGGCCCTACCTGGTCGCCGCGGCTTCCTCGGCCGTGACGTCGCGAGCGAAGGCGTCTTCTTCGCCGCGGCGCACGCGCTGCAGCACGACGCGCGCGAACTTGTTGTTCGGATTGCGCGCGACGGCCTGCTCGAGCCAGGTGATGGCCATCTGGCGCTTCTTCTGCAGGTAGTTCGCCATCGCCGCGAACACCGCGGGGCGCTCGTCGTCGAGCAGCGCCCTGGCCGCGAATTCGAAGTGTTCGAGGGCACGTTCGGGGTCGTTGCCGAGCAGGCTCGGGGCGAGCAGCTTGCGCACGCCGAGCGCCACGTGCAGCTGCGGGTTGTCGGCGGCGCGTTCGGCGGCCTTCGCCAGGGCTTCCTGGATCTTGCCGTTCCACTGCAGCACCGCAGCGAGGCCGGTGATGCGCTGGCCCAGCAGCCCGGCTTCGATGCGGAACAGCTCGCTGCTGTCGTCGCCGAGCGCACGCGCGCGCGCGACCGCGTCGAGGCCGGCGTCGATGTCCGCTTCGATCCCGGCCGGCACCTCGTCGTAGAGCGGCGTGCCGATCGACAGGCCGCGCAGGTGCGCATGCTGCTGCACCCGTTCGAGCAGCGCCTCGGCGAGCACGTGGAACGTCTCGCGGTCGCCGGGTGCGGTGGTCGATCGCTCGCGCAGTCGCTGCACGACGGCGTCGAGCGCGGGCAGCGTGCACTGGCGCCGCGCGGTCGCGAGCGCAGTGGCGAGTTCGCCGCGTTCACCGCTCGATCCGCTGGTCGGCGGCGCGTCGGGCACACCGAGCGCATCGACGGCGCGGTCGCCCAACTTGCCGTAGGCGGTGATGCCGATGGCAACGACACAACCGGCGCAGAGGGCGGGAACGAGGCGTCTCATGCGGGAGGCAGCAGCAGTTCGACGGGATGGCGGACGGCGAGGGTGAGGCCGGCGGCGCGCACGTGGCCGGCGATCTGCATCATGCAACCGGGGTTGCCCGTGACGACCAGGTCGACCCTGGCGGCCCGCAGGCTTTCGACCTTGCGCCGACCTATTTCGGCGGCGAGGTCGCCGTGCAGCAGATTGTAGACGCCGGCGGAGCCGCAGCAGTCCTCGGGCCGGTCGTGCGCGACGAGTTCGAGGCCGGGCACCTGGGCCAGCAGCGCGCGCGGCTGGGCCCGCACGCCCTGGCCGTGGCAGAGGTGGCACGGATCGTCGTAGGCCGCGCGCGCCCGCAGCTCCGCCGGTGCGGCCGTGAGCCCGACCTCGGCCAGGAACTCGCAGATGTCGCGGCACCTGGCCGCGAACGCGGCGCCGTCGGCGGAACCGAGCAGGTGTCCGTACTCCTTCATGGCGCAGCCGCAGCCCGCGGCGTTGTTGACGATCACGTCGGCCTGCGCGAAGGCGCGCACGTTGGCTTGCGCGAGCGTGCGCGCGCGGTCGGCGCGCCCGGCGTGCACGAGCAACGCACCGCAGCAGCCCTGCCCGGCCGGCACGGTCACCTCGAAGCCGTTGGCGAGCAGCAGCCGCAGCGTCGCGCGATTGACGCGGCCGAACATCTGCTCCATGACGCATCCCGTGAACAGGGCCACGCGCACGCCGCGCCGGGCCACGCCCGGTGGCGGCACGTGCAGTCCGACGTCGATCGCGCGGCGTTCGCGGTGCGGCGGCACGCGCGGTGCCAGCCTCGCGATGGCGGCCGGCAGCAGCCGCAGGTTCGTGGCGAGCCAGCGCAGGCCCACGGCCTCGCTCGCGCGCAGCAGGAAGAACGCGGCGCGCAACCTCTGCTGCTCGGCGACCACGTGCCACAGCAGCGTGCGCAGCAGCCACGCCTGCAGGCCGCGAGCCGGCCGTTCGTGCTCGAGTTCGCTGCGCACCGTCTCGAGGATCTCGCCGTAGCGCACGCCCGACGGGCAGGCCGTCTCGCAGGCGCGGCAATCGAGGCAGCGGTCGAGGAACGGGCGGATCGCCTGCGGGTCCTCGACGCGACCTTCGGCCAGGGCGCGCATCAGGTAGATGCGTCCGCGCGGCGAATCGGCCTCGACGCCGAGCACCTGGTGCGTCGGGCACACCGGCAGGCAGAGACCGCAGTGCACGCAGTCGAGCGAGCGCGTGTAGGCGGCGAGGTCGAGGTCCGGCTTCGTCACGGGCGTTCAGACGAAGATGCCATGTGGGTCCAGTGTCTGCTTGAGGCCACTGGCGAGACGTTCGTGGCCCGCGTCGAGCGGTGTGCCGCGGCCGCGCCGCGCCGGTTCGCCGAGCACGATGCACGCCTGCGTCGAGAGCGCCGGCAGAGCGGCGAGCAGCGCGTCGGTCTCGCGAGCCGAAGCGAGCGCGACCTCGAAGCGACCGCCGCCGTGCATGAGGAACCGGGCGTCGGCTGGAATGGCGGCGAGCAGCGCCGGCAGCCGGCTTCCCACGACGTTGCCGGCCACGACCTCACCCCCGGCCGTGGCCTCCAGGTGCAGCGAGGCCAGCGCGGGTCCCTCGCGCAGCGCGTGCTCGCGCAGCGCGTGCTCGCGCAGCGTCGCCTGCACGTGCACCGCGCGGCCCGCGAGTCGGCCGGCCAACGAGAAGCCGTGCGGTCCGCGCAGCAGGTGCAGTGCAGCGGGTGCCGGCGCGAGTGCGCGCAAGGTCGCCAACAGCCGCAGCGCGTCGTCGCGTTCGAGCCGCGCGCGTTCGAACCAGGCCTCGCTGCGCGGTCGCGGTCGCAGCCGCAGGTGCAGCTGCGTCGCGGCGAACAGCCGGCCCTGGCTGCCGACGAGCAGCTTGTGCACGTCGAAGCCGGCGACGCTCTTGACGACGCGGGCACCCGAACGGAACGACGTGCCGTCGGCGAGCAGCGCCTCGAGCCCGAGCAGCAGCGAACGCGGCGACGCGCCGCCGACCGTGACCGGCCCCGTCGCGTCGCTCGCGAACAGGCCGCCGAGGCTGCCGCCGCCTGCACACGGCAATTCGAGGCCGACGCGCGCCAGCTCCGCGTCGAGCACCTCGCGCCGCACGCCGGGCTCGACCGAACACGTCTGATCGGGGGCATCGAGGCGGCGGATCCGGTCGAGGCCGGCGAGGCTCAGCGCCGTCGCCCCGTCCGCCGCCGGCAGGCGCGCCTGCCGACTGCCCGTGCCGAGCAGGCGCACCGGGCCGCGAACCGCGCGCAGCAGTTCCTGCAGTTCGGCGGTCGAGCGCGGCGTCGGGCTCACGGGCGTTCCCCGGTGTCGAGCACGCGCGCGACCATCTGCGGCCACTTCGCGACCTCGGCGCAGGCGCCGCGTTGCGGCAGCACCTTGCCGGGGTTGCACAGGCCGTCGGGATTGAACACGGCGCGCACGCGGGCCATCACGTCGAGGTCGGCGGCGTCGAACATCATGCCGACGTGATCGAGCTTCTCGCTGCCGATGCCGTGTTCGCCCGAGATGCTGCCGCCGAGGTCGACGCAGAGCTGCAGGATCTCGCGACCCGCGGCCACGGTGCGCGCGGTCTGCTGCGCGTCCCGGCCGTCGAAGCTGATGTTGGGATGCAGGTTGCCGTCGCCGGCGTGGAACACGTTCGTGAGCACGACACCGTGCTTCTGGCCGATGGCCGTGATGCCGTCGAGGGCCTCTTCGAGGCGCGTGCGCGGCACGACGCCGTCGAGCACGTAGAGGTCGGTGTTGAGGCGGCCCATCGCGCCGAAGGCGCCCTTGCGGCCCTTCCAGAGCCGCTTGCGTTCGGCGGCGTCGCTCGCCTCCTCGATGCTCAGGGCACCGTTGCGCCGGAAGAACTCGCGCACCTCGGCGGTCTCCTCGGCGATCACGACCGCGGGTCCGTCGAGCTCGACGAGCAGCACGGCGGCGGCGTCGGCGGGGTAGCCCGCGCGGTAGACCGAGGCTTCGACGGCGCGGATCGTCGCCTGGTCGAGGATCTCGAGCGCGGCCGGTACGAGGCCGGCGGCGACGATGTCGCTGACCGTGCGGCAGGCGGCCGTCATCGATGCGAAGGCGGCCAGCAGCGTGCGCACGCTCTCCTGGTCGCGGCACAACCGCACCGTGATCTCGGTGGCGATCGCGAACGTGCCTTCGCTGCCGCAGAACAGCGCCGTCAGATCGAGACCGTGTGGGGCGCGCGGGCCGGCCGCGTCGCCGAGCCGGGCCAGCGTTCCATCGGGCAGCACGATCGTGGCGCCGAGCACGTGGTCCTGCGTCATGCCGTACTTGAAGCAGTGCGGCCCGCCGCTGTTCTCGGCCAGGTTGCCGCCGATGGTGCAGACCGACTGGCTGCTCGGGTCGGGTGCGTAGTGCAACCCCAGGTGCCGCACCGCCGCGGTCAGATCGAGATTGACGACGCCGGGTTGCACGACCGCGTACAGGTCCTCTGTCGAGATCTGCAACACCTTGCGCATGCGCGCGAGGTCGATCACGACCGCGTCGCCCGAAGCCGTCGGACCGCCGGACAGGCACGTGCCGGCCCCGCGCGGCACGAACGGCACGTTCGCCATGTGCAGCAATCGTACGACGGCCTGCACCTCCCCGGTCGACTCCGGCAGCACGACCGCGCGCGGTCGCGACCGGTGCACCGTGAAGCCGTCGCACTCCCATGCCAGCAGCGCATCGCGACTGCAGAACACCCGCTGCGCACCCAACAGCCCGGTCAGTGCTCGTTCGAGTGGAGGCATGGGGGCAGGCAGCATAACGACGCCTGTGGCATCGTGAGAACCCAGCTTGCGGCGACCGGTTGCGGCGTCAAGCCGCGCCCGACCGAGTGCCGATGGAGACCGGGTTCCATGCCCGTGATCCAGGTCAAGAAGGTCGTCGCGATCTGCTTTCTCGAGGCAGCGAAGCTGTGCCTGGAACACATCGCCTCGTACCGGCTCGAGCTCTCGCAGAAAGGCGTGCCGGGCCAGCCGGACCTGCCGCGGTTCTACGGGGATACCCGGCGGCTGCGCGACTACCTGCAGCGCTGCGTGAGCGCCTGTCCCGACCTCGTCGAGCTGGACCTGTCGCCGCCCGACCAGGCGCTGTTGGTAGCCTGCTGCCGGCGGGCCGTCGAGTCGATCGACGCGCGGGTCGGTGGCGACCACATCGTGCCCGCCGACGAGCGCGAGTGGCTGCTCAAGAAGCGTCAGGTGATCGCGGACTGGGCCGTCGAACTGGCGGCGAAGCCGCTCATCGAACTGCCCGTGCCGCGGATCTCGACGATCCAGGGCGAGGCGACGCGCACACTCACGACGAGGCTGCAGAACAAGGTCTTCGGCGACGTCAACCTGCGCGCGAAGATCCTGCCGCCGCGTTCCAGCGTCTCGAGCATGACCGCGGGCCTGCCGACGATGGACGACGTGACGGTGGACCCACCGGCCGAGCCCCCGCCGCCGCCGCCCGCAGCGATCGCACCGATCGCGGAGCCCGCGCCGGCCGCGCTGCCGCCGCCGTTGTTCGACGAGAACAAGGTGCGCGACCCGCGACTGCGCGCGCTCGCGGCCGTCGACCTGCGCACGTACCAGCGCGCGCTCGCGGCGCAGGACTACCGGCTGTCCACGATCATGCTCGCGTCGCTGCTCGAAGCGGCGCTGATCGATCATTGCATCCCCAGGCGCGCCGAGCTCGCGCTGCCGGGCACGCCGGACACCTGGCAGCCGCAGGAACTGCTCGCGCGGGTCATGGCCGAGAACTTCCAGCCGAAGGACAACGCCCAGACCTACCACCTGTTCGCCTCGCGCAACCTGCTGCGGCCGGCGTTGCAGATGGTGGTCCCGATGGTCGTCACGATCGCGAGCTTCGAACGCATGCGCGACTTCGTGCTGCGCGCCCTGCACGCGATGGGCTATGCGAGCGCCGCGGGTCCGACGCCGGAGGACGAGCCGGCGCTCTGGCCCGCCTCTTCGCAACCGACGGTGCTCGACTGACGGGCACCGCGCCGCGCCCGCGATTCAGCGCGACAGCAGGTCGTGGTCGGTGCGGCGGTCGTTCATGAGCGGTGGTGTGCCGCGCAGGCTCAGCGCGGTCTGCTCGACGGCCGCGAACACGCGCAGCAGGTTCTCGCCGAGCACCTTGCGCACGGTTGCCTCGCTCTGGCCGGCGGCGAGCAGTTCGTAGGTCAGCCGCGGCAGGCAGGTCGCGTCGTCCATGCCGCGCGGCACGCAGGGCACGCCGTCGAAGTCGCTGCCGATGCCGACGTGGTCCGGCCCCGCGATCTCGATCGCGCGCAGCACGTGCGCGACCAGCTGTCGCAGCGCGGGCCGCTCGACCGCGGGAAAGCGCGCGTCGAGGCCGGCCAGCGCCTCGGTGAGTTCCTTGCTGCCGGCGGCGAACTTCTCGCGGGCCGCCTTCTCCTGGATGCGGCGCGTGGCCGCGCGAGCCGAACTGCGCTTGGCGTAGTCCTCGTCGAGGAAACCGCAGTTGAAGTTGATCATCACCGTGCCGCCGTTCATCGCGAGCGAGCGCAGCATGTCGTCGGTGATGTTGCGTGGATGGGCGCACAACGAGCGCAGCGAACTGTGCGAGCAGATCACGGGTGCGATCGAGGTTCGCAGCACGTCGCGGAACGTCGCGTCGCTGACGTGACTCACGTCGACGATGATGCCGAGCCGGTTCATCTCCTGGACGACCTTGACGCCGAGTCGATTGAGCCCGCCCCAACGCGGTTCGACCGGCGCGCACGAGTCGGCGAACTCGTTGTGGTTGGTGTGCGTCAACGTCATGTAGCGCACGCCGAGCCGTTGGAACTGCCGCAGCAGGCCGAGCTCCCCTTCGATGGCGTGACCGCCCTCGATGCCCATCAGCGCCGCGTGTCGACCCGCGGCGACGGCCGCTCGCAGTTCGTCCACGCTCGTGCACAGGCTGACGCGGTCCGGGTATCGCTCGGCGGTGCGCAGCAGCCCGTCGATCATCATGAGGGCGCGCCGCGCACTGCCGTTCGGCGTGCCGGGCATGCTCGGGCGCGGCCAGTCGTCGTTGATCGACGCGGGGGCCTCGCCGAACAGCGGCGCCTCGTCGCCGTAGAAACGCGAGTCGACGTAGATCGAGTAGAAGACGGCGTCGAGACCGCCGTCCGCCGCGCGCGGCAGGTCGACGTGGCCGTCCTTCGCGCGCAGGCCCATGTCGAACCCCTGGTCGAGCACACGCGTCGTGGTGTCGACGTGCGTGTCGACGACGATGGCCGAGTGATGCAACGTCCAGGCGCGTTGCCACAGCGCCTGCTCGTAGCCGTCGGGCGGCGGCGGACACGGCGGCACGGCCGGTGCACGACGATCCTGGGCGATTGCGAACGGGGCCGCCGCCAGCAGCGTGCTGCCGGCCAGAGCGAGCCAGGCAATCTGCGGACGCTTGAGCATGGCTCGATCGTCCCGTATGCAGGGGCCTTTGCAAGCTCGCCCGGAATCCGCATTGCGCCTGTTCGCCATAAGTGACCTGCACCTCGCTCTCGGTGTCGACAAGCCGATGGACATCTTCGGGCCGCAGTGGATCGGCCACGCCGATCGCATGCGCGAGGCCTGGGACACGATGGTGGCGCCCGACGACTGGGTGCTCGTCGGCGGCGACACGTCGTGGGGCCTCGACCTCGCGGAGGCCAAGCCGGACCTCGACTGGCTCGGCGAGCGACCGGGGCAGAAGATCCTCATCAAGGGCAATCACTGCACGTGGTGGCAGTCGCGCAGCAAGGTCGAGAAGATCCTGCACCCGTCGATCCGCTTGCTGCAGAACAACGCCGAGCGCCTGCCGAACGGCACGGTCGTGATCGGCACCAGGCTGTGGGATCCACCCGACGCGCCGTGGGCCGATCCGAACGCGACGAACGTGTTCGCGCGCGAGCTCGAACGGCTCAAGCTCTCGATCCAGGCCGGCAGGAAGCTCGGCGGCTGCGTGCCCGGTGGCGCGCGCACGATCGCGCTCGTGCACTACCCGCCGCGCTACTCGGACGGTCGCGAGACCGCCGCGGTACCGCTGCTCAAGGAGGCGCAGGTGCAGCTGTGCGTCTACGGTCACCTGCACGGCAAGGACCACAAGTACGGGTTCCAGGGCACGGCCGACGGCATCCGCTACTACCTGGCCTCCGTCGACGCGATCGACTTCCGGCCGATTCCCCTGCCGCTCGAGTAGACCCCCGATGCCGACCCAGGATCCCGGAACCCCGATGCGCCGCCACCTCAGCCTGCTTCTCGCCTGTTCGTCCTGGTTCTGCGCGTGCCAGGGCGCGCCGGAATCGCCGATGCCCGACGGCGGCGGCAAGGGCCTGACGGGCGCCGACGCCGAACCTCCCGCGGGCGCGACCACCTGGGCGCGACCCGAGTGGCACGTCGGCGACCGCTTCGTGCTCGTGCGCGGGGAGGTGGCCAAGGCGGAGTTCGCCGTCATCGCGGTCGACGCCGACACCTACACGCTGCGCGGCCCCGGCAACCTGCGGTCGCGTCGCGATCTCGATCTAGGCTACCTCGGCGACTGGGAGGCCGAACGCGACGAGCCCGTGCACCTGTTGTCGCCGGTCGACGTGCGCTTCCACTGGCCGCTGTGGGTCGGCAAGCGCTGGTCGTGCGAGTTCGTCGATCGCGTGCGCGGTCGCCCCGCGATGCCGACGCAGGCCACCTACCTCGTCGAGGCGCTCGACACGGTCACGGTGCCGGCCGGCACGTTCGAAGCGCTGCGCATCGTGCGCACCTTGCGGCTGCAGTCGCCCGACGAGCGGTTCCTGACGCGCACGCAGATCATCTGGTACGCACCGTCGATCGGCACCGAGGTGCGGCAGGTGATCGCCGACACCGCCGTCGAACTGGTTGCGATCGCGCGCGACCAGTGAGGCCGATGCTCGCGCGTCATTTTCGAACGCGTGTCCAGCCCGAACGGTCCATGAAGAGGCTCTCGACGCTGCCGTCGGTGGTCTCGATGTACAGGTGTTCGAAGCCCGTGCCCGCACCGTCCCATGCGTCGTCGAACCAGAAGTGGTAGGCGTCCGTGATGCAGAAGTCGAACACGATGGCGACCGCGTAGCCGACGGGCATGATGGGCACGACCCACAGCGACGCGTCGAACCACGGGCTGTTGACGTAGAACTTCTGGTCCAGGTCGTCGAGGCTGCGTCGCAGCTGGTGCGGGCCCGCGAAGCAAGAGCCGAGGGAGGTGGCGAGCAGGAGCATGCCGAGCAACGTGGACGGGCGGGTGCGCATGGGCCCGAAGCGTAGGGTGTGCTCGCGCCGCCCGACAAGGCCAGGTGGCGGGAGGACCGGAATCCCCGGTCAGACGTGCACGCTCGCCTGCACGCGCCGCACGGCGCCGATCCACCGTCCGTCGAGGCCGATGCGCACCACGAACGTCTGGCCGAGGCGATTCCGCACCGTGCAGGCCCAGTACTCCTCGCGTTCGGCGCCGGACACGATCCACGCCGCCTCGATCTGGGTGCCGGCCTGCATGGCCGCGACGAGCACGTGCTGTGGCACGTCGCCGATCGGCCAGGTGTGCGAGCGCTCGAGCACGCGCCCCTCGGTGTCGATCAACACGGACCGCTCCTGCTCGTTCACGCCCTCGCGGTAGCGCTTCTCGATGCGATAGCCGGCGCCGCGTTCGCCCCATTCGCGACCCTGGAACACGAGTTCGCCGCGCGGTGCGATCGCGTCGAGCGTCGTGCGAACGTCGGCGGGCAGGGCACCGGGGCCCAGCGCGACGGCGGCCGCCACGATGGTGTTGCCCTCGAGCCAGATCCGGGCCGGCTCCTCGTCGGGTGCTTCCTGCAGCAGTTGCTGCAGGGACCAGGGTACGGGAGCTGCCGTCGAGCATGCCGCAAGAGCAAGCAGGCCGCCGAGCGCTGCTCGCGAGTGGACCGGGCGCATGTGCACACTCTCGTTCGGCCGGTCGGGTGCAGCAAGACTGCGCCGGTTTCCGCCCGTCGGTAGCCGAGATGCGGCTCCGGCCTTGATCCGCCACGTCGGACGCCGAGACTGGCGGGCCGCATGATCCACCAGTCCTTCGAACAACTCGTCGAGTCCCTGGCCGCCAAGACGCCGACCCCGGGCGGAGGAGCGGCGGCCGCCATGGCCGGTTGCATGGGCACGGCCCTGTTCCTCATGGTCGTGCGCTTCTCGCGCGGCAAGAAGGCCAACGTCGATCGCGAGGGCGACCTCGCGCGCGTCGAGACGATGCTGGCCGACTACCTGTCCCGGCTGCTGCCGATGGCCGACCGCGACTGCCGCTCGTTCGACCTCGTGTCCGCCGCCTATGGCATGAAGAAGGACACCGACGACCAGAGGGCGCTGCGCGAGAAGGCCATCCAGGAGGCGATGGTCGGGGCGATGGTCGTGCCCGAGGAGACGCAGTGCATGGTGCGAGACGTGTTCGTCGCCATGGAGAGCGTCGTCGGCTGCATCGGCAAGGCGATCATCAGCGACCTCGCGTCCGGTGCGGCGCTGTTGCTCGCCGCGGCCGAGGGTGCCTACCTGAACGTGCGCATCAACGCCGCCTACCTGACCAACCGGGAGCTCGCCGACCGCACCAACGAGCGCGCCGTCACCGTGCGCAGCGAGATCCGCCGCCACCAGGAAGCCATCGCCTCGTCGGTGGACAAGATGCTCGCATGAGGAACAAGCGCCCGCCGCTGCTGCTCGTCGTGCTCGACGGTTTCGGCGAAGCCGAGGCGGGACCCGCCAACGCGATCAGCCTGGCGAAGCCGCGCTTCTGGCTGGATCTGCGGCAGGAGTGGCCGACGACCTCCCTGCTGGCCAGCGGCGAGGACGTCGGGCTGCCGTGCGGCCTCATGGGCAACTCGGAGGTCGGCCATCTCAACATCGGCGCGGGCCGCGTCGTCTACCAGGAGATCTCGCGCATCGATCGTGAGATCCGCGAGGGGCGCTTCCAACAGAATCCGGCGCTGCGCTCGGCGATCGATCAGGTGCAGCGCGGCAGCGGCACGCTGCACCTGTTCGGACTCGTGTCCGACGGCGGCGTGCACAGCAGCGACCGGCACCTCGAGGAGCTGCTGCGCATGTGCAAGGCCTCAGGCCTCGGCGACGATCGTGTCGTGCTGCACGCGTTCCTCGACGGTCGCGACACGCCACCGCGCTCGGCGCAGACGTTCGTGGCGCGCGTCGAGACGTGGATGCAGGAGCTCGGCGTCGGCCGCATCGGCACGGTCGTGGGTCGCTACTACGCCATGGACCGCGACAAGCGCTGGGATCGGGTGCAGAAGGCGTACGATGCGCTGACGCTGGGCCAGGGTCTCGTCGCCGATTCGGCGCAGGCGGCGATCGAGCAGGCCCATGCCCGCAACGAGGGCGACGAGTTCGTGCTGCCCACGGTGATCGGGTCGCCGGATCGCGGCCGCGTACGCACGGGCGATTCGGTGATCTTCTTCAACTACCGCACCGACCGCGCGCGCCAGTTGACCGAGGCGTTCGTGAGCCGCGAGTTCGACGGTTTCGCGCGCACGTCGGTGCCGGTGGTGAGCTTCGTGACGATGACGCGCTACCGCGACGACTTCCCGTGCGCGGTCGCCTACGCGCCGCAGAACCTCACGGGCATCTTCCCGCAGATCGTCAGCGAACACGGCCTCGCGCAGCTGCGCATCGCCGAGACGGAGAAGTACGCGCACGTCACGTTCTTCTTCTCGGGCGGCGACGAGAAGGAGTACGCCGGCGAGCGGCGCGTGCTGGTCCCGAGCCCCAAGGTGGCGACCTACGACCTCCAGCCCGAGATGTCGGCGGTCTCCGTGACCGACGCGCTGTTGCGCGAACTCGACGGCGACCGGCGGCCCGACGTGACGATCCTCAACTTCGCCAATGCCGACATGGTCGGGCACACCGGCATCCTGCCGGCCGCCGTCGAGGCCGTGCGCACGATCGACCAGTGCCTCGCGCGCATCGTGCCCGCGTACCTGCAGGCCGGCGGCACCGCCGCGATCACGGCCGACCACGGCAACGTCGAGCTGATGATCGATCCCGAGACCGGGGAACCCCACACTGCCCACACCACCAACCCCGTGCCGTTCGTCGTCTGCGGCGAGGCCGTGCGAGGCAAGCGCCTGCGCCGCGGCGGTCGCCTCTGCGACATCGCCACCACGCTGCTGCCGATCCTCGGACTGCCGCGCTCGAATGGCATGGAAGGAGTCGACCTGTTCGCATGAGAACCTCGCCGTGCTGCCGTCTCGCGCTGGCCGTGCTCGCGGCCGCGGCTTGCCCGTCGCGCACCGCCGGCGCGCAGGCGGCGACCCAGGTCGGCGAGCGGATCGCCGCGAACCTGGCCGCCATCGACCCCGCTCGCATCGAAGCGACGGTGCGCACGTTGGTCGGCTTCGGCACGCGCCACGTGCTGTCGCGCACCGACAGCGACACCGAAGGCACCGGTGCGGCGCGCAAGTGGCTGCGCGGCCAGTTCGATGCCATGGCCACCGCGAGCGGCGGCCGCCTCACGGTCGCGCTGCAGGCCGAGACCGTGCCGTGCACGCGGCCCGGCATGCCGAACGAGGTGCCGATCGTGAACGTGATCGCGACGCTGCGAGGCGTCACCGATCCCGATCGCCTCTACGTGATGGGTGGTCACTACGACTCGCGCAACAGCCGCGGCGCCGACGGTGAGGGCCTGGCGCCCGGCGCCGTCGACGACGCCTCGGGAACGGCGGTCGCGCTCGAAGCGTGCCGCGTGATGTGCACGCAGCCACTGGCGGCGACGGTGGTGTTCGTCGCGTTCGACGGCGAGGAGCAGGGTCTGCTCGGCTCGAAGGCGCACGCCAAGGCGCTCGCCGACGCGGGCGCCTCGGTCGACGGCATGATCGGCTGCGACATCGTCGGCAACACGCTCGGCATGGACGGCGCGCGCTACGACCGTCACGTGCGTTGCTTCAGCTATGCGGTGTCCGGCAACGACAGCTTCGGCCGCAGCATGGCGCGCGCGGTGACCCGCGCGGCGCGCACGCACGTGCCGGGCTTCGGCGTCGAGCTGATCTTCCGCGGCGACCGCTACGGGCGCGGCGGCGACCACCGGTCCTTCTTCGAGCAGGGCTTCCCCGCGGTGCGCCTGACCGAGCCGCGCGAGGACTTCTCGCGCCAGCACCAGGACGTGACCGAACGCGAGGGCAAGCGCTACGGCGACCTGCCCGACTACGCCGACTTCGCCTACACCGCGAACGTGACGCGCGTCGTGGTCGCGACGCTGCTCGAGCTGGCATCGGCGCCGCCGCCGCCGCTCGTCGTGAAGGCGGACCTGCGGCGCGATCGCTACGACACCGAGATCGTCTACGAACTGCCCGAAGGCGTGGAGCAATGCGAGTTCGTCTGGCGGGCGACCACGGCCCCGGACTGGACCCACGTCGTCGACATGGCCACGGCGCGGCCCGCGCCGGCAGCCGGGCGCGCCGGTCGGTTGCTGGCCACGCTGCCGGGCGTCTGCCTCGACGACGCCGTCGTCGGCGTGCGGTGCATCGGGCCCGACGGCAGCAGGAGCCGCGTCGCCACGCCTCCCGATCCGGATCGGCTCGACCAGCGCACGCGCGCCGAACAGACGTCGCGTCCGCGCGGCGGTGGGGGACGCGATCGATGACACAGCTCCGGCCGATGCAGGCCTCGGGCTTCGCCGTCGCCGCGGTGCTCGCGGGCTGTTCCGGCGATGGCAGCGACATCGGACCGGACCTGCCGAAGCTCCCGGCCGCGAGCTGCAAGGCCGTCGTGCTCGACGACCTCGGCCGCGGCGTGACCGGCGCGACGGTCGCCGTCGCGGGCAGCGCCGTGCGCACGATCACGGGCCGCAACGGTCGCGGCGACTTCCTCGCCAATCCGACCGGGCGGCTGTCGATCTCGGTCGACGGCAGTGCGGCGGCGGCGGTCGATGGGGATCGCCTCGCGACGCTGCGCTTCGCGCTCGACGTGCCGGGCACCGACCTGCCGAGCGTGTTCTACCTGCCCGACCTGCCCGACAGCGCTTCCGCGACGTTGACCGTGGGCACGCAGACGGGCGCCACGTCGGTCACGTCGACGGCGGGTGCGGTGTTGACGGTGCCCGCCGGCAGCAGCGTCGGTTTGCCGAGTGGCGCACCGGCGGTCGTGCTGCGGGTCGGCGCACTGCAGGCCCAGCACCTGCCCGCCGACCTGCCGGTGGCACCGACGGGCACGTTCGTGTTCGGCCGCGGCATCTTCGTCGATCCGCCGTCGCTCACGTTCACGCCGCCCGTGGACCTCGACGTCGACGACGACCTCGGCCTCGGCGCCGCGACCGCGCAGCTGTACCACCTCGACCCGACGACCGGGCAGTGGTCCGAGGTCGCCACCGGCGCGGCGTCGACCGGCGCTCGCATCACGCTGGCGGGCGCGGTGGCCACCGGCGGCCTGTACGCATTCGGCGCGGCGGCGGCCGCGACGACGGTGCAAGGGCGCGCCGTCGGTCCGGCCGGCGCACCGTTGCCCGACGTGCTCGTGGTGGTCGACCAGTGGAAGACCACCACCGGCATCGACGGACGATTCGCCGTCGATGGTGTCGCGGCGACCCTGGCGAACGGCGCGCCGCGCGCCGCGGTCGTCGAACTGTTCGCCGGTGCGACCTGGTTGCCTGCGCGCCAGGGCACGACCGTGCCGGTCTCCGCGGCCAGCACCGACGCCGGCGACATCATGCTCGACACGCTGCCGGCAGCCAACGTGCGCGTGCAGCAGGTGCTGCGCGGGCGCGCCGACGCGTTCCGTCCCGTGCGGACCAGCTCGCTGCTCGGCGACGTCGCGCTCGCGACCACCGGCGATGCCAACGGCCAGTCCCTGTTCGAGGACCTGCCCACCGACTGGTTCGGCTTCCAGGAAGGGCGCCCGATCGACCCGTTCGGCGTCTTCTACGGCCAGGGCATCGACTTCGTGGACCAGGGGCGCCGCTGGCACGACTCCTTCCACTTCCTGTTCGAACGGCCCTGGAACCTCGGCTCGAGGCGCACGCGCGTGCTCGTCACCGATTCGATCGGCGGCGGTCCGCTGAAGGCCGCCATCGTGCGCGGCACGGTGCCCGGTGAAGGTTTCCTCGGTCTGACGGAGGAGTCGGGTGCGCTGTTCGACGATCGGGACATGGGCGGCCGCGCGACGGCGTCGCTGCGCACCGCCCGCGGCAGCGAAGCGCTCGTGTACGCGTTCTCGATCGAGCGGCCGAGCGGCGATCACCTCGAACTGCCGCTGCGGCGCGTGCTGCGCCCGCCGCTCGCCCGCTTCGATCGGCACGGCCTGGTCGAAGGCAACCTGACCGGCGTCGATCCGAGCCGCGAACACCGGCTGCGCGTCACGCGACGGATCTCGCCCGGGGAATGGTGGGCCGACGTCGCCGAGGGCCGCCCGCTCGTCTCGTCGCTGCCGGTCGACGTCGATCCGGCCGTGACGCACGGTCCGTTCCGGGTCGGCGTCGACGCCGTCGGCGGCAACCTCGCCGCCACCGAACTGACGACGGTGAGCACGGTCACGACGCTGCAGAGGATGGGGCTGCTCGTCGACTTCCAGCCCGTCGAAGGTGGGCTCGTGCAGCGCGACATCCCGCTCGACCTCGCCGCCGACACCACGTTCACGGTCGGTCAGGCGTTGCTCGCGCTGCCCGCCGAACTGGTGCTCGGCGACCTGCGGCTGGCGCTCGCGCTCGAACAGCCGTCGCGTCGCGCCGTCGACGTCGCGCGCGATCTCGGTGGCAACCACGCGGCGAACGGCTCGGATCTCGTCTTCACGCTGCCGGCCCTGACGGGTCCGTTGGCGGGGCATCGTTGGCAGACTGCGCTGCAGGGCAGCTTCCCGACGAGCGGCTATCCGGCCAGCGGTTCGATCGCGAGCATCAGCGCCCGAATTGATCTGCCGCGGCCGGTGCCGCCGCTGCCCGGCAGCCTCACGAGCGGCAGCTTCACGTTCCTCGACTTCCCCACGGTGACCGCGCCGGTCACCGGCGATGTCGTGCCGGCCAGCGGCTTCACCGTGCAGTACTCGTTGCCGCCGCGCGCGCTGTACGGCTCGATCGAGCTGCGCAGCGACGCCGTCGGCGGCGCGGATGCATTGTGCTGGCACGTCATCGTGCCGCCCGACCTGAACCAGTTCACCTTCACGCGGCTGCCGGCCGAAGCGGTGACACCGCTCGTCGCGGGCAGGACCTACACGCTGACCGTTTCGGCGTTCCGGGCGCAACAGGTCGTGGCGCTGGCGGAGTTCCCCTACTTCGATCTCGCGACGCTGCTGCAGTCGGTCGACGAGTTCGAACGCGGCGTCGAACAGGTCTCGCGCCGCACGATCCAGATCACCACGAACTGATGTTCGCCAGGTTCGCAGCCGGCCCCGCGATGTTGCTGTTGGCGGCCTGCTTCTCGCACGCGCCCGAGGCCTCGATCGAGGCCGAGCTCGAGTTCGTCGGCAGCTCCCTCGCCGAAGGCCGCATCGAGCAGGCCGCCGAAGTCGTGGCTCGCTGCCGCGCGCGCGATCCTCGCCACGTGGACGCGGCGCAATGGAGCGCCTTGCTGGCCGACCTGCTCTGGCACGACGACGAGGCGATCCAGGAGCAGACCCTGGCGCTGCGCCACGCGCGCGCGGCGGGCGCCGACAAGGCGCCGCTCGCGGCGCTGCGCGGCAGGCTCGGCGACCTGCTGTTCCAGGCCGGACGCTGGTCGGAGTGCGTCGGCCCGTTGCTGGCCGGCGCCGGGGCCGCGGACGCCGAGCGCCGCACGGCCTTCGCCACGATCGCGCTCGGGCTGCCGTTCCAGCGCAAGCCCGCGGGCCCGCTGCTGACCGAACAACCGCTGCTGCCCGGGGACAGCCCCGAGATCGTCTGCGGCGCCGGCGGCCTGCGGCGACCGTTCACGATCGACACCGGCACGTCGATGACGACGGTCTCGCGCAGCTTCGCCGAAGAACTCGGCGTGCGCGGGCGCCAGGCCGCCGGCAAGGCGCTCGATGCCGCGGGCCGCCCCCTGCAGGTCGAGATCGGCACGTTGCCGCAGTTCGCCATGGGCGACGTGGACCTGGGCCCGACCCCGGTGCTCGTCGTCGAAGACCAGGCGCTGCGCCTGCGCGATCTGTACGGGGGCCCCGAACGCGTGCCGCGCGGCGTGCTCGGCCTCGATCTCGTCGCGGCCTGCCGCCTCACGCTCGATCCGGAACGACAGAGCGTCGTGCTCGAACTGCCGCGCGGACTGCCCGCCGACCAGTCGGTGCAGTGCGTGCGATTGGAGGGGCGCTGCCTCGTGCCCGTGTTCGTCGAAGGCGGGCGCATGTGGTTCGTGCTGGACACGGGCGCCAGCCACTCGAGCTTCACGGCGGTGGGCCTGCAGGCGCTGCCCGGCGGCGACGGCCGCGCCGTGCCGTCGTTTCGCCGCGTGCGCACGGTCGGGGGCAGCGTCGTGGCGGTGCGCGAGGTCCGCGACCTCGTGCTGCGGTGCTCCGAGGCGCGCTTCCGCGGCGTCACGTTGCCCGTGGTCCAGCGCGCCTCGAGTGCGCTGTTCCCCGTGCACGGTGTGCTCGGTGTCGATCTGCTCAGCCACTGCCGTGTCACGATCGATCGCGGCCGCGCCCGACTGATCGCGCTGCCGTAGCAATCGCGCGACCGAGAGCTGTCGCGCTGCGGGCGGCGCGCTACAAAGGGAGCATGGTTGAGTCAGCTGGGTTCCCGATCGATGCGTTGGCGCAGCCCGTCGCTTCGATCGGCGAGCACGGCGCGCTGTCACCCTGCAACGACGCGATGCGCCGCCTGATGGCCCTCTTCGGCGGCGCGGCCGGGCCGTGCCGTTCGCTGCAGGGACTCGGTCTGGACGGCGACGCCAGCGAACGGCTCGCAGCCGGTGAACCGGTCGACGCGAGCGCCGGTGGCGCACATTTCGAGCTGCAACGCGTCGCGACGGGGAACGGCTCCTGGCTGCTCGCCGAGGACGTGACGCACCGCGAACGGCTGGCGGCGTCGCAGCTCGCGGCGTCGCGCGCACGTTCGCTCGCCGCATCGGCGGCCTCGATCGTGCACGACCTGACGAACCTGCTCGGCGCCGGGCTCGGGCTGGCGGCGGTGCTGCGACCGAGTCAGCGCGATGCGGCCGACCAGCTCGTGCTCGACGAACTGACGCGAGGTACGCAACAGGCGGCCGCACTGCTGCGCGCGCTGGCGAGCCATCTGCAACAGGCGGTTCCGCACGCGGTCGTCGAGCCGGGTGCCTTCGTCGACGACGCCGTGGCGATCGTCGGCAAGGCCGCCATCCGCCACGGCGTCGGCGTGAGCATGCACCGCGAGCCGGAACTGCCGCGCGTCCGGGTCGTCGCGAGCGAGGCGGCGCAGGTCGTGCGCGAGGCGCTGCTGTTCCTCATCGAGGGCAAACCGGTCGCCGTGCACGTCGGTGTCGGACCGACGCACGCCGCGATCGCCGGGTCGCGTTCGCGACGCTGCCTGCGCGTGCGTCTCGAAGGCTCGGCGTGCCACGCCGGGTGCGTCGCGGAAGCCGAACACATCGCGACGCTGGCGCCGGGTCTGTCGGCATTGCTCGGCCGCTCCGAACCCCCGGCGGCCCGCCTCGTCGCCGGGTTGTTGGCGCTGCGGCGGGCCGGCGGCGACCTGCGCATCGAGTTCCCGGACGGGCGTCTGCGACTCGATCTGCTGTGGCCGGCCGCCCGCGGCACGAAGGCCGCCGATATGCTCCCTGCCGCCGAGTGAGCCGATCTGCGATGATCGGGCGCAAGGTCCCCATCATGTGCATCGTCGCCTCCCGTGCGTTCGGCCTCGCCGCCACCGTCACCGTGCTCGCCTTGTCGCTGCCGGGCCAGAAGGGCACGCCCGAGACGCGCGCCGGGTTCGAGTTCAAGCCGCCGAGGGGCTGGATCGAGCTGCCGGCCACCGGCGACCGCGACGCGACGCTGCGCCTGTTCGCGGCGCCGCGCGCGCTCGCGGACAAGGGCGAGGGCTCGCACACGCCGCTGCTGCGCGTGATGTTCTTCGCCAAGGGTGGCGACGCGAGCCAGGACACCCGCGACGGGCTGCCGCGAACGACGCCGTTCCGCAGCCTCGAGGACTTCGCGCGGCGCGGGCTCGGCATGAAGGAAGTCAACCGGGAGGCCGAGAAGGCCGGCACGTTCGAAGGAACGCACGTGACCGCCAAGGGCGAAGACGAGCGCATGCTGATCGGGCACGCGATCCCGCTCGACAACGGCGAGGCCGCGATCTGCTTCGAGGTGCTCTCCAACCACGCGGCGAAGCTCAAGAAGGAGTTCGACCTGACCTTCGCCTCGTTGGCCGCGGTCGAGCGCACGGCCGTCGCGCACGCCGAACCGCCGTGGGCCGACGCGACGGCCTGGAACGCCAAGGACGCAGCGGCGCGCGCCGCCGAGCACCGCAAGTGGGCCGAGCAGGTCACGGCCGAGACGACGAAGGCGCCCGAGGCGGGGTTCAAGGTGCAGAAGTCCAAGTACTGGACGGTGCTCAGCGCCGCCGACGCGGCCTTCACGAAGAAGGCGATCGCGGCCGCCGAGACAGCGCGCGCGTGGTGCGCCCAGAAGATGCCGGATCTGTGCAAGGACGCGCCGCTGCCGGCGGTGCTGCGCATCTTCGACAACCTCGACCACTACCGCGGCTTCCTCACGACGCGCACCGACCAACGCGAATACGACGCCGAGCGCCGCGAGCTGTACTTCGTCGACGATCCCGACAACGGCGGCAACGGCGGCTACGGCATGCTGTTCCGCGCCGTGTTGTGGCACATGTTCGACGACGTCGATCCCGGCGTGCTGCCGGCGATGCCGCGCTGGTTCGACAACGGCTGCTGGGAGTTCCTGCGCAGCACGCGTTGCGACGGCAAGAAGATCGAGTTCGCCTCGGGCGACGTCGAGCGCGGCCGCATCGAATACCAGCAGCGCGCCAACACGATGCCCGCACTGTGGAACCTGATCCAGGAGTCGATCCAGCCGAGCCCGACCGATGGCAGCACCGAGAAGGACTGGGGCTACACGCCGGAGTGCTCGCGGTTGATGCGCTGGCTGTGGATCAACGACGGGCTGAAGGCGTTCGAGAAGCCCAACCTGGTGTCCGACTACGTGCGCGGCCTCGGCGTGGCGTTCGCCGCGGTCGGTCCCGATCCGACGATCGACGTCGCCGTGGTCGGTATCAGCGAGGCGGATCGCAAGGTGATGAACACGCGCCATTACGAGTGGCGCGACGCGCTGCTCAAGAAGGTCAATGACGCGGTGGTGGGGCTGCAGGTCGATGCTTGGAAGCCGCTCAACGAGAAGTGGCTCGACTACAACAAGAAGTTCAAGTGATCGGGGTTGCGCGCGGGCCCGGGGGACCTCACGAACGCGACAGCTCGGCGTGCAACCAGGTCCGCGCCGTGCGCCACGCGCGTTCGACCGTCGACAGCGAGACTTCGAGCGCCTCGGCGACCTCGCGCATCTCGAGCCCGGCGAAGAAGCGCAGCTCGACGACCTGCGCCAGCTGCTCGTCCATCGCGGCGAGGCGGCGCAGCGACTCGTCGAGCGCCAGCAGGTCGACCGCGCGCGTCGCGTAGACGTCGGCGAGCGCGTCGAGCTCGACGTGCACGTGCTGCCCGCCGCGTTTGTCCGTGTTGCGGGCGCGGATGTGGTCGATCAGCACCGAGCGCATGGCGGTCGCGGCGGCGCGCAGGAAGTGCAGCCGGTCGGCGAACGCCGGCGAACGTTCGGGCACGAGCTTGAGCCACGCTTCGTGCACGAGCGCAGTCGGCTGCAGCGTCGCGCCGGCCTGGCACGCGACGAGCTGGGCGCGCGCGCGCAGCTCGGCATAGAGCTGTTCGAACAGGGCCGATGCCGCAGCGGCGTCGCCCGCGGCCGAGCGGCGCAGCAGCATGGTCACCGGTCCGGGTTCACCTGGTTCTGACATGGCGCGTGCAACAGGATACTCCCGAACGCCCGCGATGCGGGCCGCCGCTGTCGCGCCGATGCCAGCGTGCGGCCGGAGCACAGCGGTCGTGGGATCTCGTCTCGCCGGCGGCACCGACCGGCTATGTTGCGAGAGCACATGCGACGCCGCTGGCTGATCCTGCTCGAACTGGTCGCTCTCACGGCGATGCTCGTGTGGGTCGGTCTGTCCCTGGCCGGTCCGGGCAATCGCCCGCCGAACGCCATCGACCTCAAGGTCCAGATGCAGGGCGCCGAGGACCGCGTCTACCTCGTGCAGGGCCCCGATGGCGAGCTGCGCTACCAGGTCACGCTCGACGACGGTTCCGTGCAGCAGCTCGCGCCGGGCGAGTTCGCGCGCCAACTGTTCGCCGACCAGCGCTCGCGCGGCTGGCTCGAGGTGTTGCTCAACGTGTCGTCGCCGGCGGGCTTCCTGTGGGTCACGCTCGGCCTGCTCGGCCAGCTGCTGTTCACGGGCCGCATGGTCGTGCAGTGGCTGATCAGCGAGAAGAGCAAACGTTCGGTCGTGCCGCCCGCGTTCTGGTGGATGAGCCTCGTCGGCGCCACGATGCTGCTCGTGTACTTCCTGTGGCGCAAGGAACCGATCGGCGTGCTCGGCCAGGCGACGGGGTGGTTCATCTACGTGCGCAATCTGTGGCTGATCTACCAGAAGGGCCCCGGTGCTTCCGCGGTGTCGGTTGCCGAGGACCCTGCTCCCGAACCGGAGCTCGGTCGCTGAGCCCTCGGCACACACCCATGAACGTTCGCCCGAACGCAGGTGTGCTCGCGCGTTGCCTGTTCGGGCTCGCGATCGTGGGCAC
Source organism: Planctomycetota bacterium (assembly GCA_036274315.1). Taxonomy (GTDB): domain Bacteria; phylum Planctomycetota; class UBA1135; order UBA1135; family UBA2386; genus DASVAL01. The sequence continues at coordinate 405 of DASUFY010000024.1, read as the reverse complement.
CGGCAGCGAATGCCCGGGGCAGACACCGCCCGTTGTCGCCGGGCTCGCGCGGGCGGGCTTCACCGCGCGCGTGCGCGGCCTCGTGCTGCTCGGCGAGCTCGGCTGTACCGGCTGTCATGCGCGCGGTGCGGCGCCGGTCGACCAGCGCGTCGGCCCCGATCTCGCGATCGACGTCGACCTCGTGCAGGCCGGCTACCTCGAGCGCTTCCTCGCCGACCCGCTCGCCACCGCGCCCGGCACGACCATGCCGGACCTGCTGCGCGGCCGGCAACCCGCCGCGCGACGCGAAGCGGCCGAGGCGCTCGCGCACTATCTGCAGCGCACGTTCTCGAAGGTCATCTCGCCCGTACCGCGCGATCCGCCGCCGCTGGGCACCGAGCCCCCCGACCCGGACCGCGAGGCCAG
>DASUFY010000023.1:0-21457 GCA_036274315.1 Planctomycetota bacterium | reverse complement strand
CAGACCTCGCCGGAGCCGCACGCGGCGCGGTGGACGCCGTACCTCGCGTCGCTGCTGCTGCTGGCGCCGCTGCAGCTGAACTTCCTCTACTTCCAGACCGGCATCCTGCTCGTGTGGCTGTTCCTGCTCGGCATGCGCCTGCTGCCGCGGCGCCCGCTGCTGGCCGGCGTCGTGTGGAGCCTCGCCATCTCGATCAAGGTGATCCCGGCCGTGCTGCTGCCGTGGATGCTGTGGCGACGACAGTGGCGCTGCGTGCTCGGCACGCTGCTGGGCCTGTTCGTCGGCAACGCGGCGGTGCTCGGCTACACGGGCTGGAACAAGGGCGTGCAGCAGTACCAAGGCTACGTGCAGATGCTGCGCAGCGACCCCGTCTTCGCCGAGTACAACGAGCGCTACCAGAGCCTGCCGTCGCTGATCCGCGCGACGGTGACGCCGCACTACGAGAGCCGCATCGAGTCGACCGCACAGGCGAAGTCCTGGGACGGCGTGCGCAACTTCCTCGGCCAGACGCCTCTCGCCCGGCACGCCGACGCGCTGGTGCTCCTCGCGATCGGCCTCGTGCTCGCCGCGTGCGCGTGGGCCTGCCGGCCGGGCCGGCCGAGCGGGCCATGGCGGCTCCTGCAAGAAGGCAGCCTGATCACGCTCGCCATGCTGCTCGTCTCGCCACACACGTGGCGGCACTACTACTGGTGGCTGTGGCCCACCGTGCTCTGCGCCGTGCACGCGGCCCGCACCCGCCGGCCGTGGGCCATCGCCATCGTCGCCGTCGTCGCCGCCACCGAGTTCCTGCCGCACCGCGGCCTGATCGGCGAACTCGCCATCTGGTACCAGGTCTTCCACGGCCACACGATCGGCGCCCTCGTCGTGTTCGCCTTGCTAGCGACGCACCTGATCCGCAACGAGCCCGAGCCGGCCAACACCGAACCCGCGCAGCCCTAGCAACAACTCGCGCAACCCCACAACCACCCACCGCCGCAGAACACGAGCCAACCGCCCGACCCACCCGCCGCGGCAACTCACGCAACCACGCCCCCACCGACCACCGCAGCCAAACCGACGAAGCAGGTCACCCCCGCACGCGCGTCGCGGCCCGTTGCGTAGCCACGCCCTCGTCGTTCTTCCGCAGCGCGTGCGGAAAAACACTTCGGCGTCGGATCGCTGGCGCTCCGCGCCAGCGATCAGCCGCCGAAGTCGTCGAACGCGATCATGTCCTTCTCGACGCCGAGGTCGGCGAGCATCTTCTGCACGGCGCTGTTCATCATCGGCGGTCCGCAGAGGTAGAACTCGATCTCGTCGACGTTCGGGTGATCCTTGAGGTAGTTGTCGAACACGACCTGGTGGATGAAGCCCTTGAAGCCCGTCCAGTTGTCCTCGGGCTGCGGCTCGGACAGCGCCACGTGGTACTCGAAGTTCGGGAAGTCCTTCTCGATGGCCTCGAACTCCTCGGTGTAGAACATCTCGCGCTTGCTGCGCGCGCCGTACCAGTAGCTGACCTTGCGCTTCGTCTTCTCGGTGTGGAACAGGTGGAAGATGTGGCTGCGCAACGGCGCCATGCCCGCACCACCGCCGATGTAGAGCATCTCGCGGTCGGTGTGCTTGATGTGGAACTCGCCGTACGGGCCCGAGATCGTGATCTTGTCGCCCTGCTTGAGCGAGAACACGTAGCTCGAGCAGATGCCGGGCGGCAGCGTCATCTGCTTGGGCGGCGGCGTGGCGATGCGGATGTTGAGCATCACCATGTTGCCTTCGGCCGGGTGGTTCGCCATCGAGTAGGCGCGGAAGACGGGCGTCGGGTTGTTGGCGACGAGGTCCCAGAGCTTGAACTTGTCCCAGTCGCCGCGGAACTGCGGCTCGACGTCGAAGTCCTTGAACCCGAGCCCGTGGTACTCGGGCACGTCGATCTGGATGTAGCCGCCGGACTGGAACTCGATCTTCTCGCCGGGCGGCAGGTCGATGACGAGTTCCTTGATGAACGTCGCGACGTTGTGGTTGCTGCGCACCGTGCAGTCCCACTTGCGGATGCCGAACACCTCGTCGGGCACCTTGACCTTCATCGGACCGCGCACCTTGACCTGGCACGACAGGCGCCAGTGGTTCTTCGCGTCGGTGCGGTTGATGTGGGTCAGCTCGGACGGCAGGATGTCGCCGCCGCCCTCGAAGACCTGGCACTTGCACATCGCGCAGGAACCTTTGCCGCCGCAGGCCGACGGCAGGAAGATCTTCTGGTTGCTGAGCGCCAGCAGGAGGTTGCTGCCGATGTCGACCGCGGGCGACTTCGACGGGTCGTCGTTGATGAGCAGCTTGACCTTGCCCTTCTTGACGAGCTTGTTCTCGCAGAACATCAGCACGAGCACGAGGAGCACGATGACTCCCGTGAGCGCCACGACACCCGTGAGGACGGATAGCAACATCGCTCGGATCCTGTTGGTCTAGATACCGCTGAAGGTCATGAAGGCCATCGCCACGAGACCCGTCGTGATGAACGTGATGCCGAGGCCGCGCAAGGGTGCGGGGATGTGCGCAGTGCGCAGGCGCCAGCGGATCGTCGCCATGCTGACGATCGCGAGCGCCCAGCCGAGGCCGGAGCCGAAGCCGTAGGTGACCGACTGCGCGAAGTCGTACTTGCGTTCCGCCATGAACAGCGAGCCACCGAGGATCGCGCAGTTGACCGCGATGAGCGGCAGGAAGATGCCCAACGCCGCGTAGAGCTTCGGGCTGAACTTGTCGACCGCCATCTCGACGACCTGCACGACGGCGGCGATGCTCGCGATGAACGTGAGGAACTGCAGATAGCTGAGATCGCTGTCGGGGATGCCAGCCCACGCCAGGGCGCCCTCGCTGAGCACGAAGGTCTGCAGCGCCCAGTTCATCGGCACGGTCAGGCACTGCACGAAGATGACGGCGATGCCGAGGCCGATCGCCGAATCGACGCGCTTGCTGACCGCGAGGTAGCTGCACATGCCGAGGAAGAACGACAGCAGGATGTTCTCGACGAACACCGACCGCAGGAACACGCTCCACAGCGACTCGTCACTGAATGCCAGCATTGCGGTCATGGTCACTTCTCCACGTAGCCGGAGATGGCTCGCTGCACCCAGACGATGATGCCGAGCAGGATGAAGGCGCCCGGGGCCAGGACCATCAGGCCGTTGTTGGTGTAGCCCGCGTCGTACAGCGCCTGCGGCACGACCTGCATGCCCAGCAGCTTGCCGGAGCCGAGGATCTCGCGGATCGTGCCGACGACGGCCAGGATCCACATGTAGCCGAGGCCGTTGCCGATGCCATCCAGCAGGCTGCGCCACGGCGGGTTGCCCATCGCGTACGCCTCGAGGCGCCCCATCACGATGCAGTTCGTGATGATGAGCCCGACGAAGACCGACAGCTGCTTGCTGAGGTCGAACATGTAGGCGCGCAGCACCTGGTCGAAGACGATCACGACGCCCGACACGACGACGAGCTGCACGATGATGCGGATCTTGTTCGGGATGAAGCCGCGGATCGTCGAGATGATGACGTTCGCGAGGGCGGTCACGATCGTCACGCCGACGCCCATCACGAGCGCCTTGTCGAGGCGCGTGGTCACCGCGAGCGAACTGCAGATGCCGAGCACCTGCAGCGCGATCGGGTTGTTGTCCCAGAGCGGGTCCTTGATGGCCTTGAGCTCGTCCTTGCCGAAGAGCGGCTTCTTCGCCGTGACCGGAAGAGATGTGGTTGCCGTCATGTCAGGTGGCTCCGTGGGCTACTCGCGCTTGTTGCGCAACGCGGTCATGTACTTCGCGAACGTTTCGAGGTCGTTCTTGACGAACCTCGTGATGCCGTTGCTCGTGATGGTGGCACCCGACAGGCCATCCACCTTGTGTTCCTTCTCGGCCGGGATCGATGGGTCGACATGGCCCTTCTTGACGCCGATGCCGACGATGTGGCCCTGCTCGTCGAGGATCGACTTGCCGCGCCACGTGGCGCACCAGACCGGGTTCTCGCACTCGCCGCCGAGACCGGGCGTCTCGCCGTGCTTGTAGAACGTCACGCCGCGCACGTGCGTGAGGTCGTCTTCGAGCGCCAGGTAGCCGTAGATCGTGCTCCACAGCCCCTTGCCGGAGATCGGCAGGATGTAGCTCGACGGCTTGCCGGCCGCGGTCTTGCCGATGGCCACCACGCGGTAGCGGAGGCGGTCCTCGGCGTGTTTCATCGCCGCCACGTCGGCCGCGGTCTTGCCCGGCGCGACGGTGCCGGTCTCGGTGTCGACGACGACCTCCTCGACCTGGGCCTTGTAAAGCGCCTCGAGCTCGGCGCGCGACCTCGTGTCGCCGGGTTGCACGAGGCCCGCGGCCATCATGACGTTCTTCTGCCGGTCGAACTCGGCCGCCGCGTCCTGGACCGGCCCGAGCGCGTTCGCCGTGATGGCCAGCGCCGTGCTGATCACCACACACACGGTGACGGCGAAGCCCATCACGTAGAGATTGCTGCTGGTGTTCATGCGCGAGCCATCCTGCGCTTGATGTTGGCGGCGACGACGAAGTGGTCGATGCCCGGCGCAAACGCGTTCAGGAGCAGGATGGCCAGCATCGTGCCCTCGGGATAGGCGGGATTGATCGTACGCACGAGGATCGTCACGAAGCCGATCAAGGCCCCGTAAATCCACTTGCCGGTGTTCGTCTCCGGGCTCGACACCGGATCGGTGGCCATGAAGACGATGCCGAACAGGAAGCCGCCGCAGAGCAGCTGCTCGTAGGGCATCAGCGAGATCGGCCCCGTCGTGGCACCGCTCACCGACTTCATGAGGAACGCGCTGGCCAGCAGGCCCATGACCCCGGCCAGCATCACGCGCCAGCTGCCGACGCCGGTGAAGATCAACCAGAACGCACCGAGCAGCACGGCGAGCTTGCTCATCTCGCCCGCGCTGCCGGGGATGTTGCCGAAGAACAGGTCGGCGTGGGAGTAGACCGAGGTCAGCGCGTCGCTGGCGCCCGTGGTCGCCTGCTTGACGATCGCGAGCGCGGTCGGGCTCGAGAAGCCGTCGACGACGTGGCTCGGCACGCCGCTCGGCGACTGGTTGCCGGCGACCCAGACCTGATCGCCCGACATCTGCGCCGCGAACGCGAAGAACAGGAAGGCGCGCACCATCATCGCCGGGTTGAAGATGTTCATGCCCGTGCCGCCGAACACCTCCTTGCCGAGCACGACCGCGAACGCGACGCCGCAGGCGAGCTGCCAGAGCGGGATCGAGGCCGGCACGATCAGCGCGATCAGCATGCCCGAGACCAGGAAGCCCTCGCTGACCTCCTCCTTGCGCAGCACCGAGAACATCATCTCGATGCCGAGGCCGACGCCATAGCTGACCAGGAGGATCGGCAGCATGCGCTGCAGACCGAACACGACGTTGTCGAACGGTCGCGGCCAGGCCGAGCTGGCGTCCCACGCGAGGTCCGGCGGGAAAACGGTCTGCAGCCAGCCGAGCACGTAGCCGTCCGGCGTCACCTTGCCGGCCTTGGCCATCACCGCGATCGCGTGGAAGTGCTGCGCGCCGGTGTTCCAGATCGCCCAGAGCAGGCACGGCAGCATCGCGATGATGACGGTGTTCATCACGCGCTTGAGGTCGACGTAGTCGCGCACCTGCACGCCGGACCTGCCGGCGCGGTGATCGGGCGCGAACAGGAACGTCTCGAACGCGTCGAACAGCGGCCACACCTTGTGCAGCTTGCTGTCGGGCGCGTGGTAGAGCTTCCTCTGCTTCTCGATCAGATTGCGTAGGAACTGCACGCCTCAGCCCTCCTTCTCGTACAGGTCGAGGCCTTGGCGGATCACCTTGCCGACGTCGATCTTGCAGGGGTCGACGAACGTGCACAGCGCGACGTCCTCCTCGGTCACCTCGAGCAGGCCGAGCTTGACGGCCTCCTCGATGTCGTTGGCCTGGATCGCGCGCAACAGATAGCTCGGATGGATGTCGAGCGGCGTCACGCTCTCCCACGCGCCGATGTTGACGATCGGTCGATGGCCGCCGTTGAGGCGCGCGTCGAGCACGTATTCCTTCTTCGGCAGGAGCCAGCTGAAGACGCTGCGGTGGAAACTCAGCTTGCCGAACTGCGGCAGGGCCCAGCCGAACAGATCGCGCTGGTCGGTGCCCTCGGGGATGACGGTCACGGTCGTGCTGTGGAAGCCGAGGTGCCCGTCGGGCGCCGTGGCGTTGCCCGACAACACCGTGCCGTCGATGACGCGCACGTCGCCCGCGATCGCCTTGCCGCCGCTGAGCACGGCGAGCTCGGCGCTCTGGCGCACGCGGTAGTACTTGCGGCCCGGTGCGGCGCTGCCGGCCAGCGCGACGACGGTCTTCGCCGGATACCTGCCCGTGCGGGCCCATTCGCCGAGCCGGGCCAGGTCCTGCAGCGACAGCACGTAGGCGATCTCGGTGACCTTGAGCGGCCGGATGCGGCTGATGTGCGTGCCGACGAGGCCGGCCGGATGCGGACCCGCGAAGTCGTGCACCTCGACGCCTTTCAGGTCGCGCAGGTCGGCCTGGTGGTCGCCGGCCGCACGCAGCGTCAGGTAGACCTTGCCCGTGGTCAGCTTCTCGAGCACGGCCACGCCGGCCTGCAGGTCGTCCTTGCGCCCCTGCACGGCGAACGCGGGGTCCGCCGCGAGCGGCGCCGTGTCCATGCCGTTGACGAAGATCGCCACGGGCACCTTGTCGCTGTGCGGCATCTTGCCGAGCGGGCGCTGCCGCAGCAGCGGCCAGAGGCCAGCCGCCTTGATGGCCTTGACGACCGCGGCGCGATCCCCGCCTGGCCTCGACAGCTCGGCGAACTGCTCGCGCCCGCCCTTGGCGGCCCCGTTCTCGATGACGATGCGCTGCAGGAAGCGGCGTTCGCCGAAGTCGATGCGCAGCACCGCGCCGGTCACCGGCGAGCACCAGACCAGTTCGCGGTCCGTCTTGTCGAGGAACACGGGCTGGCCCGTGACGACCCGGTCGCCCTCCTTGACCAGGACCTTCGGCTTGATGCCGGGGAATGCCGCCGTCTCGAGGCAGACGCGGGCCGGCTCCGGCGCGTCGGCGAAGACGGCATCGGGTCGACCGGCCAGCCGCAGGTCGAAGCCCTTGTTGATGGTGTGGATCGTCATCCGTTCGGAGACCTGACAGAGGAATGGAGGAGCGCCGCGGCGGCGAAGACCCCGCCGCGCGTCAGCGAGGACACGCGTCGGCTCCGGCGTCGGGCGGGCCAGCTGGCCTGCCGCATCGCTGGCAGCTGCCGTCCGGACCGACGCCTCCGCACGATCCGGACAGCCGACGGCCACCGAGGGCGAGGAACACGATCGCCAGCACGGGCACCGTGAAGACCAGTATGGGAAGGAGGACTGACGTCACCGACCTGGACCAGGGAGTCGAAAGAGGTTAGCGAGTGCGCGCCGAGATTCGAGAGAATCGGTCGCGGGGGGCTCCGGCGCCGCCGCCGCGGCGCCGTCACAGTCGGCTCGCGACCAACTCGCTCAATCCGCGCAGCGTGTTGCAATTTCGCAGCGAGACATCCGCGTCGGTGAGCCGCACGCGATAGCGCCGCTCGAGGAACTCGACGACCTCGACGACGCCGGCCGAGTCGACGATGCCCGACGTCACGAGGGGGGTGTCCTCTTCGAGCCCGGCCTCGCGCCCCTCGCGAAACCAGCCTGCGATGAAGGTGCGGATCTCAGCCAGGATGCTGGCGCGACTCGGCGACGGCTCTTTCTGCATCGGGAAACGGGCCTGGGATCATGCCGGGCAGCCCGCGCGAGGCAACCGCGGGCCCGCTTTCGCTCGCTTCGAGGCCGCCGGGCTGGCATGGTCTGCCCGCCGTGCGTGAGCGCATCACCAATCTGGTCGCGGTGTTGGCCCTGCCCGCCCTCGGCCCCGCCGTGGCGCCGTACTGCGCCAGCTGGCACTGGACGATCGACCTGCTCGCCTGCTTTCCCGTACAGGCGCTGGGTTGGCTGCTGGTGGCGGGCGCGATCCTGCTCGCGGCGCGCCGATGGCGCCTCGCCGCATTCCTGCTGGGGGGCGCGGGCCTGGCCGCGACCTCGATCCTGCCGGTCTGGTGCCGCGCCGGAGCCGCACCGCACGAGGGCGGCGCGCCGCTGCGCCTGCTCGGCGTCAACCTGCTGCGCGGGAACGAGCTGCAGATGGCCGAAGCACTCGACGCGGTGCGCGGCGCGGCCCCCGACGTGATCTTCTGCGCCGAGGTCACGCCGGCCTGGCTCGAGGGGCTCGGTCCGGGGCTGCCCGACTTCCCCCACCGCTACCTGCACGCCGATCCGGGCTACTACGGTGTGGCGCTGTTCTCGCGGCTGCCGCTGCGCGAGGTCGCGCTCGTGCCGCTCGGCGTGCCCTGGGCGCCCGCCATCCGCGCCATCGTCGACACGCGCGCGGGTCCGATCGGGCTGCTCGGCGTGCACACGCCGCGCCCGGGCAGCGCCGAACGCAACGAGAACCGCGACCGCGCCCTGGCCGCGATCGGACCAGCACTCGCGTCGCTGCCCGAGGCGCGCGTCGTGCTCGGCGACTTCAATGCGACGCCTTGGAACCCGGCCTTCCGCGCGATGCTCGCCGATGCCGCGCTCGCGGATGCCTCGGCCGGCGCCGCCTCCACGACCTGGCCCGCGGTTCTGCCGTGGCCGCTGCGCATCCCGATCGACCACGTGCTGACCAGCGCCAACGTCGGCCGCGAAGCGGTCGCGGTCGGCGCGGACTTCGGCAGCGACCACCTGCCGCTGCTCGCCGAGTTGCGCCTGCACCGCTAGCCACCGCTGCCCGCCCATGCCCTACAATCCGCCGATGCGATCCCCCATCGCCGTCCTTCTCGCCGCCGCCGGCACAGCGATCCTCGCGTTCTCGTGCCAGTCGCTGTCCGGAGCCGGCGCGCAGGCCGGCGGCGACCTCGGCACCGCGGCCCACCGCGACGCCGTGATGAGCAGCCGGTTCTGCGCCGACTGCCATCCGGCCATCTACGCCGAACACCGCCAGAACACGCACGGCCGAGCGTTCTTCGACGAGGAGGCGCGGCTCGCGACGCGCGGCTTCCGGCGCGAGGACTGCATCCGCTGCCACACGCCGCGACCCGTGTTCGAGACCGGCATCGGCATGACGCCGATGCAGCGCTGGACCAATCTCGAGGAGGGCAACACCTGCATGTCGTGCCACGGCCGCACGGGCTACGACTACGGCCGCTTCGTCGGCGGCGCTGAATGCCGCTCTGCGTTCGAGCCCGAGGTCGGCACCGTCGCCCACTGCGCGACCTGCCACCGCATCGCCGGCACGCCCGACCAGTGGTCGCGCGCCGAACACGGCAACCTGGCCGGCCGGCTCTGCATCGACTGCCACATGCCGCTCGTGACGCGTCCGGTCGCGACGGGCCAGCCGCCGCGGCCCGTGCGTTCGCACGTGTTCCCGGCCTCGAGCAGCGAGTCGCAGCTGCGCCGCGCCTACGCCTACGACGCGCACATCGAGGGCAACGTGGTCGTCGTCGCCATCACGAACAAGGGCGTCGGCCACAACTTCCCGACCGCCAATCGCCAGCGCGGCGTCGAGTCGCTCGTGGTCGTGCGCGACGAACAGGGCAACGAGGTCGCGCGTTCGCGCCTGATCTGCCGCTACCCGTACGCATCCGAACTCGAGCCGCACCAGCTGACGCTGCCGCGCGGTTCGCAGATCCCGTCGGGCAAGACCACCGAACACCGCGTGCCGCTCGGCGTGGCGTCGGGCACCGTCGAGTGCCGGCTCTTCTTCAAGCTCTACCGCCCGAGCGCCGACACCGACGCGCACCTGTCGCGCTGCCTCGAGGACCGCCGGCTGCCTTTCGCAGGCGTCGCACCGTCGAACGAGCCCGTGCTCGCCGAGACCGAGGTCGACTACCCGGCCGCGGCGACGAGCCTCAACGACTTCCTGAGCCCGGCCGGCTTCGCCAACGTCGCGCGGCCGCCGGCGACCGTCGACGCGATCGTCGTGCCCGCGGGCGCCAACGCGGACGAGCTGCAGAAGCTCGGTGCGATGCTCGAAGCGCACCTGCCCGAGGTGCGCAAGCAGGCGCGGGAACGCCTCGCCGCGACGTTCCCGGCCTCGGCCGAGGTGCTCGTGCAGGCGCTCGGCCGTTGGAGCAACGAGACGTTCAACGAGGCGCAGAGGACGTTCCTCGCGATCGGCAGTGCTTGCGTGCCCACGCTGCGTGCGGCGCTCGCCAGCGAGCAGCTCTACATCCGCTGCCACGCGCGCGACCTGCTGGCGCAGCTCGACCTGCGCGCCGAACGCGACGCCGTGCTCGCGCTGCTGCGTGGCGCGCTCGCGATGGACAATCCGCTCGACCGGCGCAGCGCCGCCCAGGCGCTCGGCGAACTGCGCGACGACGCCGCGGTGCCGCTGCTGCGCGCGCACCTCGACGACGGCGACCAGGACGTCGTGCACGCCGCGGCGCGCAGCCTGGCCCAGCTCGGCGACCGCGACGCCGTGCCGGCGATGACCGCGGCGCTGGCTCGCGCGCGCTGGCCCGAGACGCACCGGGCCCTCGCACCCGCGCTCGCCGCGCTCGGTTCGGCCGCGGGCGTGCAGCCGCTGATCGACGACCTCGACAACGCCGACGAACTGCAGCGCGAGTACGCGTTCACGAGCCTGTTCGCGATCACGGGCCGTCACTTCGGCTACGAACCGTCGGCGCCGGCGGCCGAACGCCTCAAGGCCGCGAGCCGCCTGCAGTCCTGGTGGACCGAGGAGGGCCGCGACGGACTCGTGCACGCCGAACACGCCGTCGACGCGACGACGCGCGCGGCGACGTGGGCGCTCGTCGAACATCTGGGCGGCGGCACCGACACCGTGCCCGGCGGCGACGACGCGCAGATCGAGAGCGACCTGCTCGCGTTCGGCCGCGACGCGGTGCCGGCCCTGCTCGAGGGCCTGACGTTCCCGCCCGGCTTCGCCGACAAACGCGCGCGCTGTTGCCAGCTGCTCGGTCGCATCGGCAGCAAGGAGGCGGCGCCGTTCCTCGCTGCGGCGCTGCGCGACCCGGTGCCCGCCGTCACCGAGTGGGCCTGCTGGGCGCTCGAGAGCTGCGGCGACGAGGACAGCCCGGCCCAGCTGCGCAGCTACCAGGACCGCGTGCCGGCGCTGGTCGGCGCCGACCGCGGTGCGGGCGAAGGTGCACCGGCCGACCGCCTGCTCGCGCGGGCCGCGCGCACCCGGCTCGTGCTCGGCGACGAACGCGCGCGCACGGAACTGATCGGCCTGTTGCTGTCGCAGAACGACGACGCGCGGCAGCTCGCGATCGGCGCCCTGCGCGACCACTACGGCGAGGACCGCGACTACCGGGCGGACGCCACGCCGGCCGAGCGCGCCGCCGCCGTGCAGCGCTGGCTCGCGAAGTAGGCCCGGCCGGCACGCCGGCACGCCGGCGCGCCGGCGCCGGGCTGCGAACTTCTCCGTACTGGCAACGTGGCGCGATGAGGTGATCCTGTGCGCACATGGTGCACGTCTCGTTCACCCGCCTGCGCCGCCCGCTGCTGGTGGCGCTCGGCCTCGTCGCGATGGTGCTGTTGCTGGCTTGGCTCATGGGCGCGTTCCACCACCGCGTCGCACCGGGCGGCGCCCAGCGCCGAGCCGGGCCGGAACCCGCGGGCGAACGCTTCGTGGTGCAGCCAGTGCGCAGCGCGCGCACGGCGACGGCGGTCGGCACGGTGCGCGCCATCCACGAGACGGTCGTCGCCTCGCGCATCCTCGGTCGCGTGCAGACGCTGAAGATCGAACGCGCCGGCCAGCCAGTGCAGAAGGACGACCTGCTCGTCGAACTCGAGGCCAGCGACCTGCGCGCCGTCGTCGACCAGGGCCGCGCCACACTGCGCGTCGCCGAGACGCGCCGCGACAAGGCGAAGGTCGACTTCGACCGCAGCGACGAGCTCGTGCGGCAGGGCGTCGCCGCGCCGGATCGGCTCGACACCGACCGCGCCGCGCTCGAGGCCGCGTTGGCCGAGGTCGAACGCGCCCGACAGACCGTGACCGGCGCCGAGAGCGCGCTCGGGTTCGCCACGATCACGGCACCCATCACGGGCATCGTCGTCGACAAGCAGGTGCAGGTCGGCGACATCGTGCTGCCGGGTCAGCCGATCTGCACGCTCTACGACCCGACGCGGCTGCAGCTCGTCGCGGTCGTGCGCGAGGAGCTCGCCGGCCGCCTGAAGATCGGTCAACCCGTCGAGGTGACGCTCGACGCGCTCGACAAGACGTGCCAGGGCCAGGTCGCCGAGATCGTGCCGGCGGCCCAGGCCAGCAGCCGCTCGTTCGAGGTCAAGGTCACCGGACCGTGCCAGCCCGGCATCGTCACGGGCATGTTCGGCCGGCTGCACATCCCGCTCGACGACGCCGACGAACTGCGCGTGCCGCAGCGCGCCGTCGAGAGCATCGGCCAGCTCGACTTCGTGCACGTGCTCGTCGACGGCCGCGCGCGCCGCCGCTTCGTGCGCACGGGCCGGCGCACCGGGGATTCCGTCGAGATCTCGAGCGGACTCGCCGCGGGCGAGACCGTGCTCTGCGCGCCGGGGCCCAAGTAGCACCATGAGCGCGCACCAGGGGCTGACGCAGCGCATCGTCGCGGTCTTCCTGACGGGCAACCTCGCGCCGCTGCTGCTGCTGCTGTCGCTGGCGGCCGGCGCCGTGGCACTGCTCGTCACGCCGCGCGAAGAGGACCCGCAGATCGTCGTGCCCGTCGCCGAGATCGTCGTCGACGCACCGGGCGCGTCGGCGCTCGAGGTCGAGCGGCAGGTCACGATCCCGGTCGAACGCATCGTGCGCGGCATCAGCGGCATCGAGTACGTGTACTCGATGAGCCGCCGCGGCCAGGCCGTGGTGACGGCGCGCTTCTTCGTCGGCGAGAACCGCGAGGACAGCCTCGTCAAGCTGCACAGCACGCTGCAGCAGCACAGCGGCGAGATCCCGCCACAGGTGCGCAGCTGGCGCGTCGAGTCGGTGTCGATCGACGACGTGCCGATCCTCGCCATCACGCTGCACAGCCGCAGCGTCGACGACCACGGCCTGCGGCGCATCGCCGAGGAGCTGCTCGCGCGCCTGCAGCAGGTCGAGGAGACGGGCCCCGCGACGCTGCACGGCGGCCGCGCCCGCCAGCTGTCGGTGCGGCTCGACCCCGTGGCGCTCGCGAGTCGCGGCCTGCCGTTCACGGCCGTCGAGGGCGCGCTCGCGGCCGCGACCACGGCGCGCACGGCGGGCGCCAACGCGACCAACGACCGCGTGCTGCTCGTCGAGGCCAGCGCGATCGCCCCGGACGCGGCGGCGCTGCGGGAACTCGTCATCGGGGCGTTCTCGGGCCAGCCCGTGCACCTCGGCGAGGTCGCCGAGGTCCAGGACGGCCCCGCCGAACCGACGGCCTACGTGCTGCTGCACGGCGGCGCCGCCCGCGGCGAAGCCGGCACGCCGCCCGAGGCCGCCGTGACGATCGCGATCGCCAAGCGGCGCTCGGCCAACGCCGTCAGCACGGCCGAGCACCTGCGCGAACGGCTCGACGAGCTGCGCGGCGAGCTGCTGCCCGACGACGTCTCGTACACGATCACGCGCGACTCGGGGCGCACGGCCGACGGCAAGGTCGACGAACTGCTCGAGGGCCTGCTCGTCGCGATCGCGATCGTGGTGCTGCTGATCACGATGATGCTCGGCTGGCGCGAGGCGATCGTCGTCGCGCTCGCCGTGCCGATCACGTTCGGCCTGACGCTGCTCGTCAACCACCTGTGCGGCTACAGCATCAACCGCGTCACGCTGTTCGCGCTGATCCTGTCGCTGGGCCTCGTCGTCGACGACCCCATCGTCGACGTCGAGAACATCCACCGCCACCTGCAGCGCCGCACCAAGAAGCCGCTGCAGGCCGTGCTCGACGCGGTCGACGAGGTGCGGCCGCCCGTGATCGTGGCGACGCTCGCGGTGATCCTGAGTTTCGTCCCGCTGTTCTTCATCACGGGCATGATGGGCCCCTACATGCGGCCGATGGCGCTCAACGTGCCGATGGCGATGCTCATGAGCATGGTCGTCGCGTTCACGCTGACGCCGTGGATGTCGCACCTGGCGCTGCGGTCCGTCGCGAGCCGGGAGGCGGCCGCCGGCGCGCACGGCACGCCGCTGCTGCACGACGCCAACCCGCTCGTGCAGCGTTTCTACGGCGCGATCATGCGCCCGCTGCTGCACTCGCGCCCGGTGCGCTGGGCCGTGTTCGGCGCCACGGCGCTGCTGTTCGGGCTCGCGATCTCGCTCGGCGCCTACCGCGCGGTGCCGCTCAAGATGCTGCCGTTCGACAACAAGACCGAACTGCAGGTGCTCGTCGACCTCGACGAGGGCACGAGCCTCGAACGCACGGCCGCCGTCGTGCAGGACCTGGCCGAACGCGTGCGCGGGCTGCCCGAGGTCACCGAGGTCACGTCGTACGCGGGCACGGCCTCGCCGATCGACTTCAACGGGCTCGTGCGCAAGTACTACCTGCGGCAGGCGCCCGAACTCGGCGAGCTGCGCATCGGGCTGCTGCCCAAGCTCGACCGCCAGCACCAGAGCCACCAGATCGCACTGCGCGTGCGCGAGCTGCTGCTGCCGCCGGCGACGGCCGCGGGCGCGGCGCTGAAGGTCGTCGAACTGCCGCCGGGCCCGCCCGTGCTCGCGACGGTCGTCGCCGAGGTGAAGGGCCCCGCCACGGCGACGCCGCAGGACCTCGACGAGGCGGCGCGTTCGCTCGCGGCGCGGCTCGCGCGCGAACCGGGCGTCGTCGACGTCGACACGAGCGCCGAGGCGCACCCGCGCGAGCTGCGCTACGAACTCGACCACGAGAAGGCGGCGCTGAACGGCATCGACGCGGCCATGACCGCGGCGACGCTGCACACCGCGGTCGGCGGCAGCATCGCGGCGCACCTGCACGAACCGCGCGAGCTGCAGCCGCCGCCGGTCGAGGTGCGGCTCGCGCCGTGGCAGCGGTCGGATCCCGACGCGCTCGGCGACCTGCGCGTCGCGGGCAACGACGGTACGCTCGTGGCACTGGCCGAGGTCGGCGCATTCCACGCCGCGCACCGCGAGGGCACGATCCATCGCAAGAACCTCGAACGCGTGGCCTACGTGCTGGCCGAAGCGGCCGGGCGACCGCCGGCCGAGATCGTGCTCGACGTGCAGGCCGACCGCCGGCCGGCCGGCGAGCCGCTGCCCGCGGCGAAGCCCGTGCCGGTCGGCCAGCGCAGCATGCTGCGCCGCGGCGGCGGCGACCCGTGGCAGCTGCCCGAGGGCTACCGCGTCGACTGGCGCGGCGAAGGCGAGTGGAAGATCACGCTCGACGCGTTCCGCGATCTGGGCCTCGCGTTCGCCGCGGCGTGCCTGGGCATCTACGTGCTGCTCGTGCACGAGACCAGGAGCTACTCGATGCCGCTCGTGCTGATGCTGTCGATCCCGTTCACGATCCTCGGCATCCTGCCGGGCTTCTGGCTGCTCAACCTGCTGTTCGACCACCCGGTCGCCGGTGTCGGCAATCCGGTGTTCTTCACGGCCACGGCGATGATCGGCATGATCGCGCTGTCGGGCATCGCGGTGCGCAATTCGATCATCCTCATCGACTTCGTGCAGGGCGCCGAACGGCGCGGCGCGACGCTCGTCGAGGCGATCCTGCAGAGCGGCGCGGTGCGGCTGCGGCCGATCGTGCTGACCGCGGGCGCGGCGGTGCTGGCCTCGATCCCGATCACGCTCGATCCGATCTTCAGCGGACTCGCCTGGGCGCTGATCTTCGGACTCGTGGTGTCGAGCGCGTTCACGCTCGTGCTGGTGCCCGTCGTCTACTACCTGCTGCGGCGACGGCAACCGGCGCCGGATCCGGGCGCGGCGGCCGACTGAGGGCGGCGCGCACCGGGATCGGGGATGGCGCCGGATCGCTCGCGCGGTTCGACCGCGCCAGGTTGCCACCGTGCCCGGAGCGCCGGAAGCTTCGGTTTCCGGGAACGCGGATTCCGGTAGCGCCGCGCGCCGACCGGTCTTCGAGGGCCAGGACGGTCACCGCGGACCTGCCAGGTGCGGTAGAACTCCAGCGAGCCGGCCGACGGCCGTGCCGGACCACGATGCACGATGCCCCGAAGGACAGAGACCAAGGCGACGACCTGCTCGAGCCTCTGATCGAGCAGTGCCTGGCGGCGCCCGAGACCGAGCGCCTGCGCCTGCTCGAGGCGATCTGCTCGACGCACCCCGAACAGGCCGCGGCGCTGCGCGAACGCGTGCGCCTGCTGCGGGCCTTCGGCTGCGTGTTCGAGGCCGAGGCGCCGCCGCTGCCCACGGCGATCGGTGAGTTCGAGATCGTGCGCCGGCTCGGCGAAGGCGGCATGGGCGTCGTCTACGAAGCGCGCCAGCCCTCGCTCGCGCGCACGGTGGCGCTCAAGCTGATCCGCCCCGACCAGGTCTACTTCGACGGCGCCCGCGAGCGCTTCCGGCGCGAGGCGCAGGCGATCGCGAGCCTGTCGCACCCCAACATCGTGCCGATCTACAGCGTCGGCGACGACGGCGGCCTGCCGTGGTTCGCGATGGAACTCGTGCGCGGCTGCACGCTCGCCGAGGCGCTGCAGGCACTCGCCGACCGTTCCGTCGAATCGCTGCGCGGCAGCGATCTCGGCGCCGAGGTGGCACGCCGGGCCGGCGAACCGTTCCGCGCCGACGATCCGCCGGCCATGTTCGCGGGCACCTGGGTCGAGACCTGCGTCGAGATCGCGCGCCAGATCGCCGAAGCGCTCGAACACGCGCACGGCCGCGGCATCGTGCACCGCGACGTCAAACCCTCCAACATCGCGCTGGCACCCGACGGCCGGGCCCGCCTGCTCGACTTCGGCCTCACGAGTCGCACCGAACACGGCAGGTTGACACGCACGGGTTCGCAGGTCGGCACGCTGTTGTACATGCCGCCGGAGCAGATGCGCGGCACCGGTGTCGTCGGGCCGCGGGCCGACATCTACTCGCTCGGCGTCGTCTGCTACGAACTGCTGACCATGCGGCTGCCGTACCGCGGCGACGACTCGCTGGCGATCGCACGCGCCGCGCACACCGGCAACGCCGAGGCGATCCGATCGCACAACCGGCGCGTGCCCGTCGACCTGCAGACCGTCTGCATGGTGGCGATGGACCGGGACCCGGGACGCCGCTACGCCGGCGCCGCCGCGTTCGCACGCGACCTCGCCAACGTGCTCGCGCACCGGCCGATCGCGGCGCGCCCGCCCGGACCGTGGGTGCGCGCCCGCCGGTTCGTCGAACGCCACCCGGCCCGCGTCGCGAGCGTGGGCCTTCTGCTCGTGCTGCTCGTGGGCATTCCGCTCGCGCTGTTGGTCCAGCAGTCCGCGTACGCGGCCGACCTCGCCGCATCGCTCGCGCGCGTCGAGAAGGCGGATGCGGCGAAGGCCGAAGCGCTGGCGAAGGAGCGCGCGGCCCTGCACGAGACGACGCAATCGCTGGCCTTCGTGACCAACCTGTTCCTGCGCGCGGCACCGTCGGTGGCCAAGGGCGAGCAGTTCACGGTCCGCGATCTGCTCGAGATCGGCGCCGGCGAGGTCGAGCAGGCGCTGGCCGGGCATCCATTGGCCACGGCGCGCATCGAGATGTCGGTCGGCATCGCGCTGCACGAACTCGGCGCGACGATGCTCGCGCGCGAACAGTTCGAGAAGGCGAGCGCCATCTACCGCACGCAACCGGACCTCGACCCGCCGTGGCTGTACGGCGCGGCGCTGCGACGGCTCGCCGATTCGCACAGCGACGCCGGCGACACGCAGGCAGCGGTGATGGCGTACGACCAGGCACTGGACGCCCTGCCGTTCGATCTCGTCGCAGCGCGAGGCGAACGGGCCCACGCGCTGGCAGGCCGGGCCTGGCTGCGCGCCGGCGGCGGCGATCTCGACGCGGCCCGGCTGGACCTCGAGGCCGCGCGCGAGTGCGCCGCGACCGCCGAACCGCCGCCCGTGGAGTCCCTCGCCGACATCGAGCTGCGATTCGCGGCGCTGTACGTGGCGAAGAACCGGTTCGACGAGGCGCGCCCGCTCGTCTCTGCGTCGCTCGACGCGCTGCGCGCGGCGCCCGGCGGCGCCGGCCCGCGCATCTGCGAAGCGCTGAACCTGCGCGGCATGATCGCCAAGCGCACCGGCGACCTCGAAGGGGCCGCGGCCGCGTACGAGGAAGCGCTCAGCCATGCCGACACGTTCTGGCCGACCGAGGGCCGGCGGCAAGCCGAGATCCGGCTCAACCTCGCCGCCGTCGAGGGCGCGCGCGGGAACGGCGATCGGGAGATCGCGCTGCTGCGCCGCGCCCTGGCGATCTTCGAGCGCGATCTCGGTACTTCGCACCAGACCACGGCCCTGTGCGCCGGCAACCTGGCCGGCACGCTGACGCGGCGCGGCTTCGCCGACGAGGCCGCGGCGATGTATCCGCGCGTGATCGAGATGCAGAAGGCGGCGTTCGGGCCGCGCCACGTGTTCGTCGGCTACTCGTACCGGAACCTCGCGCGATGCACGGCCGCCACCGCCGCTCCGGCGCAGACGGCCGCTTCGTTCCTCGAGGGCGGCTCGATCCTGCTCGAGGCCCAGGGGCAGGAGTCGGCAGCGATCGAGGCGCTGTCGCAGTCTGCGCGCTACGCGATGCAGGCCGGCGATGCGCGCGCGGCCGAGCAGGCGCTGCGCGCGGCGCTCGCGCCCGCCGAAGGGTCGCTGCCGGCGGCGCTGCCGCGGCTGTACGAACAGCTGGCCGCCGCCCTGCGGGCCGAGGGCAGGGACGACGAGGCGCGCGCGGCGGAGGCCAGGGGCAGCGGGCGTTGAACGGCGCGGCTCACCGCTTCGCCGCCAACGTCGACAATCGCGCCAGCGCACGCGTCAGCATGACGCGCGAGTTCGTCTCGGTGATGCCGAGCAACGCGGCGATCTCCGCGTGCGGCCGCTGCTGGAAGTGCGCGAGCTCGATGAGTCGGCGCTGGTCGGCCGGCAGCGCGTCGAACGCCCGGTGCAGTCGTTCAAGTTCCTCACGCTGCTGGGCGGCCGCGCTCGGCGTGCACAGCGAGATGAAGAACCGCTCGCGAGCATCCGAACCCGACGCTGGCGGCGCCACCTCGCGCGCCGCGGCGCGCTTCTTCCGACCCCAGTAGCGACGCTTCTCCTTGAGCTTCAGGTCCGCGGCCTGGTACAGCCACTGCCGGAACTCGGGCTCGCCGCGAAACCGGAGCTTCTGGTCGGCGAGATCGGCCAGCACCTCGCGGCACACCGACTGCGCGAGGTCGGCGCCGGACTCGACGGCGCCGCGCACGCCGCCCGCCCGACGCGCGAGGAACTGCTCGAGGTCGGGCCAGTAATGGACCAGCAGCTGCTCGGCAGCGCGCTGGTCGCCGCCCGACGCGCTCTCGACGAGCTTGCTGGCCTTCGAATCGTCCATCGTGCCCACCTGTGGCGCGGCCGTCCACGATCGCTCGCGGGCCCGATCCTGGCAATGCCCGACCGCCCGCGCGGCCGTCGGCGCGGGAATGGCGGGAGTGCATGGGAATCGAACCCACCGGGACCCACGCGAGGTGGGACCCCACAGGTTTTGAAGACCAGGCAGAACACCAGCTCTGATGCACTCCCGCGGGGCGGCGCAGTGTGGAGGCGGCCATTCGCCATTGCAAGGCCGCACGAAGGCCCGGGCGCACATCGTCGCGCGGCAGCCGGAACCCGTCGGCATGGCGCTGCCGCGGCACGCGCCGCACGCTAGCCTGACCCGGCCGCATGGACTGGCTGTCGTTGCCCGGATTGGCCCTGCTCGTCGCCGCCAACACGGCGCCGGTGGTGGCCGCTTCGTTGGCGGGCCAACGCGCGGCGTGGCCGCTCGACTGCGGGCTCGTGCTCGGCGATGGGCGCCGCCTGCTCGGCGGCCACAAGACGTGGCGCGGGCTCGCCGCGGCCACGCTCGCGGCAGGTGCCGTCGCGCTGGCCTTCGGGCTCGCCTTCCGCGTCGGGGCGCTCGCGGGTGCGTCGACCATCGCCGGCGACGCGCTGTCGAGCTTCGTCAAACGCCGGCTCGATCGTGCGCCGGGCGCGTGGATCCCGGGCCTCGACCAGCTGCCCGAATCGGTGCTGCCGCTGGCGGTGTCCTGGCACGCGCTCGGACTCGACGCGCCGCGGTTCACGCTGACGGTCGCCGTGTTCACGGTGCTGGACCTGCTCGCCTCGCGCCTGTTCGGCTCGAGCCGGCGATCGCGCCGCCCGCCACCCGATCGCCGCGATGCCGCAGCACCCGATCGCACCGGACATTGACTGCCGCCGGGTTCCACCACAGCATCGGGCCATGCCGCTCGCCGAGAACCGGTCGTTCCACCTCTTCCTCGACGACGTGCGGCATCCGAGCGAAGTCACGTGGATCACGCTGCCGGCCGTGCCATGGACGATCGTGCGCGACTTCGACGCCTTCGTCGCGGCGGTGCACGAACACGGCATCCCGGCGACCGTCTCGTTCGATCACGACCTGACCGCGGCGCACTACGAGGCGCTCGACCACGGGCGACGCACGCCCGGCACGGGCTACGACGAATCGCTCGTCAAGACGGGCTACCACTGCGCCAGGTGGCTCGTCGACCAGTGCCTCGCGCACGACCTGCCGCTGCCCGAAGAGGTGTTCGTGCACACGATGAACCCGGTCGGCCGGGACAAGATCCAGGCGCTGCTCGAACTCGCGCGCAACCGGGGGCGGTGACGGGCACCGCATCACAGCACCCGCTCAGTCGAAGCGCAGCACCTGGAACGGCACGCGCGTCGGCGGCCCCGGCGAGACGTGCAGCTCGGGCCGCTCGCCGAGCACCATGACGGTGCACACGTAGGTGCCGGCGTTGCACACAGGGGTGCGCGCACCGCTCGTGCGCAGCGCCGCGACGACGTCGTCGAACGTGGGCCGCTTGCCCGCCGGCAGCGCCCGATCGAGCGCGTCGAAGCGCGCACACTGCAGGCGCTGTTCGGGCGCCTGGCCCCGGGCCTTGGCCGCCGCGAGGTGCTTGGGCGACCAGTCCGTGCTGACGAGCGGGTGGTTCGTGTGCCAGGTCCAGCCGTCGCGCCCTTCGGGCTGCCACTGCACGACGCCGCCGGCGGACGCCTCGAAGCACGGCGAGTGCTCGGGGCCGCCGACGGTGTAGGCCTGGCCCGAGGCGTGCTTCACGCTGCGCAGGAACTGCAGCGCGGCCTCGTGCGAACGCTGCGCGAGCAGGCCGCGCACGACGAACGCGACGGGCAGGCCATCGGGGCACGGGCGGATCTGCAGCACGGTGTTGACGCCGACCGCGACGCGGTGGTTGTTGAGGCCGTTGGCGCCGACGAGGCCCGGCAGCGTCACGACGAAGCTCTCGAGGTCGCTGCCGTCGTGGTGGATGCGCAGCACGGTCGGATACCGGTGCATCCACTGGGGCAGGTCGAGGTTCTGCGCGACGAGGCCCGGCGTGTCGCCGTC
>DASUFY010000022.1:0-8629 GCA_036274315.1 Planctomycetota bacterium | reverse complement strand
CACGAGCGGCAGGATCGCAGCGGGCATGCCCTCGGCGCGCTTCAGGATGCGGAACCCGGTGTGCCGATTGAGCAGTGCATCGAAGGACTCCGACGAGAACCGCCAGAAGTCCCAAGGCCGTTCGTGCGCCGGCCACGCGGGATGGGTCGCGATGAAGAGCCTGCCGCCGGGCTTCAGCACCTTCGCGATCTCCAGCACCACCTGCCAAGGCATGAGCAGGTGTTCGAACGTGGCGATCGTGAAGACGACATCGAACGACTCGGCGGGCACGAGCCGCGAGAGTTCGTGCGCATCACCGACGACATCGACGTTGTCGCCGGCGTGGTAGTCGAAGCCGACGTACTCGTGTCGGCTGCCGAACAGGTAGCGGTTCGTGTGCCCGGAGACGTTGCGCGCGCCGATCTCGAGGATGCGCAGGCCCGACGCCCGGTTGGCTTCGGCGACGAACTCGTCGAACAGCGCGCGGAACGGGTCGCCGTGCAGGCTGTGCCGCAGCGGCGCCGACAACGCGGTCAACAGGTCGCAATAGGCCGCGCGCAGGCCGGCCCGGATCGTCGCCGCGATGCCGCGCTTCGCGAAGCTGAGCCGGAGCTGGGTCAGTTGGGTGCGCATTCGGGTGCGGCAGCGGCCGGGCTTCGCGGCCGAGCGATGCGATGGGGGAGCCCTGCACAGTGCCGTGTCCGGCCCGGGTTCGCAACGCACGGTCCGCGGATCCCCCGGCGCGCTGGCCGCCCTGCCGGTCGGACTTGCGCGCCAGGAACGCCCGCGATCGCGCGATCGACCTCCGCGGCAACGGCACTCTCAGTCGCTCGAGGCCCGCCTCGACCCCGAGCGCTTCGTGCGCATCCACCGCTCGCACATCGTCAACCTCGATCTCGTCGTCGCCGGCCGCGCCGGTTCGCAGCGGTTGCGCAGCCGGTTCCGCGGTTCCGTCGAGGCGGCTCGCCCGCGTGGGCACCGCGTTGTAGGCTGCGCCGCCGCCTCGCATGGCACCGTTCACCCCGCCTCCCGGCTACACGCGCGTCCAGGTCGTCGCGAGCTTCGAGGCGCTGGTCGCGACGCCGTTCGTGAACGGCACGAACGCCGTCTGCTGGCCCAGGTCGTTGCCCGGCGACTTCGACGAGGTCGCGCGTCACCTGGCCGATGGCGATGTGCACAGCCCGATCGACGAGGCGCGGCTGGCGGTGTTGCCGGTCAGCGACGCGGGCCGTGCCGCGATCCACGTGCTGCTCGAGGACCAGCGCCTTTTGCGATCGATCGGCCAGGCGCCGACACTCGAGTGTGTGCGCGAATACGCGCGCGACGACGAGCAGGCGCCCGTGCCGACCGACGTGTACTCGTTCCACGTCGACAGCGCGACGGTCGCGACCGACACGTACCTGTGCAGCTACACCGAGCCCACGAGCGAGGGCTTGCGCCACGACGAGGCGGTGCGTTGCGTGGACATCCCGGCGATCCGCGCGCGCCTGCTCGAACGGTTCGGTGGCGAGCCGGGCGTGGGCTTCGTCGCCTACCTGCGGCAGCACTGCTTCGACCTGCACCACGCGCCGCTGCCGGGCGCCACGCCGTTCGCGTTCGGGGTCGGCAACCTCTGGCGCATCGCGGTGCAGCACCCGGGCAGCGCCGTGCCCGCCTGCATCCACCGGGCGCCGGCAACGCGGCCGGGCCGGCCGCCGCGGCTCTTGCTGATCAGCTGAGCCGCCCCGCGTCGCGGCGGCAGGTTGCCACCCCCCTGGGCGCAAGCTAATCCACTGGGCGCTGTCCGCTTCCGGAGCCCGCTGTCGCTTCGTTCCGTCGGTCCGCCGACCCGCGCCGAAGTATGCTGCAGCCGACGCACCTCATGCCCTTGGACGATGCCAACGCGAACGTGCCCCGGCGAGGTCCCGCTCGCGAGGGGCAGGGCCGGCTCGACCGGCTCGGCGCGGCGATGGAGGCGCTCCTGCGCTTCCGCGATCACAGCGACGGCGACGATCGCGAGCGCTTCCTCGCGCGGCACGAGGACCTGCGCGACCTGCTCGAGCCGATGCTCGTCGACGGCGACGCGGAGCCGGCCGAGGAAGCCGGGCCGGCGCCGAGTCCCGACGGCCTGCAGCCCGGCCGGCAGATCGGCGACTACCGCATCGTGCGCGAGATCGGGCGCGGCGGCATGGGCATCGTCTTCGAAGCCGAACAGCTGTCGCTGCGGCGCCGCGTCGCGCTGAAGGTGCTGCATCCGCAGCTGGCATGGTCGGCCAACTCGATCGAGCGCTTCCGCCACGAGGCCGCGGCGGCGGGTGGGCTGCGACACGCGGCGATCGTGCCGATCCACGAGGTCGGCGAGTGGCGCGGGTTGCACTTCTTCAGCATGGAGTTCGTCGACGGTCAGCCGCTGTCCGAACTGCTGCACAAGGACCGCCTCGGTGTGCGCGGCGACTGCTCGCGCGCCGCCGAGGCCGCGGAACTGATCGCCCAGGTCGCGGACGCGCTGCAGCACGCCCACGAGCACGACCTCGTGCATCGCGACGTCAAGCCGCACAACATCATGCTCGGGCACGACGGCTCGGTGCGCCTGCTCGACTTCGGTCTCGTCAAGAGCATCGCCGCAACTTCGCAGTCGGTCACGGGTGCGTTCCTCGGCACGCCGCACTACTGCAGTCCCGAACAGGGCACACGGCAGGGTGCGGTCGGTCCACGCAGCGACGTGTTCTCGCTCGCGATCGTGCTCTACGAAGTGCTCGCGCGCCGGCGGCCATTCGACGGCGAGACGACGCGCGCGGTGCTGCAGCGCATCGAGGCCGGTGAGTTCGAGCCGCTGCGCCGCATCGCGCCGGCGACACCGCGCGACCTCGAGACGATCTGCCACAAGGCGCTCGAGACGGCCCCCGCGGACCGCTACGCGAGCGCCGGCGCGTTCGCCGAGGACCTGCGCCGCTTCCTGCGCGGCGAGCCGATCCTCGCCGAGCCGCCCGGAGGCCTCGCGCGCGGCCTCAAGTGGATGCACCGCCACCGCGTGCGCGTCGCCTCGTGGGCCGCCGGTGTGATGCTGGTCCTCGGTGGGCCGGCCGCCTACGCGCTGCACCAGCACAACAAGGCCGTCGCCATCGAACGCGAGCGGCAGGCGCTCGACGCGGCCGAGGGCCTGGGCTTCCGCAGCATCGAGCAGACGCTGGGCCTGCTCGGCGAACAGCTCGAGCGCCAGCCGGGCCTGCCGGCGCAGCATCGTGCGCGTGTCGACGACGTCGTGCGCCTGTGCGAGGGCTTCCTCACGCTGCGCGCCAGCGATCCGAAGCGCCGTGCCCGCGTCGCCCGCGCGCTCTACGTGACGAGCTACGTCTACGGCCGGCTCGAGCAGTTCGACGCGGCGCTGGCGGCCTGCGAACGCGCGCTCGAGCTCGTCGGCGCCGCGGGCCCGGGCGGCGACACGATGCCGGGTCTCGAGGCGCGGCTCGTGCGCCGGCGAATCCACCTGCAGCAGCTCGTGCGGCCGAGCGAGGCCAATGCCGAGTTCGAGCAGGCCACCGCACACTGGCGCGCACTCGCCGAGGCTCCCGACGCGGACGTCGAGGCGGCGATCGAATACGCCGAGACCCTGCTGGTGCGGGCCCGGACCTTCGCCGACCTGCCGCGCCGCCGGACCGACGCCGAAGCGCTCGCGCGGCGGGCGCTGGCGATCCTGACGGGCGCGCGGTGCGCGGGCGATGCGCGGGCCCAGCTCACGGCCCTGCGCGCCAGCACCGTGCTCGGGCACGTGCTGCTGTACGCCGGTCGCGCCAACGAGGCGCTCGCGGTCCTCGAACCGTCCGCCCGGCGGCTCGAGCAGCTGCCGAAGGCGCCGCTGGAGGGGGTCGAACTCGCCTTGACGACGGCCGCGATCGGCGAGGCGCAGCAACGTCTGGGTCGGACGGGCTCGGCCGAGAAGTCGCTGCGCGCCGCGATCGCCGAGGCGACCGAGCTGCTGGCCGCGTATCCGGGGGCCCGGTCGCTGCGCCGCACGTTGATGCGCAGCCAGATCCGCCTGAGTGCGACGCTGATGGCCAGGCAGGACTTCGTCGAGGCGGAGCAGGTCCTGCGCACAGCCGGGTCGTTGCACGACGCGGATGCCGCCGACACCTGGCTCGATCGCTCGCTGCGCGGCAGCCTCGACGCGCAGCTCGCGAGCTGCATCCTGATGCGCAGCAAGGGCGAGGAACGCACGGAGGCTCGCGCCCTGTTCGGCGAAGCGTGCGAGCTGTTCGAATCGGTCGTCGCCGAGCGACCCGAGATGCTGCAGTTCTCGACGGAACTCGGCGGCGCGTTGAACAACCTCGCCGGGATCGCCAACCAGGGCGGGCAGCATCGCGAGGCGGTCGAGTTCGCCACGCGCGCCATCGCGCAGCAGCGGCGGGTGCTCGCGGCGACGCCCGCGGACGAGCACGCCGAGAAGTTCCTGGGCATGCACCACGGTCAGCTCGCCCTCGCGCATGCCCATCTCGGTGAGTTCGAAGACGCCATCCGCGCCGCCGTCGCGGCCACCGAACACGCGCCGCGCAACACGGGCACGCTTCGACTCGCGGCCGAGTCGGCCTGCCTGTGCGCACAGGGCATCGCCGCGGACTCGCAGCCGGACGCCGAACGGCGGCGCGCCGATGCCGAACGCTACTCGCAGGTCGCCGTCGACGCGCTGCGCAAGATCGCGGCGGTCGATGCGAAGGAGGCCCACGGTTGGTTGCTCGCGCCCCGCTTCGCGGCGCTCAGCGGCCGCGACGACTTCCAGAAGCTGCTCGAGGAGACCGCACGATGACCGCACCCGAGGATTCGATCACACGCAAGGTCCTGTTGCTGCACAGCGGCGACGCGGCGACGCTGCAGCAGCTGATCGCCGACCACCTGCCCTGGATCGAGGAGCGGGTGCGCATGCGGTTGAGCCCTTCGGTGCGGCGCGAAGGCGACACGCAGGACTTCGTGCAGGAGGCGCTCGTCGAGGTGCTGCGCGACGGCCCGCGCTTCGCCGTCGAGAATCCGGTGGCCTTCCGCGCGCTGTTGGCGCGCATCGTCGAGAACACGCTCATCGACCGACAGCGCTACATGCACCGGGGCCAGCGCGATCGCCGCAAGCAACGCGGACTGCCGAGCGACTCGGTGCTGCTGCTCGACGGCCCGGCCAAGAGTATCACGACACCCTCCGTGCACGCCGAACGCAGCGAGCAGCAGGCCTGGCTGCGGCTCGCGCTCGAGCTGCTCGACCCCGACGACCGCGAGGCGATCCGGCTGCGCGACTGGGAGGAGCTGTCCTTCGTCGCGGCCGGCCAGCGCCTCGGCATCAGCGAAGAGGCGGCGCGGAAGCGCTACCTGCGCGCGCTGCCGCGCCTCGCCGCGAAGCTCGAGCTGCTGCGCCGCGGCAAGTGGCAGGACGATCTCGACGTCTCGGGTGGCAACCGCGCCGCGGAGACGTCCGGGCCCCGGTGACGCGCGGTCCGCTTTTCGGCCGGCGCGACGCTTCCTCGCGCGTGGACACACACGAGAGCAGCAGGATCTTCGAGCGCATCGGTGGTCAGCAGGTCGTGGCCGCGGTCGTCGACGAGCTGTACCGCCGCGTGCTGCGCGACCCAGCCCTGGCGCCGAAGTTCGCCGACGTCGACATGCAGCAGTTGCGCAACCACCAGGTGGCGTTCCTCGCCATGGCGCTCGGGGGCGAGCCCGTCTACGCGGGCCGGTCGATGGAGCAGGCGCACCGCGGGCTCGGCATCACGAGGCGGCAGTTCGCGGGCGTCGCCGCGCACCTGCATCAGGCCCTGCGCGGCATCGTGCCCGAGGCCGAGATCGAGCAGATCCTCGTCACGGTCGCGTCGCTGCAGGACCAGGTCGTCGAGCACTGACGCCGCGGCGCGAACGTGCGGCCGCGGCGCCGGCTCCCGGCCGTTCACTTCGCTTCGAGGGCGGCCTCGACCGCCGGGCCGAGCTTGTCACCGCGCAGGCTCGTGCCGATGACCTTGCCGTCCTTGCCGATCAGGACCGTGAAGGGAATGCTCTGCACGTCGTAGATCTGCGCGACCTCGGCGCTCCAGAACTTGCCGTCGTAGACGTGGCGCCAGCTCATGCCGCGATCCTTGATCGTGCTGACGAGTTTGTCGTGGCCCGTGTCGCGGTCGAGCGAGATGCCGAGGATCTCGAAGCCCTTGTCGTGGTACTGCTGGTAGACCTCGAGCACATTGGGCAGTTCACCCATGCACGGGCCGCACCAGGTCGCCCAGAAGTCGATGAGCAGGACCTTGCCCTTGTAGTCGGCCGGCGAGACGTCCTTGCCGTCCATGTCCTTGACCTTGAACGCGACCGGATCGCTGCCGGCCTTCAGGTCCGCGGCGGCGATCTTGCCGGCCGCGAGCTTGCCGGCCTTCGTGGCCGGGTAGGCCTTGGCGACCTCGGCGAGCGCGGCCGTGTAGGCCTCCTTGTTCTTGCGGTCCTGGTAGCGCACGAGGTTGGCCTTGCCGATCAGGATCGACGCCTTGTCCTCGTCGCTCTTCGCCATGGCCTCGGTCGCGGCGAGCACCTTGTCAGCGCGCTCCTCGTCCTTGATGGACAGCTTCAGGGCCGTGACCAGTTCCATGCGCTCTTCGATCGTCTTCGCGCGTTCGGTCACCAGGTCCATCAGCTGCTCCTTGCGGTCGTCGAGCTTGAGCCCCGCCGCGATGCGGATCGCCATGATGCCCGAGCTGAGGTCGGCCTGCATGGCATCGAACTTCGCCAGCGCGTCCTTGCCGGCGTCGGCGTGCGTCTTGTCCTGCATCGCGATCTGCGCGACTTCGAGCAGCGCCTTGTTGGCCTCGGTCGACTTCGGGAACTCCTTCGCGAAGCCTTCGAGGTCGGCGAGCCGCTCGGTGAACATCTGGCTCACCGCCTCCTTGTCGCCGCGCTTGAGTCCCTTCGTGCGTTCTTCCTGCCGAGCGGTGAGTTCCTGCCACTTCTCGGTCGCGGCGGTCGAGGTGGTCGTGGTCGCCGAGGGTTTCGCCGCCGCGTCCTTCGGCTTCTGGGCGCACACGCCGGCGCAGAGGGAGGTCAACAGCATCAACGGGAACAGGCCACGCATGGGGGTCATCCTTGGTTGGGGTTCGTGAGGGGCGGGATGCTAGCCGCGACCCGGTGCAACGCGGCGATGCGGTGCGTCCCAAGAAGGCACCGGCCGTTCCCGGCCCGGAGGGCCCCGGGGGAATCCGCCCGGGACGATGCTGCCGGTCCCCGCGCCGGGCAAGCCGTGGGTGTTCGCCAATCACAGCTACCTGATCCAACACCGCCGCGGCCCTTGTCACGGCGCGCCCGAGCCGACTGCCCTGCGCGCTCAGTCCTTCTTGTGGCCGCTGGCTTCCGCGGCGCCGGTACCGAGCGCGCTTGCGATCATCGACTCGAGCTTCGCGTGGTTGGCTTCCCCGCCGCCGACGATGTGGCCGACGATCTTGCCGTCGCGACCGATCACGTAGCAAGTCGGGATGCCCGTGACGCCGAAGCTGTCGCCAGCGACGTTCTCGCCGGTGAAAACGACCGGGTAGTTGAGCTTGAAGGCCTTGATGAAGTTCTCGTTGACCTTGATCTCCTCTTCCTGGGCCATCTCCTTGCCCGAACCCTTGCGACCGCCGACCGACTTGCCGCCGTGCGGCAGCTGGTCGCCTTCGGTGAAGTCCATGCCCGAGCCGTAGTACCTCGTCACGCCGACGATCTGCAGCCCCTCGGCCGCGTGCTTCTCCTGCATCTTGACGAGGTCCGGGATGATGCCGCGGCACGGCGGGCACCACGTCGCCCAGAAGTCGACGACGACGACCTTGCCCTTGCTGCCCGCGAGACTCCAATCGGCAGCACCGTTGAGTACCTTCTCCGCGGGGATCGAAGGCGCGTCCTGGCCGGTCAGTGCCGTACGCGTGTCCTCGGCCTTGAAGCTCTTCTGCATGGCCTCGAGCGACTTCTTGCTCGGCTCGCTGAGCTTGTCGGCCTTGATCGCCGCGATCATCTCGCGGGCGCCGGCCTTGTCCTCGCCTTGCGTCAGCTGCGCGACCATCAGCCGCGCCTCGTGCGCCAGATCGGCGTCGGGCTGCTTGACGACGTAGCTCTTGAAGCTCGCGGTGGCGGCCTCCATGTCGCGAGCCATCAGTTCGAGGCGGGCGCGGTAGTAGACGCCTTCGCCTTCACCGAGCACCGCGGTGTTCGCGGCGAGCGTGTCCTTGACCGTCTGCTGGAACGCGTCGAGCTTGGCACGATCCGGCCGTTGGCCTTGGGGCACGAGCTCCTTCTGCGCGGCGGTGAGTTTGTCGAAGATGCCCTTCGCAGTCTCTTGAGCGGAGAGGCCGCTGAGCAGCAAGGTCAGAGCGAGGATCGGGATCGTGCGCATGATGTGCGGGGGGTTGCGGTCACCATCGTGGCGACCAGGTGGAAGCGGCGCAGCATGCGTCGCGAAGGCGCCGCGTCTCGTCAGCCGAGGGGCGCGCACCAGGTGTGACCAGTTTGCGACGAGTCGGTCACGGCGCGCCTCGCGCGTGCCGTCGCGCGCGGCGATCAACCGGCCGTGCAGCCAGCCGCACGCTGCGCCCTTGTCGATCCGGGGACGCACCCGCAGAATGCTCGGCCTGCCAACGTCCGAGGAACCCACCTGATGTCACGACTCGTCACCGCCCTGTCGACCGCCACG
>DASUFY010000021.1:0-4874 GCA_036274315.1 Planctomycetota bacterium | reverse complement strand
ATCTGCAGCTGGGCGATGAGCCGGACGCGCCGGATCGAGGAGGCGCAAGGTCGCCCGCGGCAAAAGCCGAGGGCAGACAGAAACTCTGCCCACGGCTCGCGCGCCAGGACCCAGCGGTAGCGAAGGCGTCGCGCGATCTGTTCCCGGCCAGCCGCGGCCGCACCGAGTGACGCGAGGCGGCTACTTGACCGCCTCTTTCGCTTCCTTCTTCTCCTCGCCGGGCCTGGCCGCCGACATCGCTTCGACCGCGTCCTTGCCCGAGAACGCAGCGCTGACGAACTGCAGCGAGGTCGCGACGCAGTCGTCCATCGACGGCGTTCCCCAGCCGTGGCCGCCGCCATCGACCTTGCGGAACAGGTGCTTGTAGCCGCGCTCGGTCATCGCCTTGCTGAGCTGTTCGTTCGGCGGGCAGAAGCCGTAGCTGTCCTCGGTGCCGGCGTCGAAGTAGATCTGCAGGCCCTTCATCTCCTCGGGCTTCTTCTTCGCGACGATCGCGAGCGGCATGTGGGCACCCCACTTCTCCTTGTCGATCGGTTCGCCGATCTCCTTCGCGATGCCGGGGCTGCGCAGCTGGCGCATCACGATGGTCTCGTTCATGCCGCCGAGGTCGTCCGGGTCGGCCGGCAGGATCGCCGCCGAGTGCACGGCGACCGCGCCGAACACGTCGGGATGACGCATCGCGATCTTCATCGCGCCGAAGCCGCCGGCGCTGACGCCCATCACGGCGCGCTGCTTGCTGTCGGTCGCGAGGCGATACTTCTTCTGCAGCTGGTCGAGGAAGTCGCCGGTGATCAGGTCCTCGGTGTCGCACTGCGCCTCGCCGTTCATGTAGACCGAGCGTCGCCCGGCGCCGCGGAACACGACGAACGCCATCGGCGCGATCTTCTGTTCGCCGAGCAGGCGGTCGAGCACCTTGGCGCCGCCCTTGTTCTGGAACTCGCCGGCCCCGCCGAAGCCGGGCAGCCAGAGCACCCACGGATACGCCTTCTCCTTGTTGGCTTCGTCGGCGTAGCCCTTCGGCAGGTAGATCGTGTAGCCGGCCTCGCCCTCGCGCACCTTGGCGCTCTTCAGCGTGCCCGCTTCGACGGTGAAGTTCGCGAGCGTCGGCGCGCTTTGCTCGCGCGGCCCGCGTCCCTCTCGTTGTGCAGGCAGGGTGGCGAAGAGAAGAGCAGAGCAACACACGGCGATCGGAAGGTGCGACATCGGGGGTTTCGGGTTTCCTGAGGTTGGGCGGCGCCGGAGTCTCTGCGGGTTGCCGACCTGGCGCAAGGCTCCGCACGAGAACGTGACTCTCGAGTGAGGAGGCTGGGGGAGCGTGTCCTTCCGGTGAGCGTGCATGAAGCGAGCCGACGAGTTGCGTAGGGTCCCGCGCTCCCACGACGAGCCCAAGGAGCCCGCCCGATGCGCGAGCCACTGTTGCCGACCCGACCCGTCCATAGCTTGATCGAGACCAGCCGGCGATTCGAGCGGTGGCGGAGGAGCCGGCCGCGTGGTGAGCGGATTCCGCCAGCGCTGTGGCAGTCGGCGGTGGAGCTTGCTCGCGACCACGGCGTGAGCAAGACGTCGCAGGCCCTGCACCTGGACTACTACGCGTTGCAGCGGCGGCTGGCCGAGGTCGGGGTCGAAGCGGCGCCGGCCGCTGCCCAGCAGTTCGTCGAACTGCCGCTGCGCACCGCCATAGCTCCGGTCCCGCAGTGCCGGCTCGAGATCCTCGATCACGATGGCGGAGCGGTCCACCTCGAACTCGCGGGCTGGTCCGCGCAGGATCTCGCGACCTTCGTGCGGTCCGTTTCCGGTCGCGGCAATCGATGATAGCGGTCACGCCGCAGATGCGTGTGCTGGTCGCCGTGGAACCGACCGACTTCCGTCGCGGCATCGACGGCCTCGCGCACCAGTGCAAGGTCGCTCTTCGCGCGGACCCGTTCTCGGGTGCTGCGTTCGTGTTCCGCAACCGCGGTCGGACGGCCATCAAAGTACTGGTGTACGACGGCCAGGGCTTCTGGCTGTGCCACAAGCGACTCTCGAGTGGACGCTTCGGTTTCTGGCCGACCGCGACAGAGCCGACGTCGACGCTGCAGGCCCACGAACTGCATGTGCTGTTGCGCGGCGGCGACCCGCACGCGACCAAGGCGCGCCCCGAATGGCGTCCGGTGGCGACCCCACGCTGAAGGATTCGTACTTGCGTTCCGCGCCACGACCGACTACATCGCGGCCATGGACTTCGTGCTCAAGTACCGCGGACGCCAAGTCACGGCGGCGGACGTGCAGTCGATCCGCACGTTGATCACGGCCCATCCCGACGCGAGCCGACGGCTGTTGTCGCGCAAGGTGTGCGAGGCATGGGGCTGGACGCAACCGAACGGGACTCCGCGCGACATGGTTTGCCGGTCGCTGATGCTCGCGCTGCACCGCGGCGGACACATCGAGTTGCCGCCCGTGCGCCGCGCGAATCCCAACCCACTCGCCAACCGCCGGCGCCCAGCACCGGTCGAAGTCGATCGCACGCCGATCCGCACGGCGCTGCGCGAACTCGGTCCGCTGGTGATCCGCCAGGTCCGGCGCACGGCCGAGGAACCGCTGGTGAACGGCCTGATCGAGATGCACCACTACCTCGGTTACACGCAGCCAGTCGGCGAACACCTCAAGCACCTCGTGCTCGCCGGCGACCGACCGATCGCGTGCTTCACGTGGAGTTCGGCGCCCCGTCACCTTGGCCCGCGGGACCGCTTCCTCGGTTGGTCGGCCGAGGCGCGAAAGCAGAACATCCGCTTCGTCGCCTACAACAGCCGGTTCCTGATCATGCCGTGGGTCGAGGTCCCACACCTCGCGTCCTTCTTGCTCGGCCGGATCGCGCGTCGGCTGCCGAACGACTGGACCGAGGTGTATGGCCACCCGGTGTACTTTGCCGAGACCTTCGTCCACCCCGAGCGCTTCCGCGGTACGTGCTACCGCGCCGCCAACTGGATCTGGCTCGGGCAGACGACGGGGCGCGGCAAGGACGACATGACCAACCGGCCGAACCGGCCGATCAAGGACGTGCTCGGCTATCCGTTGACGCGGCGTTTTCGCGAGCTGCTCGGACAGCTACCGTGAGGACTCGCCGCCCAAGGCCATCCGACGAACCGACGCCGGCGGTGAAGGATCTCGACTTGGACGACCTCGAGCAGATCATCGAACGCTCACGGAGCGGCGCGCTGTCCGAGGCGGATCGCAGCAAGCTGTCGCAGACCGTGGCGACGCTGGCCTGGCTGCAGCAGGAGATCGCGAACAAGGACGTGACGCTGGCTCGGTTGCGTAGCCTGTTCGGGCTCAGCACCAGCGAGAAGACCAAGGACGTACTCGCGAACGCGGTGGCGGCCGCCGTCGGCGGTCACGAGCCGGCGAAGGGATCGAACGGTGCGGGAGCCGCGGGGCAGAAGTCCAAGGGGCACGGTCGCAACGCCGCATCCGACTACATCGCCGAGCGGATCAGGGTGCCGCACGAATCGCTGAAGCCCGGTGATCCTTGTCCGTGCTGCCCGACCGGCAAGCAGGGCAAGGTCTACGGACTCGCCAAGCCGCGCCAACTGGTGCGCGTCGTCGGTCGACCGCCGCTGACCGCGACGGTCCACGAACTGGAGCGGTTGCGCTGCAACCTGTGCGGCGAGGTGTTCGTCGCCAAGGCGCCGCCGGGCGTCGGCGAGCAGAAGTACGACGCGACCGCGGCGAGCATGATCGCGTTGCTGAAGTACGGGAGCGGACTGCCGTTCAGCCGCCTGGAGCGGCTGCAGGGCAATCTCGGCATCCCGCTGCCGGCCGCGACGCAATGGGAGATCGTGCACGAGGCGGCGGAGGAGCTCGCGCCGGTGCACCAGGAGCTGATCCGGCAGGCGGCCCAGGGGCGGCTGCTGCACAACGACGACACTTCGATGCAGGTGCTCGCGCTACGCCGAGAGATCGACCGGCAGGCGGCGGCTGGCGAGACGGACCGCACCGGCATCTTCTCGTCGAGCATCGTCTCCGAGCTCGCGGACGGCGCGCGCGTCGCGTTGTTCTTCACTGGCCGCAAGCACGCCGGCGAGAACATGGCGGAGGTGTTGCGGCAGCGCGCGGCAGATCTGGAGCCGCCACTGCAGATGTGCGACGGTCTCGACCGCAATCTGCCCAAGGAGTTCGCCACGGTGCTGGCCAACTGCCTGGCGCACGGCCGCCGCAAGTTTGTCGAGGTCGCCGGCAGCTTCCCCGACGAGTGTCGCTTCGTGCTGGAGACTCTGCGCGACGTCTACCGGCACGATGCCGAGACCCGCGAACGCCAGCTGTCGGACGAAGACCGCCTTCGCTACCACCAGGAGCACAGCCGTCACTTGATGGCCGATCTCGAGAGCTGGATGGCGGCGCAGATCGCGAGCAGGCAGACCGAGCCGAACTCGGCGCTCGGCGGCGCGATCGCCTACATGCAGAACCGCTGGGACAAGCTGACGCTCTTCCTGCGGCAGCCCGGCGCGCCGCTCGACAACAACATCTGCGAGCGCGCTCTCAAGAAGGCGATCCTGAACCGCAAGAACGCCTACTTCTACAAGACCGAGAACGGCGCCCGGGTCGGCGACCTCTTCATGAGCCTGATCCACACCGCCGAGCTCGCCGGCGAGAACCCCTTCGAGTACCTCGCGGCACTGCTCGATCACGCAGCTGACGTGCGTCAAAAGCCGGATCAGTGGCTGCCGTGGCGCTACCAGGCGACTCTCGACAGCTTCGCGGTGCGGTCACCGCCGCCGCCGTAGCTTCGACGGAGTCACGGTGGCACAGGCAGCTCGCGCCAAGGCCCGCGGCTACGCGGCTTCGTCGAGTTGCCGTGCGAAGAACTGCGGCCTACGCACGCTTGCCGCAAGCACACG
>DASUFY010000020.1:0-12262 GCA_036274315.1 Planctomycetota bacterium | reverse complement strand
TGTAGAATGATGGGGCCTTGCCTTCGCGCGGAGAGTCGTTCCTATTGGGCATTCCCTTGGGCAAGTGTGTGCGACAAACTGTTGTGCCCTTGCGCACTGGTGCCGAGGCGCGACCCAGGACGGGCTACGAGCAAGCGGGCGGCGACTTGACGCGATTGCGATAACAGCCCGAAGGTCGTGGGTGCGGTCGCGGTTGTGTCCACGGCGCGGCCTGCGCGACGAGATACCCGAAGGTTCGGACACAATCCGGGCTCGCCCGCTGTGCTGTTACCCGAAGGTCGTCGAGTCGGAATAGGCGTGTGGCCGAAGTGTGTCCGCCGCTCGGCGAGCGTGGTTAGCTTGGATCATCTGGACATTTCGCCTGTGACGCGATAGTGTCCATCGCTGTCGTTCCTTACAGCTAATCGCCTGTCAGCATTGCGGTTCTGAACGTGACACCTGTGTCCGCTCATAACCCGAAGGTCGGAGGTTCGAATCCTCCCCCCGCTACCAGTCACGTAGATGCGAACGCCCCGGGGCCGAAAGCCTCGGGGCGTCTTGCTGTACCGAGCGCACGCAACGTCGCGACAGTCGGTTGGATGCGGCGGTGGGGCCGTAGGGACGGCGAGCGTGGCCCGTGACCGGGTTATGAGGCCGAGAGCGAAATCGGCCCCGAAGTGCTCTCGGACTCTCAGAGCGGGGCGCTGGGTTCATAACCCGAGAGCAGAAAGAGGGGGGTCGATCAGGACGCTCTTCGTCACTCGATCCGAGCGCGGCGTGATCAGGCGCGAACCGACGTGCGCCGGCGTGGGCTCGCCGTGCGGGCCGCGACGACCACCTTTTGCTGGTCCCAGTCGGCGACGCGCGCTAAGGCGCGTAGCTCCTTGTCACCGAAGGTCAGGTCGCCGAAGAGGATCGCCTCCTGGATCCCGGGGGCGAGGAGGCGAAGCGCCATCAGGTGGGTGAGGCGGGGCTGCGAAACCTGCAGGAGCCTCGCGGCTGCCGAGTAGTCCGCGATCAGGCCGCGCTCGATCAGGTCGTCGATCTTGTAGGCGAGGGCCAGGTTCCGGGCCGCGCAGGACGGAGCGCCGGGCGCGCCCCGGGCAAGGGCAGGCTTTGCGGGTGCGGAAGACTGTTCGTCGAACGTCGCCTTGATGTTCATGGGGTGGTGCGGGCTTCGTCGGCCAGCGCCGCGATTCCGGCTGGTTGCAGTTCGATGTCGGTCTCGCGCGTGTCCGGGTTGAACGTGATGCCGGCGATCAACAGCCGCAAGACCCGTTCGCGTGCGGCCGGGAACAGTGCGTCCCACACCGGCGTGAAGCTTGCGAGCGCGGCCCGCAGGTTCGGTTCGGTTGCGAGGTCGAGGGACTCGCGTTCGGCCCGGACCTCGGCGAGGCGCTCGACCAGCGCATGAACGTCGGCATGGACATCGGCACTGCGCTGCACTTCGGCGTCGAGGCGTTGGCGTTCCCGTTCGCCCCGACGGAGCTCCGCGTCGAGCTGCAGACGCAGGTCCTCGGCCCGCCGTTCGACCGCCTCGGCCGTCCTGGCCAGCAACCGCTCGTCCGTGCCGATGCAGCGGACTTGCTCAACGATGAAGGCCTCGAACTTGCCGGCCGGCACGCGTGCATCCGGGCAGGCCGCTGGCCCCTCGTTGTGCAGCCTGCCGCAGCAGTAGTAGCCGTAGCGCTTGTTCCCACGCGTCGTGAACACGTGCAGCATCGGCGAGCCGCAGCGTCCGCAACGCACTATGCCGCGAAGAAGGGCGCCGGTCTTGTTTCGGGCCTTGGCGCTGCCGTTCGCGTTCTCGCGCAAACGCTGCTGCACAGAGTCCCACAGCGACATCTCGACGATTGCGTCGTGGGCGCCGGGCACGACGTCAGTGCCGCAGCGGATGCGGCCCGTGTAGATCGGGTTCCGCAGCAGCGCGGAAAGCGTTGCCTTCGTGAAGCGCTGGCCCTCGATGCGCTTGCCGGTGCGCGTCGTGATCGACTTGTTGCGCCAGCCTCGGCGCGAGAGTTCGGCGACCGTCGCGCGCAGGCAGCCGTGCTCGAGGTAGAGCTGCAGGATCGCGCGGACTTGCGCGGCCTCGTCGGCGTTCGCGACGAGCTTCTTCTGTTCGGTGTCGTAGCCGAGCACGACTCGACCGCCGGTGTAGGCGCCGCGGGCACGCGTCGCGCGAATCTTGTCGCGAACGCGGTCGGCGATCGCTTCGCGTTCGTACTCGGCGAAGCTCATGAGCACGTTCAGCAACAGGCGCCCCATGCTGTTCGCGGTCGAGAACGACTGTGTCACGGACGCGAACGTCACGCCGCGCCTCTCGAACAGGTCCAGCAGCTTCGCGAAGTCGCGCAGCGACCTGCTCAAGCGGTCGATTCGGTGCACGACGACTACGTCGACCAGCCCCTGGTCGATGTCTCGCAGCAGCTCTTGGAACGCTGGGCGTTCAAGAGAGGCACCGCTGAACCCGCCGTCGTCGTAGCTCTTGCCGATCATCGTCCAGCCGTTGCCGGCCTGGCTCTGCACGTAGGCTTCGATCGCGGCGCGCTGCGCGTCGAGGGAGTTGAATGCCTGATCGAGACCGTCGGTGACGCTCTTGCGCGTGTAGACCGCGACGCGGATTGCGCGAGCAACTGCGACAGCGGTCACGCGCCGGCCCTCCGCTTCGTCAGGCCGAAGAACAACTTGCCGTTCCAGGCTGCGCCGGTGATCGACTTGGCAACCGCCGAGAGCGACTTGTGCAGCGTGCCGTTCCACTCGTAGCCGCCGTCGCGAACCTCGACGCGGATCGTCTGGCCGCGCCACTGGCGCGTGAGCGTGGTGCCCACCATCGGTTCGTTCACCTCCGGGCGTGGGACAACGCGCGGCTTGGGTGGGGGAGCTTGGCCAAGCGGCAGCACGACCTGCGCGACGAGTTCGTCGATCCGCGTCTTCGCGCGATTGCTGAGGCCGCCAAGTTCGCGCGCTTGCAGTTGCCAGGCGCACTGGCGGAACAGCCACGCGCGGTTCCGAACGCGGGGCGGCTTGCCGAACAGCGCCTCGTAGCGTTCGGCGAGCTGCGCCGCAGGGAGGCTCTGCAACTCGCGGATCTGCTGCGCGATCGTGCTCATGTCTTGGACCTTGTGCTCTTGGGGTTCTGAACGCGGGAGCCACATGGAGCCTCGAACTCACCGACCACTTCAAGGCCAACCTGCGAGTTCCTCGGCTGCGAGGACGCCTTGCTTTCG
Source organism: Planctomycetota bacterium (assembly GCA_036274315.1). GTDB lineage: Bacteria > Planctomycetota > UBA1135 > UBA1135 > UBA2386 > DASVAL01. The sequence goes on along the minus strand of DASUFY010000020.1, from coordinate 9,056 downwards.
TGGGCGAAGTAGCGCTGGACACCGGCGGCCAGGATCGAGGCGATCTCGATCAATCGTTCGTTCGGCGTCATGGAGATCGGATCGGTCGACCTCATCGATGCGCCCCTTCCTCGATGCCGAGCACATCGAAGATCGCCTTCTCGATGATGCGGCGCGCGCGGTCGTCCTGCGGGCGGAAGTACGGGTGGCGGCGGCCTTGGCCGTCGCTTCGAGCCGGGAAGCTCAACCGGTGTTCACCCGTCTCGGTGACTCGCAGCGTGAGGCCGTCGAGCAGGAGCAGGTCGGCGAACGTGCAGGTCACGTATCCCAACAGGCCGCGCCTTGCGTCGTCGCGGGGCGTGGGTGTGAAGCCGACGCCGCTGATCAACTTGACGGTCTTGGTCATGATTCCTCCCTGGGCGCCTCGAGCCGATCGACCGCTCCGCGCAGCCGGTCGAGTTGCAGCCACAAGATCAGTCCCCAGCCGCAGACGTCCTCCAACTCCTGCTGCAGCTCGTCGACGAGCTCAGCCGGCGGGCGGGTGAACGAACGGTCGCCGTACTCGCGGGCGCCGGCGGTGAGGCGGGCGGGCAGCCGCGTGATGAAGCGGTCCAGGGTGGTATCGACGGTGGTCAAGACAAGACCTCCCCGGGTGCGTCCGCTGTCGCGAACCGTTGCGAACCGTCGCGACGGTTACCATTGCAGTCTGCATGCGCACGTGCGCGTGCGCGCGCGTGTGCCCGCGTGCGCAATAAGATCCGGTCGATCGCGACGGTTCGCGACGGTGGTTCCGTAACCCGTGCCGATGCGGCGCGTTGGCACTGACCCGCCGAGGGCAATTCGCGACGGTACACGCGACGGTGGAGCGACGGTACGGGTCCGTTTCGCGACGCTACTAGGCTGCGCGTGGCGCTCATCGGAGATCCACCCCCTCGTAGAACGGCATGTCGCCGGTGCCGCGGCGGCGCGTCACCCCCGGCGCGGCGGCCGCCAGGTTTCGGCCGAAGGTCTGCTTCGTGCCGACGCCGGTGCGGCCGTCGGCCTCGCACCAACCGCGCCACGCGGCGAACAGGGCATCGCATAGTGCGCGCCGACCTGGCTCGACGATGCACCGCTCCCGCAGGAACGCCCCGACCGGACTCGACAGGTCTTCGATGTCTTGTTGTGCCTCGCGGGAGCTGCGCGGCTCCTGGAAGCGTCCCCGCCGGCGTAGGCGGTCGAGTCCGTCGAGTGACCAGTTGAGAATGCTGGGCAACTCGCCGAGCAGCCGGCGCGTGAGGCCATGGTCCTCGCGGCCGAAGAAGCTCTGTCTCAGCATGATCGTGACGAACCGGCCGGCGAGGGCCGCGGCGCTGTCTGGCAACCGAGGCAACTCATTGGTCGCGACCGTGAAGCGGGTCGGCAGGGTGAGGGTGACCGCATCGCGGTGCTTTCGGTTGACGGAGACAGCGTCCTCGCCCGTGATCGTCAGGAGCCGTTCGACGACCGTTGCGACGCCTTCACCGGCGAACCTCGCGTCGGAGATCATGGCGAGGCTCTTGCCGATCAGCGGCTGCAGCCCGAACTGCTCGGCGAGGCTGGACACGGTGGGCGCGACGACGTTCGCCGGGCCGATCAGCTCGCGCAGCACGCGGAGGATCGTGCCCTTGCCGCTGCGCCTCGGGCCGACGAGCAGCAACGCCTTCTGTTGGCCGGTGTCGGTGGTCAGGCTGTAGCCGAACCAGTCCTGCAGCAACTCGAGCGCGTCCACGTCGTCGCCGAACAGGTCGCCGAGGAACTTGATCCAGTGCTGCGGCACAGGTGCTTCCGGATCAGGATCGAAGTCGATCGCCGCAGTGCAGAACAGCCGAGGCGTCGCCGGCAGCAGCGCGCGCGTCGGGACATTCAGGATCGCCGAGCGACACGAGATGAGATCCAGCAGCGGCGCCGGTGGTTCACCCTCGCCGAGCCAGGCCGGCGTCTGCATCTCCGAGTCCAGGTGCACGAGGTCGCGGACTGCGGCGAGTGCGTCGCCGATAGCCCGGTTGTTGGCCGGGTAAGGCTTGAGCCGATTGTCGTCCCTGGGATCGTAGAACGCAGCGGCGTGCAGCCACGGCTGCAGCTGGTGGCGCAGCGCCGCGTCATCGAGGAGCGCGTACCGGTTGCACCGCCACTTCCAGAACGATCCGGCGTGCGCGTGCAACGTGCGGCCGTCCTCGTGCGAGTGGTGTTGTTGCACGAACTGCTCCGCAGTGGGCAGCGTGCGCTTCGGATCGAGGATCAGCGGATCGCCGTTCGCGGCACCAGTGTCGCCGTCCTCGGCCTGGATCGCGGCGCGCTCGTCTGTGGCCTCGCGCAGCGCCTCGACATCGATCGAGTCGGCCGCATCGAGAACGTCCTTCCAGGTCGCGCCGCCGCTGCGCCAGGAACGCGCGTCCTTATGCGGCGCCGGCGGAAACACCACGCGCACCGACTTCGCCTTGCCCCGGACGGCAGCGACCACCTTCGAGACGCTCGCGCGCCCGGCCTCATCGGCATCCCCGAACACGAGAACGTCACGGCGGTGGGCGTAGTTGGCGGCCATCTTGACGGTTCCGCCGGCATTGCAGATCCCAATGGCGTCGCATTCCCCGAACGACCGCACCGCGATTGCGTCGGATCCGCCCTCGGTGATCGCAAGCAGTCCGTCATCCGGCGGCAGGTCTGGGCGGCGACGGAAGACCCCGTTGCGCGTGTCCTTGAGCGTTGCCTTGTTGCCTTCGACATGATGCGGAACCTCCCCAGGTCGCCACCTTCGCTGAAGGCCGATCAGTTCGCCGTTCGCGTCGAACATCGGCAGGGTCCAACAGTGTTCGCCGGGGTGCCAGCCGAGCCCGAACTCGTCAGCCGCGGTCGCCTCGACGCCGATCAGTTCGGCGAACTCGATCAGCAGTTCCGGCGTCAGGGCCTCGCGGCACCATGCATGAATCGGCGCCGGGTCGGCCTTCGCCTTCCTGCTGCGCTGCATCGGCGTCGCCGGCACGTGGTGGCCGTTGCGGCGGTTGTCGGCGGCGCCGGGGATCGGATGCAGCCACCCGCCGCCATCGCCGGCCGCGGGTCGATCGCTCTGCACCTTCATGCAGTGCACCGAGATGGTGCCGATGCTGCACCACTTCTTGGCGCCGCAGATGGGGCAAGGGTTCGACCGCGTGGCACGTCGCCAACCGTCGGCGGCGTTGGCCCCCGAGGCGTCCTGGCCTTGGATGTTATTCCGTGGCACCACGATTGCCGGGTCTACAGGGCGATGGCGGCCTCGCTTGGACCGGGAAGTGGGTGCCGTCACAAGGCAAAGGGCCGCAGCCCGTTGCGCCGCCGCCGTACTACTTCCAGGAAGTAGGGCTGCTACTTCCCGCCGGCGCGCTTCTCGCGCTCGGTCAGCGCCCGGTCCGCAGCGTCCTGCAAGAGCCGCTCCTCCGCCTGCTGCCGCCGCAGCGCAGCCCGGAACGTTGGTGCGTGTACTTCAAGGCGACGCTGGTGCTCTCGCCCGGCCTTCGTCTTGCCGCGACGTGTCGGAACCTCGAACCGCTCACAGAAACGCCCGACCTCGCGGGGACCCCGAATCACATGGACTTCCGCGTCAACGAGCGTTCGAGCCGGAACCCAAACAGAGGCCGATGCGTCCGGTGCTGGTGCTGGCGCAGTATCCCAGTTCGGCGCCGACCGGTGATACCAGAGCACCGCCCCGAGCTGCAGGTTGTCCTCCAGGTGATGTCCGAGTACCGGGTTCGCCTCCTTGATCGCCGCGATCGCTGAACGCAGATCCGACTCGACAGCCTCGGCGATGGCGCCACTCCCCGGCACGACGTCGCCCTTCCGAGCCATGAGATCCGTCAGTGCGTCGATCTCGGTTTGGCAACGCGCTGCCGCCTGCTCATCGCACATCTCCTGAGCACGACCACGCTCGGCCTCGATTGAGTGGATGTGGTCTTGCACCGCGTACTTGCCGCGCTCGTCGAGCACTACGTTCTTCGATGGCTCGCGACCTTCTGCGAGATCGATCAAGGTGCTGGCTAGGTAGACAGTAGCAGGTGCGCGGAGCAGGAAGCTCAGGTAGCGGAGGCCCTTGGCATCCGGGAGGGTGAGCACCGGTCCGTTGCGAAACGTGATTCGCCAGCTCCCCGCGCCGAAGACGAGTCGATTCTCAATCCCGAACGGAAAGCGTTCAGGCCCGCCTCCCCTGGGAATCTTCGTCGGCCGTTTTCGCAGCAGTAGCGCCTGGAGCGTGTTCATCGTCAGGGAGCGTGCCTTCTTCCCGGTTAGCTTGACCTCTTCGATGACCCGCCGGACGGCTTCGCCGTGCCGTCGATGGAGGTCGTACACGGCCTGGCTCGCCGCGTTCGCGTCAACGCCACACGACTCCATGATGAACGGCACCGCGCGGGCCGCATCGCCGAACGCATCAAGGAACCCATCGGCGTTCTCGCAACCCGTGTAGCTGTCCGCGGCGCCCACCCAGTTCAGCAACAGAGCGCGGGCGCCCTCGTCCTTCCACTCGCCATGGGCCAGTTGGACGTCGTAACCGACGCCGGAGTCGTGTTCCTCCATCCCGGCTCCGAGGAAGCCGAACTGTCGGTCGATGCACTGCGAGCAGATCCCGCAGTGCGGGTGCATCTTGCTCTGCCTGTGGACGTGCGCGCAACTGACTGTGCGCTTGGCCAGGGGCAGGGCCGGGGACGATGCGAGGCCCTTGATGATCTCGGCGCGAGTCCGCAGTGCGAAAGGGTTGCGAACCTCGAAGGTGCGACCTGCGACCTGCGACAGGATCTTCGCGAACCCGCTCAGCACGCGCGGGTGAGCGGTGCGAGTAGCGCGGGCGCCAACAACGGAGCCGGCGATCGGAAGGTTGATAGCGATGATCCCGTTCTCGTACATGCAGACGCGGTTGCGCCCGATGAGATTCGCAACTGCACCAGCGATCGCCGCGTAAAGAAAGGAACGCGTACGCTGCGTGTGTTCGCCCCGGAGGCGGCTTTCGTGCCGAGCCAAGGTGACGGCCACGTGTTCCGGGGGCGGGCAGCCGTGCTCCTCTGCGATGCGTCGCAGGTCGTCGAAGAGTCCGTTTTGCACGGCCGTGACCTTCGTCGCGGAGCGATGGCTGACGAGGACCGTGCTCCGCTTCTGGCCCAGAATGAGATCCGCGGCTCCGGCGAAGGAGTCGAGCCCGCCCGAGAAGAGCGAAACCTCCTCGACGTCGTGCCACGGCACGACCGGCTCACCTTGGGGGCCGGAGAAAACGAGCTGGCGGTTCGGCTTCTTCCCGCGCGGTTGGAACTCGAAGTGGAAATTGTCCTGCGACAGGAACCCGAGTGTTCCTTCGATTGCCCCGATCACCTCTGCTTGGTTCCAGAAGCCTGGGTCGTCGACGCCGGCGACGAGGTGAAAGGTGCGGTGCCACTTCTCACCCTTGTCGTCGTCGTTGGCCTTTCCCCTGCCGACGGCGCCGTCCGCGGCCAGGACGAACGCGGCAATTCGGATCAGGTCATGGAAGCGCGGGGCCAACCGCCCGGTCAGAGCACCGTCGATTCCGCCGATGTTGACCGTGATGCTCTGGCCTTTCTCGCCCAGAGTGAGATGCAGCGCGTCAGCCGGTGCACTTGGTCGCGTCGCATCGTCGCACAACACCCAGGTTTCCCGGGCAGTCGTCACTCGACGGAACCCCTGCGCAGCTCGTCACGCACCTTCCTCAGGGCGTAGCTGACAAACCGAGCGGTGCGAGTCTCGGACAGGTCTCGCTCGTGGCGCGCTTTCGACCACCAGCCACCGGCGAACGCTTCGACGATCTCGGAGGCCTGTTGGCAGTGGAGCTCAAGGGCCCGAGAGAACTCCTTCTGGTCGGCAAGCGTCTTGAAGCGGCGACCCTTGCCAACGTGGCGGGGGAGTTCGCGGTCGACGTAGTACCTGAGGCACCGTTCGGTGAAACGCGCGAAGAAGCTCTGCGCCAGCCGCCCGAACTGGACCTCGGTTCCGAGCTTCGCGATCTCTCGTGGGACATCGGCTGCATCGGGGAAGAGCGTCGTAGTGCGCTGCGTCAGGTCCCTGGCGATCGACTCGACCGTCGCGGCTAGCGCCATCTCGGCGAAGTCTGTCCGCTGGCGATGCGAATCGAGGTGCGTGTCGATCGCGCCGGCGACCGCCGCGGTCAACTCGGCGACCGTGGGGTTCGGCGAAACGCTGACGCCAAGGTCGCGAAGTTCCTGAACGAACGTGCCGCTGCGGGCTGCATCGGGCAGCTTCGCCAGGATCCAGAAGGCACGGACAAGCCCGGCGTCGGCGCTGCTTGAGACGAACTTGTCGTCGATCGCATCCAGCGTCGCAGAGGCGACGGCTGCCGCTGTGCCCGCGCTGCTGCCAATGAGGTCGATGACCTCGCGCCATCGGCGAGTGCGTGGAAGATGGGGAAGACGGATGTGTCCCATGCGGTCCGGCTTCGGAGGCCTCCCGCGCCGGCCTGCGTGCGCGGCACCTAGGCAAGACGATGCCAAGCGGGCCCCGCGGGTTCACGTACCAATCGGCCGTCGCGTGTGGGATTAGGCGACGGCCCGCTGCCAGGTCGTGCCTCAGCAACCGACTGCCGCGCGCAACCGCGCACGATCCACCAGCGTGTAGATCGTGGTCGAGACGATGCTCGCGTGGTTCAGGGCGGCCTGCACGAGACGCAAGTCGCCAGTGCGGGCCAAGAGCGACGCCGCGAAGCAGTGCCGCAGCGAGTGGGCGCTGCGGCCGACGATGCCGGCCTTCGCGAGCCATCCGGCCAACCGCCGCTGAGCGTGCCTCGTCGAGACGCGGCGGTCGCCGGCAAGGAACAGCGGCCCGTCGGCGCGCTTGCCGACGAAGGCCTTCAGCTTCTTTGCGAGCGCGCTGGGCAGCACCGCGGTGGCGGGCCGGTCGTTCTTGGTTTGTCGCAAGGCGATCTCGCCGTGCGCGAAGTCGATGTCGCCGATGTCGAGCGCAAGCGCGCTCCCGATCCGGACCCCGGTGCCGAGCAGCAGCTCGACCAGCATCCGGTCGCGCTCAGCCTCGGGGCCGCGGGCGTTGGCCAGCACCTTGAGCAGGCGGGCTTGCTCATCGGGATGAAGCGCCCGCGGCGGTGGCGGCGCGCACCGCGCCCGGCGAAGCAGACGCGCAGGGTTCGTCGCGACGAGCCCCGACTGGTGCAGATGCGAGGCGAAGCACCTGATCGAGGTCCGCATCGCGTTCAGGCTGACCGCCTTCTTCGCGCCGCCGCGGCACGAGTTCTTGGCGGCGTCGGCGGCGAAGAACCGCGCGAGCAGGTCGGGCGTCAGCTTCGCGACGGTGGTCGAGGTGCCGGTTGCGGCGAGCCAGGTCGCGAGCGCGGTGCCGTGCCGCCGGTACTGGCCGATCGTGTGCGGCGACCGACCGTCTGCGGACAACTGGAGAAGGAACGCTTGGAGGGCTTCTTGGAGTTGCATGCCCCAACTGAGCCACAGCCTGGCCGATCAGCTCAAGGCGCATTCCCTTCGGAGCCGCCCAGCAGGAACCGGTCCGGCGCCGGCCCCAGCAGCAACCGCTCCACGCCGGGGTCGCATGCGAAGGCAAATGCGACCTGCGGCAGAAACGCAGGAACGGCCTCCGAGCGGGGACATGGCCCGCTCGGAGTCCTGGCGACCTCCCCTCCATGCGTGAGGGTGTCGCGTAGAGCGCCGTAGTGTCGGCGAGAAGCGGGGTAACCCAGCGGGGAGTCTCGTCCTGTGTTCGCACCGTTGGATCGGTCTTGGCGAAGATCAGCCAGCTGGCGCCGCGATGGCAACCGCAAGGTGGTTGCTGCGTGGCGCGGACTCAGGTTGCGACGAGCGTCGCCAGCAGGTGCAGGTTGCCGACCCAGAAGGCGTCGCCGCCGTCGGCGTCGCGGACCAGGTAGCTCACGAAGTTGCCGAAGGGCGTGATGTTCTCGTCGAGGTCGACGACGACGTAGCGGCGGCCAAGGACCATGCCCTGCGCGGTCACGTCCGCGAGGAAGTGGTCGCCCTTGACGAAGGCCGTGCGGCGCGCGGCGGGGAGTGGGGGTTCGCTGTCCATGCGCACATGCACGCTCATCTCGGCGAGGACCTCAAGGGCTGTTGCCGCGGTCTCGACGTCATCGCGTGTGCTCGGCTTCGAGCTGTGTGGCGTACTCTTGTTGCACCAGCACCCGCACGCGCTCGACCGCGGCGTCCCGATCGGCACCGATCGACTGCGCGGCTGCGTCGCACGCCGCCAACAGCTCGGCGTTGTCGTAGCCTTGCGAATGCCACCACAGCGCCTGGAACTCGGCGTTGACGAGCACCGTGTCGAGCAACAGCTCGTCCTGCGGCAGCTCGCCTCGTCGAAACGCCACGACCGCATCATCGGCGACGAGGAACCACGGCGCCGTGTCGTCCTGGTCGATTCGATCGCGCAGCTCGGCAAGGCGCGCGAACAATCGGTGCGCCTGGGCTTCGTACGGCGGAGTTGCCACGAACTCAGGGAAGCCGAGCAGGTGCAAGCCGATGCCGGCGTGGTCGGGCAGCGTCCGGTCCGCCAAGAACGATGGGTCGGTGACGTCGGCGCCCAACTCCACCTCGAGCTTCAGCAACGCTCGCGCTCCGCGCCGGATGACGTCGGGTCCGTACACTGCCTCGTCGAACACGTGCTCGCGAATCGAGATCTGGGGTGGAGGCACCCCATGGTCGATCTCCGCCTTGGCGACGGCGATCAGGCGCCGCAGATGCGCGGCGAACTTCTCTGGATCGTCGCGAGACGGTGGGGGCGAACGGCCGAGTGCTCGCGCGACGACGGCCGCTGCCAGGCGCTGTCCGTCGGGCAGCTCACCCGTCTTGCAGAAGACTCCGAACGCGCGATCGAGCAGGTCGGCGCGGATGGGCAGTGCCGCCACGGCTCGTCGGACTTGCTCCAGGCGCCGGTTCCTGAGGGGAGCCACTGTCAGAGCCGTCGCATGTACCGAGCGCCGCTCGCGTCGACGGTGCCGGCGGTCTTCTCCAGCTCCACGAGGCGTTGCTCGAGATCGTTCACCTCGATCGCCTTCAGACGCGTCTGCACCAGGTCGTGCATGACCCTGGCCG
>DASUFY010000019.1:0-9896 GCA_036274315.1 Planctomycetota bacterium | reverse complement strand
GGAAGGGTGACGAACGCCGAGCCTCGCTCGCTCGGACCGATGACCGCGTCGAACGACTCCTTGCCACTCATGCACGCATTCTTGCACGAGCGGAGGCAGAGGTCGCGCCGCGTCGTGACCAGCCCGATGGCACTGCCTTGCTCACCCGCCTCCGCGCCGCATCCCGACACGCGAGCAACGGCGGCTTCTCGTCCAGACTCGGCGGGTTGGAATGGTGGGCCGTGCAGGATTCGAAGACGCAGCGGGGAGTTGTGCCAGGTCGTGCCAGGTTGTGCCAGGATGTGTCTATGAGTGCCACGTGACCGAGCTTGTGGCGTCTCGCAGGGGCGTCGGTTGTGCCAGGTCGTGCCAGGATGTGTCAGGTTGTGACCAAGGCCATTGCACACTCCATTGCACACTCGGTTCGGGCGAGGCCGTGGCGTCACGCCGTCTCCAGGGTCGGGGTCGACGACTTTGCCGCGCCATCCCCCGTCCCCGCGAACATCCTCGGCACGGGGAACTTCGTGCCCATGTCCCTGAACAGGTCGTCCTCACCCAACTCGCCGTAGAGGTCCATCGTCAACCTGATGTCCGAGTGACGCAGCACTTGCTGGATCGTCTTCGGGTGCACGCCGAGCTCGATCAGGATGCGCGCGCAGCTCTTTCGCAAGCAGTGGAAGTCGACGCGCTTCGAAGTCGGCCCGCGCTGCGGGATCAGCCCCGCGTATTCGGCGTCCTTGCGCACCAGCTTGGCCACCATGTCCGGTACGTGGAACACGCGGTCGGTCTGCAGCACCGGCCCCTTGCCGTCGCGGACCTGGATCGCGCTGCGCCGCTTGCGCATGTCCCTCAGCGCCTCCGCGACGAACGGTTGCAGCGGGATGTTCGCGTCGTCGCCGTTCTTCGTGAAGATGCCTGCGAGCCGCACGCCGGGTTTTGGCCCTTCGAGCGTCAAGTCCTCCCAGTTGATCGACGCGCACTCGTTGGCGCGGAAGGCCGTCGTCAACGCGTACCAGTACAGAACCTGTCGGTCCCGCACGACGTCACCGTGATTGCGGTGGGCGGGCGTACCGCCGCGCGCCTTCTCGGCCTGGAACCGCGCCCACGCTCCCTCGACCAACTGCTGTGCTTCCTCGAAACGGAACGACACGCGCTTGTAGATGCGGTGCTTGTCCTTGGTCGCCGTGCGCGTCGACAACCCGCTGAACGGATCGACGTCCCACCGCCCGGTGCGCCTGAGCCAACCGCCAAAGCCGCGCAAAGCGCCCGCGTAGCCATCGCGAGTCTTTGCACTGCGCTTGCTCCGGATCTCGGCGACGAACCGCTCGGCGTCCGCGACGGCGATGGTCGGGAGCGTCGAGGCCTTCGCGAACGCGATGAAGTCGCGGACTTGGCGCACGGTGGCCTGCACGTAGCGGAACGCGCAGGCTTGGGCTTGGAGGTGTTCGCGGTAGGCGACGACCAACTCTTCGAGCGGCATCACGCGCGACGCGGCGTAGCGGTCGACGTGTCCGGTCCTCTGCTTCTCCACTTCACGCAGTTGCTCGGCGAGCGCATCGCGCGCGTAGCGCAACTCCTTCGTCTTGGTGGAACGGCGCCGCACGACGCCGCTCGCATCTTCGAACACGATGTGCCAGTACGGCGAGTTCGGCCTTCGGTACGGGTTGCCCTCCCAATGGTTCACTTGGCGGAACCTCCACGACCGTTCAGGAACGCGAGCGCCTCGTCGCGCGCGAGCAGCGTGCGCCCGCGGATGCGGCGAGGCTTCGGGAACTTGGACTTCGGGTCTGCCATCAGCCTCCACACAGTGCGAACTCCGACGCGCATGAGGAAGGCCGCTTCGGGCACGGTCCAGAACAACTTCGCGAGCAGCAGATCCTCGCGCGGAAGTGCAGATTCGGGGCTTGGCTGCGCGGCAGGGGCATGGCTGTCGCCGCCGTTGGGGGCTTCCCGATCGTCGGCGAGCTTGGCGCGCGGGTCGCTCATGGCTGGTCCTCCGTTACGTCGGGACGCGCCTCCAGAACCTGCTCGATCCAAGGGAGCCGGACACAAGCATGGCGACACCTGAAGTACGTCGGCGCCGAGGACCCGCTGCCCCGCGCACCACGCTGCTGAAGCTCGCGCTCGCGACGAAGCAGTGCGCCCAGGGCGACGAGATCGGGTGACGCCGTTCGACGTCCAGCGTCGTCCTCCGTCACGACCAGCAGGTTGTGTTGCCCGAGCCACCGGAACGCCTCGCGCGTCGTCGAGGTCGGCAAAATGAGTCGGTCGGCGAACTCGTTCAGGTCGCACTCGCTGAGCTGGCCGTCGCTCGTGAGATCGATGACCTGCTGCTGAACGAACAGCTCGAGCAGGTAGCCCCAGACCCTTGCGTGGTAGCCCTTCGTCGGACCGCCCTCCAGGAGGCCGGTATGGCGACGTGTGCCAGGGCGTCTAGCAGGGCCGTTAGGCGATTCGGGCGTGGCGGAATTGCTCACGGCGCGAATTCCTCGCGCTCGCCGAGCTGCCAAAGCAACTCGGTCTCGATCGCCTTGCGGGCTGCGTCGTCGACGGGGCGGACGTAGCTGTGCCGCCGGCCAGCTCGATCCGTTCTTGCCGGGAAGCTCAACGCGAACCTGCCGTCGGCCGTCCTGCGCAACACGATCGAGTCGAGGACCAGCGCGCCGTACTCAACCGACAAGAACCCGAGCATGCCGGTCTTCACCTCGGGGTCGCTGGCTCGGATCCATGTCCGAACGCGAATGCAGATGTCAGACATCCGATCCTCCCTCTCCAGCAAGGCGCTGGGTGTGGCCACGCAGGCGTTCGACTCGAAGCCACAAGACCAGGCTCCATCCCTCGTCGGCGCACAGCGGGGGGATCAGGTCCCGGAACCCGGGGTCAAGGCGGACCGCAGTTGCGCAGGCGGTGGCGCTCACGAGGCCTCCTTCTGCAATGGCAAGAAGGTGCCCTCGACCTGGAGGGCGAATCTCGCACTGGCGTCGGCTAACGCCGCGTCGATGCCGTGACGACGGACCGCCGCCCGGTAGTAGGCTCGCAACGCCTCGCCGTCGAAGGGGGCGGTGCCGGGCGGAGCCGAGTCGATGTCCGCGGCCATTTCCTCGACGAGGTTGCGCAGCCGGTCCAGCAGCCTCGGCGGCGCTGTATTACTGTCTATTCCAGGGCACCCCCCCGCCCCATCCGCTACAACGCTACACGGCTTGTTCTGCAAGGAGTTACGGCTGTTGCCATCCGCTACACCGTTCGACCCCGTAGCGGATGTGAACGGTCCTAAACCCTTGTCGGACAAGGTGTGTAGCGCCGTAGCGGATGGGGCGGGGGGGTCCCCCCCTCGTTCTGGGAAGTACCGGCGCCAAACGTCCTCGAAGTCCGCGCACAGGTACCCCTTCGCGACGCTCCCCTCCGGCAGGCGCAGGTTCTTGGATCTGACCTCGAAGGCCGACAAGAGCGTCGCGATCTGGCGGGGGGTGATCGGCTGGCCGCGCCGGTACTCGGGCCAGGGTCGCTCCTCGAGCAGCACCAGCGATGTGATGATGCTCGACGTCGACATCCGGTCGATGCCGCTCTTGTCGAACAGGGCCTTGAGGTCGCGGAGTAGCTCGACCCCGATGCCCTCGCCGTTCTCCCGGCCGGACATCACAGCCACCGCGATCTCTCGGGCGAGGTTCGGCCACCGGCCGCCGGCGACGTCTGCGATGGCGAGCAACGAGAACCAGCAGTCCGCGGCCCGGTCGTCGACTCCCGAGGGCACCGATGGGCGCGAGCCGCTCAGACTCAACCGGTGGTCGCGCGCCCAGCGCACGCACTTCTGCACCAAGGGCATGAACTGCTCGCGCAGCGACCGGCCAGGCTCAAACCGCTCGACCGTCTCGCCGGGCATACGCCGCCGCATCGTGATCGGGATGCTGCGGTCCTCGACGGTGCCGGGTGGCTTGCCGATCATCGCGATGGCGACGGGTGCGAAGACTTCGAACGTCTTGGGCTCGGAATCGTCGCCGACGCAGCGGATCACCCTGCCGCCGCGTTGGTGGCCGGCGTTGATGACGCCGCGCAGGACCTCGTTCGTGTCCTTGCCGCGCAGCATCGTGTCGGCCTCGTCGATCAGCATGGTGGGCCGGTACGCCTCGATCGAGCGGAAGAGCGCCGGCCCAGTGATGCCCTCGCACGCCAACGGCCGACTCACGAGCGCCGAAATCAGGCGCAGCAACCTCGACTTCCCGCAGCGCATCGAGGGCGAGGTGATCAGCAAGCGAGGTGTGAACTCGAAGACGTCAAAGAGGAACGTGTGGAGAATCCACAACGCCAGGATCGCGGCACCGTGCTCTGGCAGAACGACGAAGCGAGTCAGGGCGTTGGTCAGCTCGTCAAGCAGTTCGGGTCCGGCGACACTCTCGACCGATGGTTCGGGGTCTTCATCGACGGCAGACAAGGTGCCCGTTCCCAAGGTCGAGTCGACTTGAGGTGGTGGGCCCTTCGCGGCTGCCTCGATCAGGCGCCGGTCCAGTTCGTCGATATCGATTGCCGGGAGCTTGGTCTGGAGCTTCTTGATGACGCGTGCGCGCGCCATCGCGGACTTGGGGTCGAGGGTGTCGCTGTGGAGCGGGCGGTCGCCATGGATCACGAGGATCGCGAGGCGGCCCTCGTGCCACACCAGGTCGATCGCCAACTCGCGAGGCTCGTCGTCGGTCATTGGCGATACCTCACCTGGAGCCGCTGCATCGGTGCGGCCGCAATCAGCCTGTCGACATCGTTACGGCTTGCACCGGACAGCAACCAGTCGCGTAGGTCCTTCACCGGCGGTGTGATGACCTGCACCGATGTCGCCCACCTCACGAGCTGGTGTGCGAGACCCTGCGCGCCGCGTTGACCTTGGCCTCCTTCATCACGATCGGCGACGACGACGACATCGCGGCCAAGGGCCAGCTCGCAGCAGTAGCGGCCACCGCCCCTGTCGTTCGGCCTGCCGATCACCTCAAACCCGAGAGTCAGCACGGCAGCGCTCGATGTCGGCCCCTCGGGCATTAGCAGCGGGCCGTTTCCCACGGCGGAGTGCAGGTGACGAAAGACACCCTCGTGACCGCCGCGTTCGCTCCATTTCTCGCCGCGCCAGTTCCGGTATCTGATGCCGACCACATCGCCTCTGGCGTTCGTCATCGGAAAGCTCCAGGCGCCGCCGTTCCATCCAACGCCGAGGGCGATGAGCGACTCCATGCTGACGCCCAACGCGTTCGCGAACGCCGTGAGACGCTCTGGAGTGACGTTGTCGGCCAGCCGCCTCGCGAGAAGTTCGAGGTCGGCTCGTTGAGTTGGAACGACTGGCAGGTGTCGACGGTGTCGGTGCTTCGACTCGCCGATCGGGTGGAGCCAGGCGCCGTTGCGAGTCGCGTGATCGGACTCGGTCTTCGTGCAGACGACGGCAGTGCCATCCGGCGTTAGCGAGCAGAACTTGGTGCGGCCGCAGATGGGGCAGGGCGACGACCGAGTGCACCGACGCCATCCACGGTCGTGGCTGCCGGGCAGCGTGGTTGGTTCCCCGATGCTTGTCCGTCGCGTCATCCGTGACTCTCCGTTCGCTCTCGAACGCGCTCGTCGACGGCCGCAAACCACACCAACAACCAACGTCGCGTGCTGAAGCGCCGTCGACCGACGGTTACCGTTCGGAGGCGGACACCCGCGATGCCTCGCTTGGCCCAGCGGTGGAGCGCCGAATCGTGGGGCCTCTTTCCGGTCAGCTCCTCAACTACCGTCCCCCCGTCGAGGAGCGGGAAGAGTTGGTCGCGCTTCGCCTCGGTCAACGAGGCGATGAGTGGGGATGCAGGCTCGTGCGTCGTCATGCCACGTCGAGATACGCTCCACCTGTGGCCGAGCAACACGACGCATCGAGCGATTGCCAGTTTGCCGAATGATGGCCGGATGATTGCCAGTGGCAATCTGATCGCCGTGATCAGATCCTGTCCGGCCGGCGTGCTTCGATATCGACGAGGCGGTAGCGGGCTGCCACCTTCCTGGGACCGCCGAGCCGGTCCACCGGCTGCAGCTTGTCAGCCTTGCTGATCCAGTTTCGAATCGTTCTCGGCGGCGCTCCGAGTTCCTTGGCAGCCGCCTCCACAGTCACGAGCCGGTCAGCCCGCCCTTCTGGCCGCCCTTTGCTGAGGGGGCTGCTCGCGCCATCGGCGGCTGCGCGGGTGGCCTTCGGGCCCCCCGTGCCGCGGTGTTGCGCCGCCATCCGCAACACCACCTCGATGCGAGAGGAGACGAGCGGCGCTGGCCCCGCTTTCGACGGGTCGACCTGCGCCTTCTCCCACCACGCCCACCACAAACGCGCCTGTTGAACGAGACGCTCGTTCTCCGCTGCGACACGGAGCAAGTAGCGCACGTAGTTCTTCACGTTCTTGCCCCGAGTGATGACGCCGCGTCCAAGCTGCGTCTCCTCGGGGTAGTTGTCGAAGGGTATCGCTTTGATAGGGTTGAGCAGCATTGTCTGCATGTCGTCGCGCGAGTGGCTGTAGCGCGTCATTGCGTCCGCGAGGCTGACCTCTCCGTCGGGGGAGGTTCGTGCACTCGGGCCTGGGTCGCTGCCGACCCGCGGCTCCGATGTTGAACGCGCAAGCTCGGCCGCGTCGTTGCGAACCGCGACTCGTAGCTCCTCCCAGTCGAGATCCTCGAAAGGGCCCTTGCTGCTCGCAACTCGACGCAAGGTCAGATCTCCGTCCATTACCCTGATGGCCATGTCGGCGACGTGAAGCAGAACTTCGCAGGCGCTGCTGCCGAGCAGTTCCCCGAACTTGCTCCGACGCCCCGCGAGACCTAGCTCGTATTGCCTGAAGGCCGCGGCGTACTCGTCTCTTCGCGACCTGAACGCGCGTTCGTGTTCCTGCTGCCAAGACTTCGCGGCGGCGTCTTCGGCGACGATCATCCGCTCTGAAACCGAAGCGAGTCCATTCCGAGCCTCGGCCAACCTTGCCTCGGCACTGAGGAAGGTCTCTCGAATCCGGTGGGCCGGCGTGCCGGGCGGGTGCTGGCGTTGCATGAAGGCTGCGCACTGAACAAGGGCTCCGCCTTGTTTCCTTGCGTCCCTTGCTGCTGACTCCGCGGCTTCGAGTTCGTCGATCCTCGCAAGAAGATCCTCCGGCAGCGTGCGACGCACCTTCGCCCAGTCCGGGTGTGAGGTGCGGTCGAGACGGAACCGCACGATCGACCGCGCTTCGTCGAGCGTTGCAGTCGCGAGCTGGTAGAAACCGTTCGGATCACAGGATTGTCGGGGATGGATTGGAGTGACCATCGTCGCTTCTTGGGCGGCCTGTCTTGGTTGTGCGTCCGAATCGTAGACCCGGGAAGGACCGTGATCGACGCAGAAAGGCGCGCCCAAGGCTCCTGGTCTACTCCCCAACCACGGCCCGCAAGCGCTTCCGGTCAACCTTCGCGTAGCACACGGTCGAGGTGACGCTGCTGTGTCCCAACGCCGCCTGCGTCACGAGCAGGTCCTGGGTCTCGTCGTAGATGCGCATCGCGTACGAGTGTCGCAGGCTGTGCGCCGACTTGCCGCCGACTCCTGCGGCCTTCAGCCACGCGGCAAGCCGACGCTGAGCATGACGGGTGCTTACGCGATGCCCGTTCGCGAGGAAGAGCGGCCCGTCGACGCGATCGCCGATGAACGCGCGGAGCCTCTTGGAGATGGTGTTGGGCGTCATCACCGTGCACGGCCGATCGCCCTTGGCCTTCCGGACCTGCAGCTCGTTGTGTACGAGGTCCACGTCGCCCACATCGAGGCCGAGCGCGGACCCCAGGCGAAGGCCGCAACCGAGCAGGAGCTGAATGAGCATGCGGTCGCGTTCGCCCGCCGGGCCCGGCGCCGTCGCGACGACCGCGAGCAGGCGTTCCTGCTCGTCGGGGTGCAACGCCTTCGGTGGCGGGGGAGCGCAGCGGGCACGCTTCAACAGCCGCGCCGCGTTCGTCGCCACGAGCCCCGACTCATGGAGCCAGCGGAAGAAGCAGCGCAGCGACGTTCGCTGCGCGTTCGCGGATGTCGCCTTCTTTGTTCCGCCGCGGGCGCTGAGCCGTGCCGCGTCGCTGCCGAAGAACTCGGCGACGGTGTTTGGCGTGATGCTCGCGATGTCGGTGGGGCGGCCGACCGTCTTGAGCCAGGCGATGAGCGCGGCGACGTGGCGTTGGTATTGGTTGCGGGTGTGCTCGCTTCGCCCGTCGGCGCTGAGTTGAACTTGGAATTGCCCGAGGGCGTCTTGGAGTTGCATGCCAACCACTGAGCCACATCGGCGCCGGCGGCATCAAGTCGCATTCGCGAACGCCGCGCCGCAGCAGGAACCGCTCCTTCCGCAGGTCGCATGCGAAGGCAAATGCGACCTGCGGCAGAAACGCAGAAACGGACTCCAAGCGGGGACATGGCCCGCTCGGAGTCCTGGCGACCTCCCCTCCATGCGTGAGGGTGTCGCGTGGGGCGCCGTAGTGTCGGCGAGAAGCGGGGTAACCCGGCGGGGAGTCTCGTCCTGCGTTCGCTCCGTTGGATCGGTCTTGGCGAAGAGCAGCCAGCTGGCGCCGCGATGGCAACCGCGAGGTGGTTGCTGCGTGGCGTGGACTCAGGTTGCGACGAGCGTCGCCAGCAGGTGCAGGTTGCCGACCCAGAAAGCGTCCCCGCCGTCGGCGTCGCGGACCAGGTAGCTCACGAAGTTGCCGAAGGGCGTGATGTTCTCGTCGAGGTCGACGACGACGTAGCGGCGGCCGATGACCATGCCCTGCGCGGTCACGTCCGCGAGGAAGTGGTCGCCCTTGACGAAGGCGGTGCGGCGCGCGGCGGGGAGTTGGGGTTCGGAGTCCATGCCCACATGCACGCTCAACTCGGCGAGGACCTCAAGGGCTGTTGCCGCGGTGCAGGACGTGTGCCGTGGCCGGACCGGGCTCCCCGGTTCGTTGAGGCGCCGCTGATCGTTCGATCGTTCGTCTCGATTGCCTTCACAGTCGTCTGCACCAGGTCGCTTCCACCACAGGCCGCGTCGCGCCGGTGGAGTTCCTGCAGCCGGCGAAGCGCGTCGTCGCGTTGCTCGCCGGTTGAAGCGGCCGCTGCGTCGAACGCGGCAAGAACCTCGGCGTCGCCATCCCCGCCGAAGTTCCGCGCGAGCGCGAACAGCTCACCGTTGGCCAGCACGGCCTCACGCAGCAACTCGTCATCTGGCAGCTCGCCCTCGTTGAGGAACCGCGCGCCGGCCGCCGCCAGTGCCGCGTACCACCTGTCGTCGCGGGGCTGGATCCGACGGCGCAGCTCGGCGCATCGTGCGAACAGGCGATGTGCCTGCTCCTCGTACGGAGCCTTCGCGAGGCACTCGGGGAACCCCGCCAAGTGGAGCCCCATGCTGCCGTAGTCGGGTCGCTGGATGTCGCTGTCCGCGAGGATCGGCTGCGTCACGTCGAGCCCGATCTGCGCGAAGAGCTGGAGCAGGAGGCGCGACAGGCCCCGAAACGGCTCCGGTGCCCGCACCGCCTCGTCGAGCAGCGCGTCCATGCACTCGTCCTTGGACCGTTCGGGGCTGTGCAGGTACGAACGAATGGCGGCGGCCCGATCGGAGTACAGCATCGTCGCCTTGTCCGGCAGGATGCCACGCTTGACGCACCGGACGACCTCGGCTGCCACACGCTGTTCCGCTGGCAGTCCCCCCGACTCGCGGAAGTCCGTGTAGGCGCGGTCGAGCACATCCTGGCGGACAGGCAGCCCTGCGACGACGCGCTCCACTTGCGCGAGGCGTTGGTTCCTGCGGGGAGCCATCGTCAGAGCCGTCGCATGTACCGAGCGCCGCTCGCGTCGACGGTGCCGGCGGTCTTCTCCAGCTCCACGAGGCGTTGCTCGAGATCGTTCACCTCGATCGCCTTCAGACGCGTCTGCACCAGGTCGTGCATGACCCTGGCCG
>DASUFY010000018.1:0-32872 GCA_036274315.1 Planctomycetota bacterium | reverse complement strand
GCTGCTCGCGTTCGCCCAGCTCGTGTTCTGGCCCGCCTTCACCGCGGCGGTCGGTGGCCTGTTCGGCACGCTGGCTGCGATGCTGCGCCGCAAGGCGGCGTGAGGCTCGGAGCCGGACGCCGCTCAACGCGGGCGCAACGTAATCGGGAAGGGACCGCCCGCGGCACCAACGCGCAGTTCCGCCGGTTCGACGTCGAGTTCGACCCTGACTGCATCGGTGCGCAGCGAGGCGCGCAGGCGGTAACGGCCCGGCGCCGGCATCTCAGCCGCGCGAGATCTCGCACTGCATCGCGTTGGGCAGGATGAACCCACACGGGCTGGACGGGCAGAACACGAGCGGCTGCGCGAGCAACGTCCACCCGGCCGTCGCGCCGGGCAACGGCAACGGCAGCACGGCCGAAGTGCCCGCGCCCAGCGCGGTGAACGTCAACAGCGGCATGCCGGGCACCGGCCACAGCGTGTCGCCGCAGGCGAACGGCAGGCCGATCCAGACCGGGGGCACCGGCGGCGCCGTGCCGGGTCCGTAGACCTGCACGCCCCACACGGCGAGCGGCGCGCCGGCGGGCAGGTTGTCGATCTCGAGACCGAAACCGCCGGCACCTTCGACGACGAGTTCGGACACCGACACCGTCGGGGTCACACCACCACACGTGCCCGCGCTCGGCAGCTGCACGGGACTCGGCAGATAGACCATGCCGACCTGATTGGCCGGTTCGGTCGTGTGCAGCACGCCGTGCGTGTGGTTGTAGATCTGGCCGTTGGCGTGCATCACGTAGAAGTCCCCGCCCGCGACGTTCGACTTGTCGTAGGCGATGCCGACCGCATCGGCGCCGGGCCAGGCATACGTGGGCGGCGCGGCGCTGATCAGGCCACCGCCGCGGTTGTAGGTCGCCACCTCGGCCGCCGTCGTGACCGCGAAGACGAGGCCCGGCTGGGCGGGGTCGTATTCGAGGCCCGCGAGCAGGTTCAACGGCGCCGCCGGGAACGAAGCGAGCACCGCCATGCCCGCCGTCGGATCGACTTCGAAGACCGTCGGGCCGTTCGTCAAGAACAGGTGGTGCAGCACGGGATCGACCGCCATGCCCGTGACCTGGCCCACCACGGCCGGGATCGGCAGATCGGGGATCGCCGCGCCCGTCGAGCTGCCGATGCGCGGGTACTGCGTGCGCTGGATCGACACCAGACCGTTGGTCGTGAACATGACGCCCGCCGTGCTGTCGACGGTGCACGCACCGAGCGCAGCGACGAACGGACGCGCGCGGCCGGCAAACGGACCGGGCACGAGTCCGGGCCCGCCGAGCGCTGGGCTCCAGGCCGGGCTCCGGCATGGGAACTCGAACATGCGCGCCGGCGCGCCGACGCCGCCGTCGGGCCGGTAGCTGAGCAGGTTCTGCGCGGACAGCGAGAGGCCGGGCAACAGGATCGCCGCGGCGAGGAAGGAACGGGTCGTCGTGATCATGGGTGTCTCCACGGGATGGCCACCATCGGCCGCGGGAGACAGCAGGCGCGCGGCGCCGCCGTCACGACTCGCGCGCGGTTTCCTGCGTTCGCGGAGCGGTGCGTCACCAGGGCGTGAACGGACCCGGCACCGAGAGCGAGTTGACGCCCGTCGGTTCGAACACGACGCCCTGCCAGCCGAAGACACGACCGAGCAACGCCAGGTTGTTGGGCACGGTCGCTTGGATCGTCACCAAGCCGCCCATCACGTAGACGCCGATCGGGATCGCGGTCGTCGGATCGATCCACACACGATCGACGAAGCCCGGCAGCACGACCGGTGCGGCGATTTCGCCGAGGAACATGCCGCCGACGGCGCCGCTGGGGCCGAAGAAGTTGCAGGAGGCGTTGCCGCCGAGCGCACCGCCGTAGGCCAGCGCCAGCGGTTGAGCGGCCACCGTCATGAGCACACCCGGTGCGACGCTCGGCGGACTGCCACCGAGGCTCGCGTACGGATCCCGCCGCACCGTTCCCGTGCCGCTGATGTCGTAGGCACCCGAGCCCGTGAGCGCCGAGTGGAAGGCCATGCGCAGGTCCGCGTTCGTCATCGCGAGACCGCTGCCCGACGGGCCCCCGCCGAACGCCGTCGAGTTGCCGATCTGCATGCGACCGCCGACCACTTCGATCGCGTGCGCCTGGACGGTCGCTGCGAAGAAGCTGCCGGTGACGACCGTGTCGCAGCCGACGAATCGCGCCGGGGTCGCCGCGAAGTCCTCGAAGTCGCAGCCGGACAACGCGAGCTGATCGCACTGGCTCGCGACGATCTGGCAGTTGCCCATCATGCCGTCGATGAGCACGGGGCCCTGGCACGACTGCAGGTCCAGCCGCAGCGGTGTCGACGATCCCCCACCCGTCATGCCGCGCATCGCGAACACGCGCCCGGCCGGCAGCCCGCTGACCGCACACGTCGCGGCGGTCGCGGCCACGATGTTCGCGCCCGGATCGCCGAGCACCACGAGGCCCTTGCCGACGAGCGTGAACGGTTGGTAGCTGCCGGGCCGCACGCGCAGCACGGCGCCGTCGGGCACGGCAGCGACGGCGACCGGCAGCGAGACGAAGTTCGTGCCCGGGCCGTTGTTCACGTCGACGATGAAGACCTGCGCCGGAAGCGCGGCGGCGGCGAGCACGAGGGCGGCGGTGCGCATGCCGCCAATCTGCCAGATGCCGAGCCGGTGCGACACCCCACCCGCGCGAACGCGACACCCCGGCCGCCGCCGCCGGTGCCGCCGCGAGCCCGTTGTGCCCAGCGCGCGAGCGCCCGAGAATGCCGGGCCGACCAGCCCCTCATGCAGTCCAAGCATCCGCGCATGCGCGTTCCGCGAGCGCTACCACATGCCGCTGCCGGGCGCGGGCGAACCCGCGGACCGCGCCGCTGCGTTCGTGGCGAGCCTGAGCGACGCGGCGACGCCGCTCGAGCAGCGACAGCTCGCCGCGATGGTGCTCGGCCACCTCGCCGACGCGAGCCCGCGCCACTGGTCGGCGCGGCTCGCGCGATCGATCGACTACCGCAGCCCGACGCCGGTGCTGCTCGGGCCGCCGAACGGCGTGCTGCGCCTGCCCTGACGCAGGCGCAGGTTCGTCGTCATCGCTTCGTACTGTCTTGCCCGCTGCCTCACGGGCGATCGGCACCCTGCGTGCGTCTCGCAGGTCGCGCCGGGCCTCAGCGGTGACCGCCCGCTGACGCGTCCCACTCCCTGCCGCGGAAGCCGGCTCGGTTCGACCTGCGTGTCTTTCGCGTGCGCCGGGCCCGTGCAAGGACGACGGCGCAGCTCACGGTCTCCTTGGGGCCCCGGCCACGGTCTGCGGTCGCGCACCGCGGGGTGCTGCGACCCCGTGCATCACCCCCCGCCGCTGTCCGCATCGACGCGCTTCACCTGCCCCGGCAGCGACAACACGTTGGCGCCGTCGCCAGGCTTCCCGACCGCAAGCTTCACTCGATCGCGACCGGCACGCTTCGCGCGGTACAGCGCCTCGTCCGCGGCACGCAACAACGCCTCTGTCGTCAGGGCGTGATCGGGTCGCAGCGCGGCACCGATCGAGACCGTCACCTCGCCGAGTGAACGACCCTCGCTCGACAGTTGCAGGCCCTTGATGCCATTGCGGATCTGCTGCGCGCGCCGACGCAGGTCCGGCAACGAACACCCGGCGAAGACGACGATGATCTCCTCGCCGCCGTACCGGCAGACGAGGTCTTCCTTCCGGGTGATGCGCTCGAGCAACCGCGCAATCTCGCGCAAGACGAGATCGCCAGCGCCATGGCCAAACCGGTCGTTCAACTTCTTGAAGTGGTCGATGTCGAGCATCAGCAGGCCGACCTTCGTCCGTCGTCGCTCCGCCCGATGCAGCTCGCGGGCGAGCCACTCCTCGAGGCTTCGCCGATTGAACAGGCCGGTCAAGGGGTCGCGAATGGACTGGTCACGCAGCTCCTGATGCAGCCGCGCGTTGGCGATGGCACCCGCAATCTGCTCCGCGGCGGCCTGGGCGAGCTTCTGTTTGTATTCGGAATACTCGGCCGGAACGGCGCGGTCGCCGATCCTGAGGTCGAGCGCGTGCGGCCGACTCAGGTGGAACAATCCGAGCGCTTGTGCCTTCGCGATCATCGGGATGCACAGGGCCACGGCCGGACGCGGAGCCGACACGTGTTGGCAGACAGTGGCAGGCGAATCATCGACGTAGCGATGCGTCTGCCCGCGGCGCAGGCCCCAGCAGCTGTCGGGCTCGATCGTTGGCTCATCCGGCGGCGACGGCCCCCACCGAACGACGACGCCGAGCCTCGACCTCGCCTCGTCGAACACGTAGATCGCCCCGCTGTGCACGGGGAACATCTCCTCCAGGTACGGCGCGATCAGCGGATAGGCCTCCTCCGGCGACAAGGCCGCGCGCAGCACGTCGGCCATGAGATTGAGCGTGCCGATCTCGCGTGTGCGCCTCGTCAGCTCCGCCACCTGGCTGCGCAACGCCTCGGTGGCGAGCCGTTCCTGCTCTGCACGCTTGCGCCTGGTCACGTCCCGGATCGATGCGGACACCGTCGGACCGCCACTCGTCTGCAAGGGGCTCAAGCTGATGTCGATCGGAAACTCGCTGCCATCCTTGCGCCGGCCGTACAGGTCGGCACCCTCGCCCATGCTTCGCACGCGCGGGTTCGCCATGTAGGCCTGACGCTCGCGCCAGTGTCGCTCACGGACGCGCTCCGGCACGAGCAGCTCGAGCGGCTGACCGATCAGCTCGAGGCGCTCGTACCCGAAGATGCGTTCGGTCTGTGAGTTGACGATCGCGATCGCGCCCGCGGCGTCGATGATGACCATGGCGTCGGGCGCCGACTCGACGAGCTCGCGGAAGCGCGCATTGCTCTCCGCGAGCTCCCGCTGCGCCTCGGAACGCTCGCGGATCTCCGAAGCCAACACATCGTTGGTCTCGGTGAGTCTCGCAGTGCGCTCGAGCACGCGCAGCTCGAGCTGATGTCGCGACTCCAGCAGCGCCTCGGCCGCCTCGCGGTTCTCGCTCGCAGCCAGGGCGACCGTCAACCCCGTGCCCGCCATGAAGCCCAGGAACACCTGCAGGACCAGGAGTTCCTGGTGGGTGGGCGCCTGCGCGAACGGGCCGACGCTGTCGATCGTGCAGACGATCGCGATCATGGCCATGAGCAGGTTCGCAGCGGCGACGATGCGCGGCGGGAAGCGGAACCCAGCCCAGATCAGGATGGGCATGGGCAGGAACGTCAGCGCATCCCCACGCTCGGGCGAGAGCGACCGGCCGAACGCGAGCCAGCTGACCAGCACGAGCGACGCCGACAACATCGCCAGCTCTGCAGTCCTCGCCCACGACCAGGTCGGCCAGCGTGCGGACCACAACACGACCAGCGGTGCCACCAGTATCGCACCGACGACATCCCCCAACCACCACGTGATCCACGCCATGTCCAGACGCACCGATGGCAGCGAACCACTCCACGCGAGCGCGCCGACGCCGACGCTCGCGCTGATCATCGAGCTCCCGAGCGCTGCGCACAGCAAGAACACGAAGAACGTGCGCGCCCGCGTGAACGCCGCGCGACCGCCGGCAAAACGTCGAACCAACCACGCTGCGGTGAGCGCTTCGCCGGTGTTGCCGACGGCGATGATGGCAGACGAGGCGAGGTCGGCCGATGCAACCACGTTGACGAGCAGCGCGCCGATGAAGATCGCTGGCCACGCGCGGTAGCCGGCGAGGAGCGTTGCAGCGATCGCGATCCCGGTTGGCGGCCACACCGCGGAGATGCTGGGGTGATAGGCCCCCAGGCGAAGGCCAAGCGTTCCCGCGGCGAAATAGACCGCTGTCAGGATCGCGCCCGCCCCGAGACCGGCCACCGTGGCGACAGACCTCATCTCGCTCCTTACTCCCGCGCCAGGCCCGGGCGGCTCGCAAAACCAGCAGCCTTCCACGCTCGTGATCACCATCCGGTGGCAACGGACACGCGATCGAGCTCTTGGCGGCGCGGCGACTCGCGCCGCCGTTCATGCCTTCTTCCGTGAGGCAAGGAACACGGCCAGCGCAACGAAGACCAGGCCGCCGAGGATCCATGCCCATGGCAGCCCGGCCGCCTCGGCTGCGGCCGGCGCGCCGCCGCTCGCCCCTGACTTGCGCTCACCTCCCGCATCGGCGTGGCCCTCGGCGGCGTCGGCGGGATCATCCGGTCCGGCACCGACGGTCGCGGCCTCCTCGGCGGCCTCGACGGACCCTTCCCTCATGTTGAAGCTGGGCATCGCGTCGGTGGCCGCAAGGATCCCCGCGCCGGCGAGCGTGCCCGGGAAGTTGCGCATGCCCATCGCGACTTGCAGTGAGAAGTCCAAGGACGTCCTGCCCACCGTGAACGGTGTCGGGTACTTCAGGTTGCGATAGAACGTCATGGTGACCGCCGGAGACGCCGATGCCGCCGGCAGCATGTCTCCCATCGGCCACTGCGCGGTCATGTGGCACGACATGCACGCCGACCGCGGGTTGTCGACCGGCCCGTCGGCCCGATCCAGCCACCCGAAGTGCGGCAACTTCTTCGGACCAGCGAGCAGTTCGGGTGCGATCCACGATTGCTGCGGTCGCTCGCCCCCGGCGTACGCGGC
This sequence comes from Planctomycetota bacterium, assembly GCA_036274315.1. Classification (GTDB taxonomy): domain Bacteria; phylum Planctomycetota; class UBA1135; order UBA1135; family UBA2386; genus DASVAL01. The sequence continues at coordinate 26,279 of DASUFY010000018.1, read as the reverse complement.
GGCGCCGAGAGTCGGATCGTTGCCCCATGCCAGGCACGCCGGGACCATGCGCGTCCAGGGACTGCCCGTGCCGCCGTCGTCCTGGTAGACGAAGGTACCGAATACCCAACCGGTCTCCGCGCGACTGTCCTTGACCGCGATGTCCATCTGCAACAGCTTGACGAAGATCGGCTGGCCGTTGCGATTCACGTTGGCGCGCCAACGCAGAGTGCGGCTCAAGTACGGGACCTCGGCGACCAGCGCGCGCGTGAACAGGATCTTGAACGCAACCGTGCCCTCCGCGAAGTGTGCCTTGCTCGGGTCGGGGCTGCCGGGATCTGCCCAGACCTGGCCGATCGTGAAACCGCCGACGGCGTTGTAGAACCCCGTGCCCCAGTTCTGCACGGAGCTCGCCTGCTGCGCATGCAGTTCGCGGGGCCGCGATGTGCGTTCGCGGGTCAAGCCGCGCACGAACTCGCGCCCATTCGCACCTCCGACGAGCCCTGGCGCGTGGTACCACTTGCGCACCGCGTTGTCCTGCACGACCCAGTCCACGTCCTCCTGTCCCGCGAGACAGTAGTCGAACACGGCCCGCATGTAGGCAACCGGCGCCGTGCGGAAGTCGTGCTGCTTCCACGGGGACGCTGGGTTTGGCGGCGATTGTGCCGGGTAGTCGTGGCTCAGCACGAACTTCCTGCCGCCGTAGCTGGCAGGGATCGTGTCCGTCGAGTTCGCGAACGGACCCTGGGCAACGAGCGTGGGCACCGCCGTGCCGATGAACAGCACGTTCAAGCAACGCAACAGCCGATTGGTCTTCATCACTCTCTCCTTCTCGTAGTCGGGCGCGGGCACCGACGATCGCGTCGATGACCCGAACCCTGTGATCTCTGCTCCGCGTGAGGACTGCGGTCCTGCGACCGCGCCCGCCATGCCATCGTTCAATCGAGCAGCTCGCGTGCTGCGTCGATGTCCGCCGCGATCATCCAACCGGCGGCCTGCGCCATCCTGCGTTCCGCGGCATCCTCGCCGACGAACAGCAGGCGCGCCGTCGAGTCGCGCAAGCCGGCGCGCGTGGCCGCCAGGTCGAAGATCTTCGTCGAGCTCTTGTCGCAGCCGACGACCGAACTGAACACGCACAGATCCTGGTCGAGGTGCGGTGCGAGCCCGCAGCGCTCGAGCAGCGCCATCATCCTCGCTTGATCGTGGCCCGCGGGCGTGTTCGAGATCACGCCACGGCGGACCTTGGCCCGCGAGAACGCCTCGAGACAGGCGACGGCTCCGGGCATCGACTCCAGCTCGAGCTCGCCGTCGCGCCGATGCGCCCGCACGAGCGTGTCACCGAGATCGAAGAACACGCACGCGAGGCGCACCCTGCGCCATCGCGGGTCGTCGAGCGGCTGCGGCCGCGCCTGACTCTGGAGGAACTCGATCAGCGGAGCCTGCTGCGCGGTCATCGAAGCCTCGTCGAAACGCAGGTAGGTCGGCTCGCCATCGCGCTCGATGCACAGCTCGTAGACCTCGGCGTCGCGCGCGGCCACGTCGCGGTGATCGACGGGGTGCTGTGCAGCGTGCTCGACCAGCGCACGCACGTCCTCCCCGATCTCGCCGGCGCCGACGTCGCACCCGCGGATCTGGCCCGAGAACCCACCGCTCTGGCGGAACAGGACGCGCTCGATCCGACTCACGAGAGGCCCACCCCCTTCCAGCCTGCCTTGACCGCCTTCGCCTCGACGCTGCCGGCACCGTACCGGCTGGTCGCTGCCTGCAGGGTCTTGTCGACCATCTCGGCGAAGTCGCTCGTCTTGGTCAGCATGGACATCGTGTCGTACCAGATCAGCCCCGCACGCGTCCATGCCTTGCCGCCGAGCTCGATCGCAGTGAGGTAGAACGCGTGGTTCGGAATGCCCGAGTTGATGTGCACGCCGCCGTAGTCGTCCGAGCCGGTGTACATGCCGCTGGCGTGCTTCGGCTGCTGGTCGGTGCCGAGGAACGGGTCGTCCTCGAACGCCTTCGCGTCGAGGAAGGTGCGCAGGCTCACGGCATTCACGTCGGGGCCGAGGCAGTCCTTGCCGACGGTCCAGTCGGCCGTCTTGGCGTTCTCGTCGTTCTGCCACTGACGGCACAGCACTCCCATCACGTCGGCGAAGTGCTCGTTGAGCGCACCCGACTCGTTCGCATAGACGAGGTTGCAGGTGTGGGTCACGACTCCGTGTGAGAACTCGTGCGCGACGACGTCGAGCGCCTTGGTGAAGCGAACGAAGCGCTGGCCGTCGCCGTCGCCGTAGATCATCTGCTCGCCGTTCCAGTAGGCGTTGTTGTGCTTCTTGCCGAAGTGCACGCTGGATATCAGGGCCATGCCCAGGTCGTCGAGCGAGTTGCGTGCGAAGACCTTCTTGTAGAAGTCGTAGACGTTGCCCGCGTACCGATAGGCTTCGTTCACTGCGGGATCACCGACATTGCCTTCCCCTTCCTCGCGGATCAGCTTGCCGGGAAGCGCCCACATGCCATCGTTCTGCAGGTCGTACACGCGACGCTCCTTCTTGCCCGCGACCGAGGGGATCGCGGCCATCGCCGGCATGGTCGCGAGCACGGAGCGCATGGCGCGCGCCGCGGCTCCGGCCTGCATCGTGTCCATCGCTAGCCGGCGCACGGCCGGATCGGCGGACTTCGCCATGTGGTCGACGACGTACGGGGGGAGGATGCAATGCAGTCCATGATTGCGCGGACACGTGTCCATGGGTTCTCCTTCGCCTACCAGCGGCAGTTTCCCTGCGGGCCGACTCCTCGCGCGATGCGAGGCATCACCGGACCGATGGCCCGAGTATAGTCGATGTTGCCGGGCGTCGCGCAAGTCTCCGGTTGCGCGGGGTGCACCGCCGCGAGCGCCGACGGGCCATGCGAACGCAACGAGGGCCGCGGTCGTGGGATCCGCCAGGTGGCCGAGTGTCGGCCGTCCCGCTGCGCCGGCTCCGTGCGAGGGCGACCGCGCCGCTTCTGTTCGCGGTTCCTGCACAATCGCCCGCTACCGTGCCGCGTGATGCCGAATCCTCCGTTCGCCGTGTTGGCCGCGCTGCTGGCCGCGACCGCGTGCTCCTCCCCCGGCGAGCCGCACTGGCCCGGTCCGGCCGCCGACGGCTCGATCCTGCTGCCGAACGGCTGGTCGCTGGCGCCGCACGGCACCCAGCACGAACTCGCATCCGACCTGCCCGTGCGTCTGGTGCTGCATCCCGCCGGCCGCTGGCTCGCGATCCAGCACGCGGGCTACCGGCAACATCAGGTCGTGCTGTTCGACACCGGCACGCAGACGATCGGCGCCACGCTGAAGCTGCCGCGGTCGTGGAGCGGCATGGCGTGGCGGCCGGACGGCTCGGCGCTCTACGTGAGCGGCGGCGCCGACGACGTCGTCTACGAGGTGCCGTTCGCGGCCGGGAGCGGCACGTTCGGCGAACGCGTGGCCTGGCCGGTCGGCGCGCCCGAGGTGTTGGACCTGCCCGCGGGCATCGCGGTCGGCGCCGATGGCGAAGTGTGGGTCTGTGCCCAGCGCACCGGCAAGCTGTATCGGTTCGCGGCCGGCGGGCGGCCGCTCGGAGCCGTCGAACTCGGCGCCGACACGTTCCCGTTCGAGTGCACGATCGCCGCCGGCCGCGTCTACGTCTCGCTGTGGGCGAAGGCGCAGGTCGCCGTCGTCGATGCGGCGTCGGGCAACGTGCTGGCCCACGTCGCGACCGGCGATCACCCGAGCGAACTGCTGCTGCACCCGGACGGCACGCGGCTGTTCGTCAGCAACGGCAACGAGAACAGCGTCACCGTCGTCGACCTCGCGCGGCGCGAACCGGTCGAGTCGATCGGCAGCGCGCTGCACGCAGAGGCGCCGCCCGGATCGACGCCGAACTCGCTCGCGTTGGCCGGCGACCTGCTGCTGATCGCCAACGCCGACAACAACACGCTGGCCGTCGTCGACGTCGGCGAGCCCGGCCACAGCCGGCCGTTGGGCTTCGTGCCGACCGGCTTCTACCCGACGTCCGTGCGCACGAGCCGCGACGCGCGCACCGTGTTCGTCGCCAACGGCAAGGGCAGCCTCGGTTCGTTCGCCAACCCCGACGGGCCGCAGCCCGGGCGCAACCGCAAGACCGAGCGCGACTACACGGGCAGCATGTTCGGCGGTTCGCTGTCGGTCTTCGCGCTGCCGGCGCCCGACGAACTGCGCACGCTGTCGGCTCGCGCGATCGCGTGCAGTCCGCTGCGACCCGACGGCGGCGTGCGCGGGCTGGCCTCGCGCCCGGCCGGCTCGCCGATCCCGGCGCGCGCGGGCGATGCCTCGCCGATCCGCCACGTCGTCTACGTGATCAAGGAGAACCGCACCTACGACCAGATCTTCGGCGACCTGCCGCAGGGCAACGGCGACGCCACGCTCTGCCTGTTCCCGCGCGAGGTGACGCCCAACCACCACGACATCGCCGAGCGCTTCGTGCTGCTCGACAACTTCTACGTCGAGTCCGAGGTCTCCGCCGACGGCCACGAGTGGTCTATGGGCGCCTACGCGAGCGACTTCGTCGAGCGCACGTGGCCCGTGAGCTACGGCGGCAAGGGCACCGCGCGCACGCCCGAGGGTGCATCGGTCGCGGTCGGCTATCCGGGCGAAGGCCACTTCGCGCTCGCAGCGCCGAAGAACGGCTACCTGTGGAACCTCGCGAAGCAGGCGGGCCTCACGTACAGCAGCTACGGCGAGTGGGTCGAGAACGCCGAGGACCCGGCCCAGCCGGGGCACGCGCGCACACCGGACCTCGAGGGCCACTGCGACGTCTCGTTCCGCAGCTTCGACCTGGACTACACCGACAACGCCCGCGTCGATCGTTTCCTCGTCGAGCTCGCCGAGTTCGCGCGCACGGGCGAGTTCCCGGCCCTCACGATCGTGCGGCTGCCGCAGGACCACACGGCGGGCACCAAGGTCGGCGCGTTCACGCCGCGCAGCTGCGTCGCCGACAACGACCTGGCCCTGGGCCGCCTGCTCGAGGCGCTGAGCCGGAGCCGCTTCTGGCCGTCGATGGCCGTTTTCGTGGTCGAGGACGACGCGCAGAACGGGTCCGACCACGTCGACGCGCACCGCACCGTCGGCCTCGTCGCGGGCCCCCACGTGCGCCGCGGCGCGGTCGTCTCCACGTTGTACTCGACGTGCAGCATGCTGCGCACGATGGAGTTGATCCTCGGCCTGCCGCCGATGAGCCAGTTCGATGCGGCGGCGCTGCCGATGTACGACTGCTTCCAGGCCGAGGCCGACCTGTCGCCGTTCGTGGCGGTGCCCAATCGCGTGCCGCTCGACGAACGCAACCTGCGCACGGCCTGGGGCGCGGAGATGTCGGCCGGCTTCGACCTGACGCGCGAGGACGCGGCCGACGACATGCTGCTCAACGAGGTCGTCTGGCGCAGCGTCAAGGGTGCCGGCTGCGCGATGCCGCCGCCGCGGCGCGCCGCGTTCGTCCGCGTGCTCGCCGACGACTGAGCCTGCGGCTCGATCAGGTGCCGACGACGCCGCGGACCGCGTTCGACACGGCCACGCCGGTCGGCAGGTAGAGCACGATCGCCTGCGCGAAGAACCTGAACCCCAACAGCGTGACGTTGAGCGGCACGGTCATGGCATAGTCCGCTTGGCCAGTGAACGTGGCCGCGGCGAACGCGGCCTGGTTGGCGACCAACTGCTGACACCCCGACCAGCCGAGGACCCCGAGGTCGAAGGGCAGCGCGTATGACGGTGGGCCCGGATCCATCGTGTCGCTCGTACCGAGTACGAAGATCGGCACGGTGAGGTTCATCGGCAGGTTCGACACACGGATGTGCGAGATCGTGCCGAGGCGAGGCAGTTCGCCGCCGACCGCCGCGAGCGCGGGCACGAGTCCGTTCGGCCCAAGGCACCCGGCGCCGAACGCCGTGTACGAAGACGGGCCTTCCACGTACTCGTACGTGTCGTCGAGCAGTGTGGCCGCCCTGCCGCCGAACAGGACCGCGACCTGACGCGCCTCGTCGAAGGCGAGGCGATGATTGCCGCGCGCCGAAGGTGGACTCCCGCCGGTCTGCAGCGTCCAGTCCGTGCCGTCCCACGCCCACGTGTCGTTGGTCACGCCGGCCCCGGTTCCGCCGAACAGCAGCGCCTTCTGCACATGGGGCATGTAGGCGAATGCCGCCGAGGCCCGCGGCGCGGGGCTGTGCGCCGGAAACCGCTGCACCCAGGTGGTGCCATCGAACTCCCACGTGTCGCCGAGCAGCGGCGCCAGCAGCACGCCCGGGTCACCACCGAACAGCACGACGACACCGCGCGTCGAATCGAACGTCATCACGTGCCGGGTTCGCGGCGGCGGGCTCACGGGCAGCGCCAACTGGGTCCACGTCGAACCGTTCCAGCGCCAGGTGTCACCCAGTGGCGCAGGCAAGGTCACGGTCGCCGTGCCGCCGAACAGGATCACACCCTGGTTGCTGCGCGCCATCGCCGCGTGAGCCCGCTGGAATGTACCGCTGCCGAGCGGACCTCCAGCGAGTTGACTCCACTGGCCCTGATACAACCTCCACGTGTCGCCCAGGCAGATCGGTGCGCCACCGCCGATGCCGAACCCGGGTCGGTAACCGCCGAACATCAGCGCACCCACGCCGTCGCTGCAGAAGCAGCACCCGATGCGCCGGAACGGCTCCGAGGAGGTCGTCGGCACCTGCGCCCAGTTGGTGCCGTCCCACTGCCAGGTGTCGGAGTAGTACGTCGAGCTCTCCGAACCACCGCCGAACGCGTACACGTGCTGCGTCGAAGGGTCGTAGGCCAGTCCGTGCGACTCGCGCGCCGCGGGACGATTCCCTGGCGACTGCTGCAGCCACGCCCCTTGGCCAACTGCCACCGGGCAGAACAGCAACACGGACATCCATCGGTGCATGGTCATTGTCTCGGGTGGAGAAGGGCACTCGTTCGCAGGCCAGCGCGCACGAGGGCGCCGGAGGGCGCGCATCGTCAGTTCGGCGCTACAGCGCGCCGAGCGTCAGCTGCACCGCGTTCGCCGTCAGCAGTCCGAATGCGTTGACGCCGGGCGACAGCAGCGCGCCCTGCGTGAACACCTCGGTGCCGGCGAGCGACGACGTCGCGGGGATCGCGAGCGACCACTGGTAGCTCGCGGTCGGCACGAGGAACGGCACCAGCACGTCGTTGTTCGCCCACAGGAAGCAGTCGGGTGCGCCGATCACCGCGAGCGGGAAGCCGGCCGGGATGCCGGTCCAACCGACGATCACGAGGCCGATGCTGCCGGGTGGGTTGTAGATGTTGCCGAGCGTCACGATCTGCGTCGAGCCGAGCAACGGCCGGCCCGTCGAGACCCACGTCAACGGGTTGATGTCGAGACCGACCGAGAACGGCATCGCCGCCGAGATGTCGGTGTTCGTCGCGAAGATCGTGTTGCCGCGCGTCCAGCCGACGAGGCACAGGCTCGCCTGGTTCACCTGCAGGTAGCGGTACTCGGCCGATTGATCGGCGCGCAGCACGAGCTGGCACGAACTACCCGCACCCCCGGTGGCCGGTGGCACGTCGTCCCAGGTGAAGTAGACGGCGTTGCCCGAGGGATCGACGTCGAAGTGGCACGAGCCGCCGAGCGCGGGGTTCAGGTTCATCCACAACGGCGCGAAGCGGGCCGCGCCGAGGGCCAGCAGCACGAGATTGGGCGCGGGGTCCGTGGCGGTCGAGGTGCCGTCGAGGTAGACGAAGCCGTTGCTGCACATCTTCGCCACGGTCGTGCTGCCACCCGGGAACTGGAACGTGAACGGCAGGCTCACCGGCGCGAGCGCCTCGTCGCCGAGCCCGAGGTCCGGCGATGCCGGCGTGAACCACGCGCTGGCGCCCTGCTGGATCGTGTAGCCGTTGGGTGTGGGCACGAACTCGATCGTGTTCGCGGTCGACGCGCTGCCGGCCAGGTCGAACGTGTTCGCCCCGAAGGTCTGCATGAAGCTCGCGCGCGACGTGTAGCAGCCCGTGCCGTACGCCGTCGCCGACGCGACCTGCTGGCCGAGCATGGGCCGGTAGGAGATCAACGTGCAGCGCATGCGGCGCGCCTGTTCCTGCGTGAAGTTGGTCATGCAGGAGTCGTCGGAGTAGTCCATGTAGTCGTGGAACGGGTCCGCCGAGCCGCAGCTGACCGACGAACCGGGGCAGCCGAAGACGGGGTTCGCTTCGCTGCTCGTGTCGCAGATGCGATCGCCGGTCGAGTAGCAGGCCGCCGTGCCGCAGCCGTTCTCGAAGGTGTGGAACAGGCCCAGGTAGTGGCCGACCTCGTGCGTGCAGGTGCGCCCGCGGTCGTACGGCACCAGCGGGCTCGGGCGACCGAAGGCGGTGTAGAGGATCACGACGCGATCGGCGTTCGTGTTCAAGGTCGTGCCCTGCTGCGGCAGCGCGGGCACGTAGCCGAGCAGGCTGCCGCCGCTGATGTTGTTGGTGTAGATGTTCAGGTAGCGCTGCGTCGGCCAGGCGATCGAGTTCCAGTACGAACCGGTGTCCGAGAACCACGTGTTGTTGGTGTGGTGCGTGATCCCGTTGGTCGGGTTGCCGAGCGGGTCGATCGTGGCGAGGTGAAACTCGATCTTGGTGTCGACGCCACCGGCACCCGGCGTGCCCGGCATCGCGCGATAGTCCTCGTTGAGCACCGTGATCTGGCTCATCACCTGCGTGTCCGACAGAAAGCCCTGCCCGGACGTGTTCTGGATGACGTGCACGACCACGGGGATGCCGATCACGTTGCTCGGCGCGTAGGTCGACGACGGGTTGGTGTTGTTGTAGTCGCAGTCGGGATTGTCGGTCAGCGCGCCGATCCCCGGGCCCGACGGCGTGCCGCAGCGGAACAACTGCGTGCCGGGGATCTGGGCGTTGGCGGGCGGAACGGGCGACTGGGCCACGAGGCACGGGGCGGCCAGGACCAGGAGAGCGAACGTGGAACGGTGTGGCATGCTGGGAACTCGGGTCGGGAAGGCTCTGGCGGACGACAGGGTCCGCGTGTGGGCTCGAGGCGCAACGCCCCACCGCGAGTATAGACGCCTGGGCGTGTTTCCGTCGGGAAGCGAGCGTGGGCCCCTGGTGCGCCCGGTGCCGCGACCCCGTCGCGGCTGGTTCCGCCGCCGACTTCGCGTTGCGGTGGGCGCAGGTCGAGGCCGGTGAGGTGCCTGTCCGGGCCCCGGCACGCTGTGCGTGTGCCGGTCGCGGCACCGGCATTTCACTGCAGGATGCCCAGCAGTCCGTTGCTCGCCGAGAAGCCGAAGGTCGCCACCGGATCCTGGATCCAGTGCTGGAAGCGCACGGGCAGACCCGCGGGCAGGCCCGCGGGCACCGTCAGCGGGAACGTCACCGCGCCGGCTGGGTCGATCGTCAGCGGCAGCACGATCAGCGGATCGGGCACGAGCACGCCGCCGAGGAACGGTGCGTAGGCACCGAAGACACCGATGACGAACACCGAGTTGGCCGACGGGGTGGCGTTCGTCAGCGGCAGCGAGTTGAGCGAGTTGGGGGTCAGCGGGCCGATGCCTCCGAGGTGCGGTGCACCGTTGACGCCGTTCTTGGCGAAACCGACGTCGGTCCAGACCGGGGCGGTCCTGATCCACATCGCGGCAATCGTGTGGCCCGACTGGGTCACGGATCCGACGACGTAGGTCGTGCCGAGCACGTCGTGCCAGATGCCGAACGCCTGGCTGGCCGTGTAGGCGGCCGGAACGAAGTTGTGCAGATCGACCCACGACGCGGCACTGCCGCTCCACAGACTCGCGTGTGGGTAGAGGCCGTAGACCGTCGACGTGCCGACCTGCTCGCCCTGATGCACACCGGACGCCTCCGACAGCGTGGCGGCGGCGGGTTGCAGGTCCACCCAGGAAGCCGCGCTGCCCGTCCAGAGACTCGCGTGGTTCGCGAAGCCGAAGATGGCGCGGCCCACCTGCTGTCCGGCGTGCACGTCGTTGGCGTACGACGAGTTCGCCGCGACAGGGTGCAGATCCACGTACGAAGCGGCCGTGCCGCTCCAGAGCGCCGCGTGCAACGTACCGGCGAGGGCCACGCCGCCGGCCTGCTGCAGGCCGTCGGTGGCACTGATCGACGAGAACGTCACCGGCGGCGAGGAGCCGATCGGGTTCAGGCTCGTCGACGAGCCGCTCGCCAGGTTCCACAGCGTCGCGCTCGTGTATGAACCGGTGCTCGACTCGCCAACCATCGTGTTGCCGGCAACGTCGTAGGCCGTCGAGTCGGTGACGCCGGCCGGGTTCAGGTCGACGAACGAACCCGCCGAACCCGTCCAGAAGCCGGCATGCGAGAAACTGAGCGGATAGGAGTTCCCGACCTGGCGTCCAGCCCGGACGCCGAACGCCTGCGACTGCAGCTGGCCGGCCGGGTGCAGGTCCGTGAAGGACGCCGCGGTGCCCGACCAGAGGGCCGCATGGGGCACGCTGCCGAAGGTGGCATTGCCGACCTGCTGGCCGTCCCGTATGCGGCGACATTCGGAGAAGTTGGTTCCGGGCGGGTCGAGCACGACGAAGGTCCATTGGGCACGGACCGGTGAGGTGGCGAGGCAGCAGGCAGCGACGCCGAGTGTCAGGACGAGGACGTTGCCGACCGGGCGTCGTGACGGCGCAAGGGAGCGTTCCATTAGGGGTGCTTCGGGGGGATGGACTGGGCGTTGTCGGGTGCCGTCGAAGCAGCAGCGGCCTCGGCCCTGCCCGCGTTCGCGCCATCCGCCACGGCGCGCAGCCCTGCACATGGACGTGCCGATCGACGCCAGCCAGCCGAAGTGAACGGCGGTGCCCGCCCGGGCGGTGCGCCGATCGCCGCCGCGCCCCGTGGTTCGCCTACGGCAGGTCCTTGACCCGCAGATGGCTCAGGCGCAGCGACGTGCCTGGCTCGGTGACGATCGCGAAGCCGCCGCTGCGCGTGCGCGCGGGCAGGTGTGCCTCGAGGCCCTTGTCGCCCGCATGCATGGTCAGCCGGCTGCCGAGCACGAGCATCGTCAGGTGCGTCGGCTGGCCGGCGGGCAGCAGCAGCGAACCCTTCGCCTCGGTCAGGGCGAGCTTCGCCGTTGCCGATGTGCGCGGATCCGCCTTCTTGCCGGCTCGAAGCAACAGCGAGGCGCCGCCACTTGCGAGCGTCACGTCGCACTCGATCTGGCAGTCCCGCCATTCGTAGCCGCGAAGCACGACGACGCCGAGATGCGACTCGGGGGACGACTCGATCGACAGCGTCTCGCCCTGGACCTGGTGATCGGGCCCGCCGGCGCTGTGCGCCCAGTCGGCGGCGGTCGTGCCGGGCAGCAGGTCCTTCCAGGCGACCTTGGCGATTGCCGCAGCGTCGTAGCTCGCTGCCGCGGCTGTGTCCTCCTGCTTGACGAGCGCCTCGTACTCCTGCTCCCAATGCGTGCGCGCGGCCGCATCGCGCGTTCTCTCGGCGGCCTCGATCCGGTTCGCGGCCAATGCCTCGGCGGTGGCGAACTGCGAGCGGGCCGCGGGCCGATCGGCGGGGCTCGCGGCGATCGCGGCGCGCAGCGCCGCGAGGTAGCCCTCGTCGACGTGCTGCGCACACGTGAGCAGTTGCTGCTGCACCGCCTTGTCGCTCTTCGCCAGCGCCTCGAGTTCGCTCACGCGCTCGTCCATCGCCTTCCAGGCCGCCGGCTCGGCAGGATGCGAAGCCGCCTCTTGTTCCACTTCCTTGATGCCCCGCTGCAGCTCCGTCTCCTTGTTCGCCGCGGCGATCTCCGCTCCGGCCCTGACCAGCGAGTCCGAGAACCAGGATGCGGTGGGCCACGAGCGCCACTGCGATTGCGTCTGTTCGAGGCGCTGCACCGCCCGCTGTGCCTGCGCTGGGTCGTGCAGATCGAGCGCGGAGACCTCCGCGCGCAGCGCGTTCTGCGCCTGCTCGAGCGCCGCGTGCTGCTCTTCCTCCACGGACACGACGTGCCGCCAGTAGAGCAGCGCCCCGGCGGCGACGATGACGAAGGCGCCGAGGGACACGGCGCCGAAGAACGTCTGGCGCCGCAGCGCGGCCTGCTGTGCGAGCCGACGCGCGCCGATTGCGCCATCGCGTTCGTCCGCTGCGGTGCGGTCGACGGCGGGTGCACGGTGGGAAGAACGGGCGCCGGCTGGCGCGTGGGGTCGGGACGCGGTCATGGTTCGTTGCCTCGGAGGGTCGAGGGGAGGCGCCGCTTCGGGCGGGCGGTGCCTCGATCAGGATTAGGCGATGGAACCGCCCGGCAACCCCTCGCTGTCGCGTGTCTTGACGCGCCATTGATTGACGTCATCTTGATGCGCGCGCGGCACTCGCGGCGGGCGGCGCCGCGGACCCGGTGACGCCGCTCTCAGCGGTCGGCGCGCAGCCGGTAGCCGACGCCGGGCTCGGTCAGCAGGCAGCGCGGCCGCGCGGGATCGGGCTCGAGCTTGCGCCGCATCTGCGACATGTAGACCCGCAGGTAGTGGGTCTCCTCGACACACTGCGGACCCCAGACCTCCTGCAGCAGCTGCTGGTGCGTCACGACGCGGCCCGCGTTGGCGACCAGCACGGTGAGCATCTTCCACTCGATCGGCGTCAGGCGGACCTCCTGCCCCGCGAGCAGCACCTGGCGCGCGCCGAGATCGACGCGCAGGTCGCCGTGCTCGAACACGGTCTCGCCGCCGCCCATCTTGACGACGATGGCGCGCCGCAGCGCCGCGCGCAGCCGCGCCAGCAGTTCGCCGACGCCGAACGGCTTGGTCAGGTAGTCGTCGGCGCCGGCGTCGAGCGCCCGCACCTTGTCGGCCTCGTGGCCGCGCGCGGACAGCACGACGATCGGCACCTTGGTGAACGCACGCAGCCGCTGCATGACCTCGAAACCGTCGATGTCGGGCAGGCCGAGGTCGAGCACGACGACGTCGGGCGCGCGGCGGGTCGCGTGCAGCAACGCGAGTTCGCCCGTGGTCGCCTCGGTCACGAGGTAGCCGTTGGCGAGCAGCGTCGCGCGCAGGAAGCGCTGCATGTGCACCTCGTCCTCGACGACGAGCACCTGCGGCGGCTGGGTCGCAGCGGCGGTCACGACGCACCTCGGCTGGTGCGCACGAGCGGCGGCAGCGACGGCGGCGGCACGAGCGGCAGCGTCAGCGTGAACACTGCCCCGCCGCCGGGTCGGTTCGCGGCGACCACCGAACCGCCGTGCAGCGAGGCGATCGCGCGGCAGATCGCGAGGCCGAGACCGAAGCCGCCGGACCTCGCCGTGCCGTGGAACTTCTCGAAGACGCGCTCGAACGCGTTCGCGGCGAGGCCGGGCCCACGATCGGCGACCTCGATCTGCACGCCCGTGCCGACCGCGCGCGCCGCGAGTTCGAGCGGCGTGCCGGGCGGAGTGTGCCGCAGCGCGTTCTCGAGCAGATTGAGCAGCACCTGCTCGATCAGCATGCCGTCCATCGGCACGGGCGGCAGCTCGGCCTCGATGTGCGTGATCAGCTCGCGATCGCGCAGGCCATCCTCGAGGCGCGTCAGCACGGCGCCGACGACGTCCTCGACCGGCGTCCAGTCGAGGCGCGCCTGCACGGTGCCGGCCTCGAGCCGCGTCATGTCCAGCAGGTTGCGCACCTGGCGCTCGAGGCGCCCGCCCTCCTGATGGATGCTCTCGAGCAGTTCGCGGCGCGTGTGCGCATCCAGCGTCTGCTCGCGCAGCAGCGCGCTCGAGGCGCCGATGATCGACGCGATCGGCGTGCGCAGGTCGTGGCTCACGGAGCTCAGCAGCGTGTTGCGCAGGCGTTCGTGTTCGACCGCCAGGGCCGCGCGCCCTGCCGCGTCCGCGAGCATGGTGCGTTCGAGCGCGATGGCGGTCTGGTTCGCGAACGCCTCGAGGTAGCCGTGCGGCGGTTCGACCGCGGGTGCACCCTCGGCCTCCGGCAGCAGCCCGAGCACACCGAGCGTGCCCTTGCCCGTCGTCATCGCCTGGTAGCGCCCGCGCGCCGGCACCGGCGGCGTGTCGTGTGCGGGCGCCATCGCCGCGCGCGCCGCGTCCAGCTCGCGGTCGTCGAGTGCGGGCGCGGCCGCACCGACGCCCTGCAGCGCACCGCCGGCGGTGCAGGTCAGCAGCACGGCGCGACAACCGAAACGTGCGCGCACGTGGTGGTCGACGGCGTGCACCACCGCATCGGCATCGGCGGCGCGCGCGAGATCCCGCGCGAGGCCGTAGAGCGTCGCGGTGTTGTGCTCGCGTTCCTGCGCCTTCTGCAGCTGCTCGCGCAACCGCGCGGCGAGCGTGCCCACCGTCGCGGCGACCGCGAGCATCACGGAGAACGTGAGCAGGTGCGCGGCCTGCTCGGGCAGGAAGCCGTAGAGCGGCGGCAGGAACAGGAAGTCGACCGCGAGCGCGCCGAGCAGGGACGCGAACACCGCCGGCCGGCGGCCGAGCCACGCGGCGGCGAGCATGACGCCGAGCAGGTAGACCGCGACGACGTTGCCGAGGTCGAACGGCGCGTGCAGGAACTCTGACACGCCCGTGCAGACCGCCATGATGGCGAACGCCTTGGCGTAGGGCCGCCAGCCCGTGGGCTTCGTACCACCTCGAGGCGCGGCCAGCGACGTGGCTGCCTGGGCTCGACTCTGGCCGCCACTGCTCACGGCGGCATTGTCCTGCGCTGGCCGGGGCGATCAAGGGATCGCGAGCGGCGGCGGTCACCGGATCGTGAAGTCGACCGTGTCGCTGACGTCGATGAAGCCGAGGCACTGCGTGCCCGTGATGTGGAAGCCCTGCGCCGACAACTGCAGGCCGACGGCGGCGGGCAGGTTCGGAATCGTCCACGACCACGGCGCCACGAACGTCGCGATCGGGTTCACGCCCTGCACGCAGTTGCAGCCGAGCGCATTGAGCGGAATGAAGGCGGGCACGCCGACGTGCACGGCAGCGAGCGGCCCCGGCGCGACGTTGAAGTTCAGGGTCTGACCGAGCACCGGCGAGCCCGTGACCGTCAGCGTCGTCGTGCCGCACTGCGTCGACCGCGGCGTGAAGAACTGGCCGCCCAGCCAACCACCGTAGTTCTCGAGACGGAAGGAGTTCGAGGCCAGCTCGGTGAAGGACAGGAAGTAGCGCGCCGACGGTGTGCCGCCGCCGCTGTAGTCGGCGCAGATGTTCGTCTGCCCGTAGCTGTCGAGGCCAGAGGTGATCAAGCTCGTGCGTTCGTCGACGCGGAACGTGTTGCTCGCCGAGAGGTAGGCCGCGGTGACGGCTTCGACGCCGGCCGGGTTGCCGCCGATGCTCTTCGTGCGCGTGATGACGAAGCGCGTGCCGTCGGAGTCGATCTCCGGGTCGCGGTCGTCCTCGTTGGGCACCGGCGTGTTGACAGTGAAGCTCGCCTGCTGGCCGCCGTTGCTCGCGAGCAGCTTGCAGTTCACGTCGCGCGGCTGGCCCAGCGACGACGCGATCTCGTAGGCCACCGGCCAGTAGCGCGCGCCGTCGACTTCGATCGGCGAACCGGGCGACGGTGCGGTCTCCTCGTTGGCCGTGATGGCGATGCCGAAGTCCAGCGTGCCCTGCACGGCGCCGTTCCAGTTGACGAAGCGGCCGTAGACCTCCTGATCGAACGGCGCGAGGGTGTAGGTGCGTTGCCACGTGATGAGCCACCACGCCGGCAGTCCGTTCGACTGCCCGCAGGACTTGCTGATCGAAGGCTTGTCGACGCCGCCGGCCCAGGTGTCGATCAGGATCGGCGCCGTCGTCACGAGGCCGCCGGCCGGCGTGACCTGCTTGAAGTAGATCGTCTGGGCGTTGCTGAGGATGCTGGGACGCTTCATGAACACGACGCAGTAGCGGCCGGGGCCGAAGTAGGGATCGCTGCCGACATCGGGCGCGAAGCTGTTGCCGGGCACGCCGACGACGCCTTCGTGTTCGATGTCGAAGACGCCACCGAGGGTCGCGTTGCCCGAGACGGTGCGGCCGACGATGAACCACGTCACGCCGACGTTGACCTCGGCGACGACCAGGAAGTTCTGGGCGTAGTTGTTGGCCGCGACGGCGACCTTGGTCCAGTTGTTCGACGTGAAGTCGATGGCGAAGTCGGTCTGCACGAGGTTGAGGTTGGTGTCGAACAGCACGCCCCAGCAGTCCGTGTCCGAGGCGCTGAAGTTGCGCTGGTAGACGATCAACGTGCGACCGCCACCGGCCTGGAACGACGCCACGTCGCTGTCGTGCTGCAGGGCCGCCTGGCCCGACGCGATGCCGAACCAGTAGTTGAGCACCGGATCGAGCACGATCGGCAGCTGTGCTTCGGCGACGAACGAGGCCGGGATCTCGATGTGCGCGTGGGTGCCGTTCCAGCCGATCGCGAGCGGCAGACGCCGGCCGGCGGCGTCCACGGCGACCGCCTTGGTGTAGTCGACGTGGCCGAACTCGTTCGCGAACCGGATGCCGTCGTCGAGCACCGACGCGACCAGTTCGCTCGCGATGCGCACGTCGACGCCGATCGCGCCGCGGTTGGGCAGCGTGTCGAACACGAAGGACTGCTCGAGCTGTTCGAGTTGCGCGTCGATCACCTCGGTGCAGGCGCCGCGAGCGGTGCGCACCTGATCGCCGCTCGTGTGCGGCGCGCCGTCCGAGAGCTCCAGGGGCTCACCGCCGACCGTGGCGCCCGCCAGTTCGAAGCGCACCGGGAAGTCGCGCGGCGCGCTGCTGCCGAAGAAGGGCATGGTGGTGAAGCCGCGCTCGTCGAAGCTCGCCTTCCAAGCCGTGCCGATCGCCCACAGCGGGCCGTCCGCGCACGGCCGGTCGAACAACACGCACGTCTGCGGGCGCGCTGCCACCGACCTGGCGACGGCAGCGGCCTCGCGGGGCAGGACGGCGGCGTCCATCGCGACAGCCGCCTCGGCGGCGCGCGGCGGCAACGGTTCGACCGGGCGGGGAAGTGGTGCTTGCGCCGACAGCGCCGGCAGGACGGAGAGGATGGGGAGGAGAGGGAAGAGGGTTCGCATTGCTGTTGCCGAAAGGGAGCCCGGAGAGGCTCACACCCAAGAGCGGGCAACCGGCAGGAACCACACACGACGAGCGCGGATCGTCGGGCGGGGGCACGCTGGCGTGTGACTCACGAGGGGCGGGCATCTGGCGCGGCCGCACTGCTCACCGCATCGCCCGCCGCCGACGCGGCTCCCGGCCCCGGCGATCAGGTGCGCAGATGGTACGGCACGCTGGTCACGATGACCGTCGGCCGGAACAGCAGGGCTCCCTTCAGGAGCAGCGAGCGCTGGTTGTGCAAGGCGAAGTGCCACCATCGTCGCGGCACGACTTCGGGCACCACCACCGTCACGTAGTCCTCGGGGCGTTCGTTGTCGACGCGTTCGATGTAGGCGAGCAGGGGCTGCAACACGGATCGGTAGGGAGACGGCAGCACGACGAGCGGCACGCCTTCGCCCCACTGCGCCCAGGCGCGCCGCGTCACCGCGGTGGCCTCTTCGTCGACGTCGACGAACACGGCGCGCACGTCGGGGCTCAGCGAGCGCGCGTAGTGCATCGCCTCGACGACGGCCCGGTGCACGCCGTTGACCGGGATGATGACCGTGTTGCGGCGCGATGGCGGCGTCGCCGTTCCCTCGAGCGCCAGCTCGGCGATCGCGCTGTCGTAGTGGCGACGCACGGCGAGGAACGCGAACACGAGCACCGGAATGAGCGCCAGCGAGATCCACGCGCCCTCCGCGAACTTGGTGACGCCGACGACCACCAGCACGGTCGCGGTCAGGGCGCCACCGGTGCCGCTCACGAGCACCGTCGCGCGCCAGGCTCCCGTGCGCACGCGCAGCCTCTGGCGAACCATGCCGAACTGCGACAGCGTGAAGGCGACGAACACGCCGACCATGTAGAGCGGGATGAGCGCGTGTGGATCACCGTCGAACGCGACGATCAACGAGCCGGCCAACAGACTGAGCGCGAGGATGCCGTTGGAGAAGGCCAGTCGATCCCCCTGATTGGAGAACTGGCGCGGCACGTAACGATCGTGGGCGAGGATCGAAGCGAGGCGGGGAAAGCCCGCGAACGCGGTGTTCGCGGCCAACACCAGGATCGCCATCGTGGCGGCCTGCAGGCAGTAGTAGGGCACGCTGCGGCCGCCGAACACCGCCCGCGCCACCTGCGACACGACGGTTTCGTCGGTGTCCGGCAGCACGCGGTGGTACGCAGCCAGCAGACTGACGCCGAGGAACATCGTCACCGCGAGCGCCGCGAGCGCCACGAGCGTCGAGTTCGCGTTGCGCGCGGCAGGGGCACGGAACTCGGGCACACCGTTGGCGACGGCCTCGACGCCCGTCATCGCCGTGCAACCGTTGGCGAAGGCCCGCAGCACCAGGAACAGTGCGACACCCGAGCCGGTCGCGGGCAGCGACGGGGTGCCGGCGGCAGGAGCGGTCGCCGCGCCGAACAGGCCGACGGCGATCAACACCAGCATGCTGACGATGAAGAAGAAGGTCGGCACCGCGAACCAGCGGCCGGACTCGCGCACGCCGCGAAGGTTGCCGATCGTGAGCACGGCGAGGCACGCGAGCGCGAGTTCGACGCGCCACCCGTGCAGGGCCGGAACCGCCGACGTCAACGCCAGGACGCCCGCGGAGACGCTGACCGCCACGGTGAGCACGTAGTCGGTCAGCAATGCACCGGCGGCGACGAGACCGTAGCGCACTCCGAGGTTCTCCTTGGCGACCACGTAGGCGCCGCCGCCGGCTGGATAGGCCTGGATCGTCTGCCGGTAGGAGAAGACCACGATCAACAACAGCGCGCCGATCACGATCGCGATCGGCAGCACCATGCGCGTGGCCGGCGCTCCGGCGAGCACGAGCGTGCGCAGGATCTCCTCGGTCGCGTAGGCGACCGAGGACAACGCATCCGACGAGAACACCGCAAGGCCGGTCAGCCGGCCGTGACGTTCGTCGGCGGCGCGCGCGGTCGAGAGCGGCCTGCCCAGCAATGCACGCTTGAGCAATGCGAGCGCTGAAAGATCCGGCATGTGGGCGGTGACGTCGCGGCGGGGCGCCACACTATCCGCGACGTCGCTGCGCGGCACGGAGGAACATCCGCGGCCGCGCCCGGCACACCGGACCCGCGGGTTGCAGGAACGCTCCCGCGCTGCCGCACTGCCGTTCGTTGCTGCCGATTCCGGACCGCGCGGCGGCCGGGCTCAGCCCTTGCTGCCCTTCTTGGCCGCGGCCCGCGCCTTCTCGGCGCACTCGTCGCAGCAGACCGTCATCGGCTTGCCGGCGACGGTGATCTGCTTGCCGCCGTCCTTGATGTCCCAATCGCACACCGGGCACTTCTTCGTCTTCATGATCGTTCTCCGTTGGAGGTCAGGTGAACCACGTTTGCGAACGTCGCGTCGGGTTCATGGCCGGCACGCTACGGCGGGTGGCGGGGCGCGGACTTCCAGGTTCTTGCGCACCTGACCGGGGCGGTCTCACCGACGCGAGCGCGGTGTTCGCGGTCGCGGTCGCGATCCCGCGGAACTAGGCCTCGAGTTTGCTGCGCATCTGCCCGAGACGGCGCCGCGAGCTCCTGCGCACCGCGGAAGGCGGACAGCCGAAGGCCTCGCGGAAGCGGTCCGTGAAGTGGCTGTGGCTCGCGAAGCCGAACTCGAGCGCGACCGCGGTCAGATCCTCGTTGCCGCCGACGAGCCGTTCGAGTGCGGCGCGCAATCGCAGCTGCAGCAGGTACCGGTGCACCGGCATGCCGGTGTGGCGCTGGAACAGACGCGCCAGGTGGAACGGCGAGCTGTGCGTGGCGCGCGCCACGTCGTCGAGCGTCACCTTGTCGGTCAGGTGCGCCGCCAGCCAGGCGCGCGCGGCCTCGACGCGGTCGCGATGATCGGCCACGGTGTCGGGTCGCTCGCGCGGCGCCTCGCCGCGCACGGCGAACGCGCCGGCCAGCGCGTCGGCGAGCAGCTGCAGCACCGTGACGTCGGCCCACAGCGGTTCGACCGCTTCGCCGCTCTCGAGTCGCAGCACGAGTTCCCGATGCCGCCAGAACACCGCCTTCGTGCACGGCGCCTCGGTCGCGGTCACGGGCTCGGCGCGATCGGCGGCCGTCGCATCGAGCGTGCCGGCGATCTCGCGCAAGAGCCGCGGCGTCGTCTGCAGCGTCGTGCCGCGGTCGCCGCCGTCGCCGGGATGGCTGACGCAGTAGCTGCTGCCGGCGGCGAACAGCGCGACGCGGTTGGCGTCGGTGGTCACCGTGCGGCGGCCGAAGTGCCGCGTGAACGCGCCGCGCCGCAGCAGCACGATGCTGTGCTTTGCCGAGGCCTCTTCGCCGCCCGGACCGCAGCGGCCGTGGCGGCACTGGTAGTCGCGCACCGTCACCAGCGGGCTCTGGTGCAGCGTGTGGAACGCCAGCGGCGGCTCGGGGCGCGGCATGCTAGCGGCGCAGGAACACGCGCGCACCGTTGCTCGCGATCAGGTCGCCGGTCGCCGTTCGAATGGTCACCGCCTGGAAGTAGAAGCTCTGACCGCGCAGGCTCGGGTCGTTG
This sequence comes from Planctomycetota bacterium, assembly GCA_036274315.1. Lineage (GTDB taxonomy): Bacteria > Planctomycetota > UBA1135 > UBA1135 > UBA2386 > DASVAL01. The sequence goes on along the minus strand of DASUFY010000018.1, from coordinate 5,819 downwards.
GGCACGGCGATCGAGTAGCCGACCGGGGAGATCGTGCCGAACGCGAACGGCGCGGCCGAGGCGAGGTCGACGAGCAACCGGCTGCCGGGTTCGAACGGTGCGGGCAACGGCGCGTTCGCCGCGGCGGGGCCGCCGAACAACGCGTAGAGATCGGCCGGCGTCGCGCCGGGCGGGGCCGTGAGGTCGAGCCAGCAGGTCTGGCCCAGCATCGGTTCGGCGCGCACGTCGAGGCCGCGCAGGATGCCGGCGGCGGTCAGGATCGCGCGCGCGTCGGGGCGCCGTCCGATCGTCGGGATCGGCGCGCCGTGGTTGCGGAACAGCGTGCGCAGCGCCAACGGATCGAGCGCGGCGACCGACGCCGGTGCGAGCTGAGCGGCGGCAGCGCTGCGGACCGCGGTGACGACGCTCGCGATGATGGCCGAGCCCGACGACGTGCCGTTGAAGCCCCCCGTGTAGTCCTGCGTGGTCGTGCCCGCGACGTGGAACAGCGCGCCGTAGCCCGTGGTCGCGACGCCGGCACCCCAGCCGTTGACGTCGACACGCGAGCCGAAGGAGCTGAAGCTCGCGCGCGTGAATGCGCCGCCGTTGCTCGCGCCCACCATGATCGCCCCCGAGTCGCGCACGGCGGTCTGGAACAGCCCGCCCAGAGACGGCGAATCGAGATCCACGCTGCCGTTGCCGGCCGGCTCGACCGTCGTGATGCCGAGTGTCGTGGCGAGCAGGATCGCGTCGAAGTCGGCCTGGATCCACTCGGTCGGGCCCAGACCGAGCGGCGTGCTCGTCTGCGCCTCGAGCAACATGACGTCGCCGGCCTGCAGCAGCGGCAGGCCCACTGCGATCGCGGTGGCGACGCTGTAGCCCGTGGACGGATAGTCCGTGGCCAGGTGCAGCGTGACGTCGGGACACGTGCCCGACACGCCGTACTCGTCGGCGTCGGCGACGACGATGCCCATCGCGGCCAACCCGTGGTTGTTGTAGGTGGGGTTCCAGATCGGCGGTCCGACGAGCGCGGTCGCGACGAGGCGCGCGATGTCCTCGTGCCCGAAGTCCCAACCCCACTCGACGTCGAGCAGCCGCACCGCGGCGCCCGAAGCACCCGTCGTCGCGTCGATCGCGAGCGCGTCGAAGCCGGAGGGCGAAGGCGCGCGGTAACCCTGCATCGCCGTGAAGTCGGGGGTCGTCGGCGGCACGTCGCCGGGCGGCGGCGCCGGCAGTTCGCGCGCATAGGCCAGTTCGACCTCGGCCAGCGCATTGAGCTGCGGCACGAGTTGCCGCGCGTCGTCGCCGTTCGCCGCGAGGACCTCGAAGTAGAGCGACAGGTCCACGGGCGGGGTTCCGGCGCCGGCCGCCGCGAGCTGGCGGCTGCGCAGCGTCGCGAGCTGCTCGGTCAGCCCGCGGAAGAACGGCTCGATGGGCCGCGCGCCGACCACACGCAGCACGGCCTCGGCGCGCACGGCGTTGCCGTGCACGAGTTCGGGCCGACCTTCGGCGAGTTTGACCACGATGCGAGCCTGCTCGGGCGCGATCGGCAGCGTGTTGGCGACGTGCTTGGGCATCACGGCGCGGTGCGCCAGCGGTTCGCCCTGGGCCAGGGCCGCCGCGGACAGAAGGGCTGTCGAGATGGCTGCGAACGAACGAGCAAGCGGTGACATGAGCCTCGCGGGGTCAAGGGGACGGTCGCCGGCGCTGCGGGGGAAACGACGCGGGGTCGCGGCGCAGGATAGTGCGAAACGGCGCCGGCGTCACCGCGAGGCGAGGTCTTGCTGAGGTCCTGCGGCGAGCCACGCCGCTGCCCGGGGCCGCCGCGCGGGCAGCGCGCCTCAGTACTGCTCCTGCACGAACGTTCGCCACGGCATCGCGCGCACCCCCGGCGCCAGCGTTGTGGCGGGGACCGGCACGCGCGACGGCTCGTGCACGAGGAACATCTCGTCCTGCCGCTTCGATCGCGCCCGCGGCGATGCCGAGCAGGTGGCAGGCCATTCCCGAGTCGGCGATGTACACCTTCGGGCTCTTGACGAGCCGCTTGCCGAGGTTGTCGAAGTAGGGCGGCACGATCAACACCTGGCCCGTCATCTCGAGCGCATGCTGTGTTTCCTGACATGCCATGCTGGAAAACACAATGTGCCCCGACCGACCGCGACGCGCTCGGGCACGACGCCAACGTCGCGTGATGCAGGCGGCGCCCGCGGGCATCCCGCGCCCCACGGTCAAGCGGCCGGCACCCGCGGGCCGATCCAATCCCGTGCCACCCACCCTGCCGCCGCCGCGTTCGCGCAGCTCGCCGCCGGTCTTCGACCGCGACCCCGGCGATCGCTTCCAGGAGCCTGCGCGCCCGGAGCCCACACCGCACGAACCCTCGCGCTGGCTGTGGCTCGCCGCCGGCCTCGTCGCCGCCTACGTCGCCGGCTTCGTGCTGCCGGGCCAGTTCACCTGGTTCCTGTCGGCGATCCCGCACGAGATGGGCCACGCCACGGTCGGCTGCCTGCTCGGCCACCCGTCGGCCCCCGCGATCAGCCTGCGCGGCGAGGCCTGGACCGGCATCGCCGAGCTGCGGCCGTGGCTCGTGTGGACGATGGCCATCGGCTTCGCGGCCGGCGCATGGCATCTGCGTGGCAGGCTGGCGGCGTGCATCGCGCTCGGCGTCGTGTCCGTGCTGATCCCGCTGCTCGCGTTCGCGCGCGCCGCCGACGTGCTGATCATCGCCGGCGGCCACCTCGGCGAACTCGCGTTCGCGACCTACTGCTTCTGGCTGGCGTGGACCGGCGGCCACACCGACACCCCGCAGGAACGCACGGCCTCGGCCATGGCGGGCGGACTCGTGCAGCTCACGAACCTGAAGCTGTGCTTCGGTTTGATGACGAGCGCCGCGATGCGCGACCTGTACGCGCACAACGGCAGCGTGGGCTTGAAGAACGACTACCTCGTGCTCGCCGAGGATCTGCTGCACTGCCGGCTGCCGTCGGTGGCGATCGTCATGTTCGTGCTGGCGATGCTGCCGCTGCCGCTGGGACTGGCGATCGGGTGGTGGCGCGACCGCGCGGTCGACGCCGGGTGATGCCGGCGAGCGCACGGCCCGGCGGCCGGCGCGCCCGAGTGTGGCCGAATTCGACGGAGAATCGCGAAGCTCGCAGAGACTCGCCTCAAGCACGGCGCCCGGCGCGGCCGATCGGATCGGTCCCGAAGGAGGATCGAACCCATGCGTCACCTGTTCCCCGTCTCGTTGTCGGCAACGGTTGGTTGCTTCCTGGCCGCGTGCGGCGGCGGCGGCGGTGGCACCGCGGCTCCCGCCTACGATCTGACCGGCTACTGGCAGCTGTTCCTGACGCCGGCGGGTGCGCCCGAGGTCGGGCCGCTGCCGGTCTACCTGGGCCAGACCGGTTCGGCCATCGACGGCGTGGCGCTGACCGGGTCGATGAGCGGCGCGTCGTTCTCGGTGCAGGCCGACGCGGGCGCGTTCACGATCGGGCTCGCGGGCACGGCGAGCAGCGCCGACTCGGCGGCGGGCACCGTGACGCTCGCGGGCGCGATCGTCGGCACCGGCACGTTCCACCTCGAACGCTACCAGCCGATGGGCACGATGAGCGTCTCGGGCACGCTCGACGGCACCACGCTCGACCTGATGTCGTCGAACGCGACCTGCATGCGCAGCTTCTCGGACACCGGCCTCACGACGCTGCGCGCCGTGACCGTGATCCTCGGCACCGCCGCGTTCGACATCCAGATCGAACTGGCCCCGGCCGGGCTCGCGATCGGCACGCTGTCGGTGCCGGGCACGGTGACGGCGCAGGTGCTCTGCCGAAGCGACACCGCGATCGTGTCCGAAGACGTGACGAGCGGCACGCTGACGATCACGCGCTACAACATCAACGGGATCATGGGTTCCTACTCGTTGACGACCGCCGTCGGCACGATCACCGGGTCCTTCGACGTCATGGCCGACCTGGCCAGCTACGACCCGTAGCGGCTACTGCAGCGGCAGTCGCACCTCGATGGCTGCCGCCCCCTCTGCGCGCGGCAGCTGCACCGGGTCGGTGCGATGCATGACCCCGCCCGGGGCGCGGATCTCGAGCACGTAGCAGCCAGGTGCCGGTCGTTCGAACGCGAACGCACCGTCGCGACCGTTCGCGCGCGACGGCGTGCCGAGCCCGAACGGGAAGCGGCGCTGCTCCTGCTGGCGCCGTTGCGAGCCCAATGCGGCGAGCCGCTGCATGGAGGCGGCGAACGCCTCGTCGCCCCGGGCCTGCGCCGCGAGGTGCGCGACTTCGTCGCGTTCGGCGCGCGCCGTGGCGGCGGCATCGTCGAGCCAGGGCACGAGCCTCACCTCGAAGCACGGCAAGGGCAGACCCTGCGCGTCGAGCACGGTGCCGGCGACGCACGTCGCGGCGGGCAGGCGCACGAACAGGGGTTGCTGCTGCTCGACGAGCACGTCGCGCACGAGCCACTGCGGCGCCCGTTCGCTGCGCACGCGCACGTCGTAGCGTCCGGCCTCGAGGTGCTCGAACACGAACGCACCGTTCGCATCGGTGGTCGCGTGCTGCAGCGCCAGATCGCCGCGCGCGCCGCGGAGGTCGACGTTCGCGAACGCGACGGGCGCGCCGGCTCCATCGACGACGCTGCCGGCGAGCACGTGGCCGGCGCGCAGCACGAGCGCAGCGAGCTGCGCCGTCGCACCGGCGCTGACCGCGACGCGATCGGAACGGCAGGTGGCGCGGCACGGGGCCGTGGCGACGACGACGTAGGCGCCGGGCGGCAAGCCGCCGCACACGAAGCTGCCATCGGCCTGCACGATGCAGTCGGCGAGCAGGTCGGCGGTGCGCGCGCCGCCGAGTCGACGCAGCGGCCCGCCGACCGGCAGCACCCGCACCCGTGCTGTCGTGTTGGGCGAATGGTCCAGGTCGAGCACGGTGCCCGCGATGCGCCCGCCGGCCAGCAGCGGCACGTCGCCGAAGTCCGTCTCGTCGCGATCGGGTGCGCGCGTGCGATCGACCACACCCGGTGCCCACCCGTCGCGGCGCGCGACGAGCGTCAGCGCGGCCGTCGGTCCGGGCTCGATGTCGAGCGCGAAGGTGCCGGCGAGGTCGCTGCTCGTGTGCACGTCGACGCAGCCGGGCCGCAGCAGCACGATCTCGGCGCCGGCGACCGGGCGGCCGTCGGCATCGACGGTGCGGCCCGTGACCAGGTGGCGGCCGCCGTGTGCACAACCGGTGCGACCGACGGCGTGCTCGGTCTCGAGTTGTTCGACGCGCGCCTCGGTCGAAGCGCTCGGCACGTCGCTCGCGCGGGTCTCGCCGGCTGCAGCGAGCGGGGCCGGTGGCGCCTCGGTGGACTCGCGCCCGACGACGTAGACGATCGGCGCGGTGAACGCGAGGGCGAGGGCCAGCAGGAGCAGGTGGCGGTGGGACACGGGCGTCGGGCAGTTCATCGGTGCCGACGCGAGTCCGTGTTGAGCACGGGACCAGGAAACGGGCGGCGACGCTCAGTGCCGCGCGTCGGGCGCAGCCTGGCGGGCGCGGCGCGGCACGTACTCGCGCAGGAACGCGTCGATCAGCGGGTCCTTCTTCGCGAAGTCGTGGCCCCAGGTCTCGACGCGCGCCCGCGCCTCTGCGTTCGTCTCGCCCATCTCCTCCATGCGGAAGAGCCCTTCGACCGCCGCGCTGCGCACGCTGCCGAACTCGCAGTGCACGAGCACGGGCAGCCGCGCCGGGTCGTCGAAGATGGCCAGCAGCTGTTCGATCTGTGCCGGTGACGGCGGCGTCGAGCAGGCGAGCGGGACGTCGACGTGCGTCGCACCCTGTTCCGCCGTCGCACCCACCTCCTCG
>DASUFY010000017.1:0-12665 GCA_036274315.1 Planctomycetota bacterium | reverse complement strand
GCGCCCGCACCCATCTCAGGCCCGCAGCCAGGACGGCTTGCGCTTCTCGAGGAAGGCGGCCATGCCTTCCTTCATCTCGGCCGTGCTGCTGGCGATGCCGAACAGGTCCGCCTCGACCGCGAGCCCGTCGGCCAGCGGCATGTGCACGCCGCGGCGCACCGCCTGCTTGGCCAGCGCCAGCGCCTGGGGCCCGCGCGAGACGATCTTCTGCGCCACGGCCTTGCACGACGCGATGAGCTCCTTGGCCTCGAACACGCCGTTGACGAGGCCGATGCGCAGCGCTTCGTCGGCGGTCACCGGCTCACCGGTCAGGATCAACTGCAGGGCCACACCGGCGCCGCACAGGCGCGGCAACCGCTGCGTGCCGCCGTAGCCGGGGATGATGCCGAGCGACACCTCGGGCAGCCCCATCCTGGCGGTGCTGGCGCAGAAGCGCAGGTCGCAGGCCAGCGCCAGCTCGAGCCCGCCGCCGAACGCGTAGCCGTTGATCGCGGCGATCACGGGCTTGCAGCAGTTCTCGATGCGCAGCGTCAGGGCCTGGCCGCGCCGCGCGTTCTGCTTGCCGTCGAGCACACCCTGTCGACTCAGCACGCCGATGTCGGCGCCGGCGACGAACGCCTTCTCGCCGGCTCCGGTCAGCACGATCGCGCCCAGCGTGTCGTCGGCCCCGAGCACCTCGAACGCGGTGTCGAGCTCGTTGATGGTCTGGTCGTCGAGCGCGTTGAGCTTCTGCGGCCGGTTGACGCTGACGAGCGCGAGGAAACCGTCGCGTTCGGTCAGCACGTTCTGCAGCGCCGACAGCGCGGGGCTCGCGGAGGAGGTCATCTCAACTCTCCGCCTCCTCGGCGCCTTCTGCGGCCTCGGCTGCCTCGTCGACGCGCTGCTGCCGCGGCCGCAGGTCGATGCGCAGGATCTCGACACGTTCCCTCGGCTTGCTGCGTTCGCCGGCGGGCCCGAAGTCGCATTCGACGCCAGCGATCTCGTCGAGCACGTCGAGGCCCTCCTCGACCTGGCCGAACACCGTGTACTGCCCGTCGAGGAAGTCGGCGTGGTCGGCGTGCACGATGAAGAACTGCGAGCCGGCCGAGTTGGGATCGCGCGAGCGCGCCATCGACACGATGCCGCGCCGGTGCGGGATGTCGTTGAACTCGGCCGGGATCTCGTAGCCGGGCCCGCCCGTGCCGGGCTGGCCCTCGGCGCCCTGCTTGGAGTGCGGGCAGCCCGTCTGGATCATGAAGTTCCGCACGATCCGGTGGAACGCGATGCCGTCGTAGAACCCCTGTTGGGCCAGCGTGAGGAAGCTGCGCACATGGCGCGGCGCCTGTTCGGGGAAGAACGTCAACACCATCGTGCCCTTGTCGGTGACGAGGGCCGCTTCGATGGCGGAAGGATCGGTCTGGTCGAGGTCCATGGCGACCGGCATCCTGCCGCAAAGCCGCCCGGCACGCGAGTCCGAATCGCGTCAAGCGCGCCGGCCGCGCGCGTCAGCTCTTCTTCACGGGCAGCAGGATCGCCGAGTAGAGCACGACGGGCTGCATCGGCGTGCTCTGGGCCGGCCCGCCGACGGGCGTGTTCGCGATGCTGTCGAGCGTGTCCGAGCCGCTCTGGAGGAAGCCGAAGGCCGTGTACTGGTTGTCGAGGTTGGGCGCTTCCTTGTGGCAGATGAAGAACTGCGAGCCGGCCGAGTTGACGTCGTTGCCGCGCGCCATCGACAGCGTGCCGCGCACGTGCTTGATGTCGTTGAACTCGGCGTTGATCTTGTAGCCGGGATCACCCTGGCCCCACATGGCCTGCTTGGTGTCGTCCTTCGTGTAGGGATCGCCGCCCTGGATCATGAAGTTGCGGATGACGCGGTGGAACTTGGTGCCGTCGTAGAAGCCGCTCTTGACGAGCTTGAGGAAGTTCTCGACCGTGTTGGGCGCCTTGTCGGGCCGGAAGCCGAGCGTCATCTCGCCGTGGTTCGTCACGAGCACGACCTCGGTCTTGGCGAAGTCGAGCGCCGCGAGATCGACGTTGCGCGTGTCGGGCGCGACCTTGAAGAAGCAGTTCGTGCCGGCCATGCCGTGCCACGAGATCGAGACGCCGGCGAACGCCGAGGCGTCGAGGCTCGGCACGAGCCTGGCGACGGGGATCGACAGCTTGCGTTCGATGCGCGTGCCGGCCGCCAGCGCGACCGGGCCACCCTTGCCCGCGTCGACGATGCCCGGCGCGTCCTTCTCGTCGACCTTGACCTCGAGGTTGCTGCCGGTCAGCAGGTCGGCCGGCACCTCGGCGTCCTTCTCGGTCTGGATCACGAGCATCAGCTCGGCGTTGCCGCCGGCGGTCACGGTCGAGCGCGGCGCCGTCATGGTGACCCGGACACCCGGGATCTCTTGGCCGACGACGCTCAACGAGAGCGCGGCGGCGAACAACGTGGGCAGGAAACGGAGCATGGGTTGGTTCGTTTGGCGGAAGAAGGGGGAAGGTCATACCGCGGCGTCGCCGGGATCGGAAGCAGCAGCTGCCGCCATGACGTCGGGCTCAGTCAGGCACGCTCGGACGCACCCGGTCGGGCAGCAACTCCCCGATCAGCCCCGAACGCCACCGCTCGAGCACGAGGTCGGGGCCGAACCAGAGCACGCAGCCCGGCAGGTCCGCGGTCACGCTGTCGAAGTCGAAGTCGGCCGGCAGGTCCTTGCTCGGCAGCGAGACCTGGAACCCCCAGCCGAACGTGTCACGCCAGACCCAGAGCAGCGCCATGCCGTCGCCGGATGCCGCGAGGCGGTACTCGAAGACCCGGTGCGGCGCGCCGAGCGCGCGCAGGCACGCGCCGAGATCGTCGCGACCGGGCCGCAGCGTCTCGAGCACGGCCGGCGCGATCGGGTCGTCGAGGCTGGCGCGGGACACGCGCACGTGCAGACACCCGCCGAGCAGCACGAACGGCACCAGCACGAGGAGCGCCGGGCCTGCAACCGGGCCGCGCGCGGGCCTCATCGCGCGAGGCCGGGGCGGTTCGCGTCGCGGCTCTCGTTGTCGCTGGCCTCGTGCACGTCTTCCCAGGGCATCGATTACTGCGTGCGGTGCGTGCCGAACGAGGCGCCGTAGTGGCTCAGCACGTCGTTCTCGTCGAAGAACACCCACAGGCGGTCGCTGCGCGTGTCCTGGTTGGCGAAGTTGACGAGCAGCAGGAACAGCACCGAACTCTTCGCCGACGTGGCGTCGTAGCGATAGGCCGTGCGCCGGCCCAGCTGCACGACGTCGGTCGGCGCGCCGAGGCGCTCGACGACCTCGCGCGCCGTCGTCTTGCCCGGTTGCAGCGCGCGGATCGTCGCCGCGTCGAGCGGATCGTTGGTGTCCTGGCGCGCGATCGCACACGCGGCGAGGCAGGCGAACGTCAGGCAGAGCAGGCGATGGGTCGTCTTCATGGTCGCGGCCACAAGTGGGCTCCGAGAGTCCGGATCCTGGTGCTTCACCGGCTCTCAGCGTTCGAACTCGATCGCCATGCCCATGCCGCCGCTCATGCAGAGCGTGGCGAGGCCGCGGTGACTCCCGCGCCGCGACATCTCGTGCAGCAGCGTCACGACGATGCGCGCGCCCGTGGCGCCGATCGGGTGGCCGAGCGCGATGGCGCCGCCGTTGACGTTGAGCCGGTCGCGTTCGATCGGCAGCTCGCGCAGGCAGGCGAGCATCTGCGCCGCGAACGCCTCGTTGAGTTCGACGAGGTCGTAGTCGGCGAGCTTCTCGCCGGTCTTCTGCAGCAGCGTGCGCACGGCCGGCACCGGGCCGATGCCCATGATGCGCGGCGCCACGCCCGCGGTCGCCGAGGCGCCGAGCCACGCCATCGCCGAGAGCCCGCGGCGCTTGCATTCGCTCTCGGGCATCAACAAGAGTGCGGCGCCACCGTCGGTGATGCCCGAACTGTTGCCCGCGTGCACGGTGCCACCCACGGGCCGGAACACGGGCGGCAGCTTCTGCAGGTCTTGGAACGTGACGCCGGCGCGCACGTGTTCGTCGGTGGTGATCTCGGTGCGCCCCTTCTTGCCCTCGATCACGACCGGCGCGATCTCGTCGGCGAAGCGCCCTTCCTGCTGCGCGAGGGCACCCTTCTGGTGCGAGAGCAGCGCGAACTCGTCCTGTTCCTGGCGCCCGATGCCGTAGTCGTCGGCGAGGTACTCGGCCGTGTTGCCCATCGGTTCGCCGAGGATGCCGCACGTGAAGCCGTCCTGGTAGTTGCCGTCCTGGACCTCGACGTGGCCGAGCCGGAAGCCCTTGCGGAAGCCGGGCAACAGGAACGGGATGTTCGTCATGCTCTCCATGCCGCCGGCGACGACGACCCTGCGGCCGTCGAGCAGGATCGCCGCGCGCGCGAAGTCGATCGCCTTGAGGCTGCTGCCGCAGGCCTTGTTCACGGTCACCGCGACGCAGCCGTCGCCGCAGCCGGCCGCGATCGCGACCTGGCGCGCGGGGTTGGGTCCCGAACCGAGCTGGCGCGCCTGGCCCATGAAGACCTCCTCGACGTCGCCCGCTGCCACACCGCTCCTGGCCAGCACGGCCTCGACCGCGATGCGACCGAGATCGACGGCGCGCAGCGGCGAGAGGCCGCCCAGGAACTTGCCGATGGGCGTGCGGGCGGCGGCGACGATGGCGATGCGTTCCATGCGGCCCCGAACCTTAGGGCAAGTCCTCATGACAGGGCAATGCCGAGCCGCGCGGTCGGCTACACCGACGGCCCCTCGCGCTCCGATAGGTGCCGGGTATGCCCAGGAATGCAGGAGACGGTCGCGAGGCCGGCAACGACGGCCTGCGCGCGGCCGGCGCTCAGTGGCAGCGCGTGGTGCAGACCGAGGTCAAACGTTCGTCGTCGCTGCCGACGGCGATGTTCGACGCCTGCGACCCGATGCTCGAGACGCGCCTGGCCGAGAGCGCCGAGTCGATGTTGAACCGCCTGCACGAACCGCAGGCCGAGGTCGTCGCGGCCACGGACCCGACCGCCGAGAAGCGCGTCGAACGCGTCGAACCCGCGGAGCTGACCGCTCTGCCGCAGCGCATCGCCGGCCCCGACCTCGTACTGAACGTCGGCTCGGGCCTGCCCGAAGAGTACCTGGCGATCCTCACCGACATGTGCTGCGTCGCGACGGGCCCCGCCCAGGCCGGGGCCGCCAACCTGCTGCAGCGCGACTTCGGGCTCTCGCGCACGACCGACGTCGCGGAACTGGCCCAGCTCCTGGCGCAGCGTGTGCAGGGCACGGAACCGAGCGCGAGCGACCCGGTCGCCGAGGCGGCGCTCGAAGGGGTCTGCCTGCGGGTCAACGCCGCGCTGAGCCTGCACCTCGGCGACGAGCGCACGCATCTCGGCGATGAGCAACGGGGACCCAACCCGTGACGAAGGGACAGGAGAAGCTGCAGCTTGCCGCGGTGACGCAGTTCGCGCACGAACTCGTCGCGGCCACGCTGAACCGCGAACTGCACGGCCGCGACAGCCAGTTCGTCGGCGACTCGCTGCGCGCCATGGTCACCGCGCTGCGCCGCGCGGCGGCCGTCGGCGTCGACATGCCGCTCGAACTGCGGTTCGCCGGCGACCGCATCGACTTCGACGGCACGCCGCTCGTCGGCCCGAGCCTGCAGGCGCGCGCGCTGCTGAGCCGCTGCCGCGAGCGCCACATCGCCGCACTCGCCTTCGGCACCGGCATGGACACCGACGAGGCGAACCGCTGCCTGGACCTGCTGCTGCTGCCGCAGCACGAGCAGGCGTTCTCGCGCGAACGACGCGACGCCGCGTTCGCTGCGCTCGGGATCCAGAACCTGCGTGCGACGCCGTGCGCACCGGGCAGCTCCGGCGTTCGCGAGGCCGAGCCCACGGACCAGGCGCTGCACCGGTACCAGGACCTCGCCGACTGCCTGCAACAGAACCACATGCGCGCCCGCCGCGACATGGAACTCGCCGTCGACGCGGCCGAGGACGTCGTCGAACGCACGGTGGCGCAGTTCGACGAGCCGAGCCTCTTGCTGTCGCTCGCCGCGCAGGACGACGTCGATCGCTTCACGGTCGGCCACTCGGTGCGCGTGGCACTGCTCGCGCTGCAGGTCGCGCGCGCGCTGGGCGCCGACCGCGAACAGCTCGTGCACGTCGGCACGGCGGCGCTGATGCACGACATCGGCAAGTCGAAGGTGCCGCAGCAGATCCTGTTCAAGCCGGGCGCGCTGAGCACGGAGGAGTGGCACTGGATGGCGCAGCACCCGCGGCTCGGCGCGCAGATCCTGCTCGAGCAGCACAGCGAGGTGAACGCGAGCGCGATCGGCGCCGCGTTCTGCCACCACATGGGTCCGACCGGCCGCGGCTACCCGCAGCCGACGGTGCCCGTCGCGCCGAGCGGCATCAGCCGGCTCGTGCGCGTCTGCGACGTGTTCGAGGCGCTGACGTCGGTGCGGCCCTACAAGCGGGCGCTGACGCCGATCGAGGCCTACGCGGTGATGTTCCGCAACGAACAGGACTTCGACCCCGCCTGGCTGCGGCGCTTCGCGCGCACGCTGGGCCTGTTCCCGACCGGTTCGCGCGTGCACCTCGACTGCGGCAGCGAGGCGCTCGTCACGGCCCAAGGCGAGTGCCCCGAGCAGCCGCGCGTACGGCTGCTGAGCGGGCCCGGCGGCACGGCACTGCCGGCCGGCCACCCCACCGAGCTCGCGATCGGCGCACCGTTCGAGGGCCGCGTGCCGCGCATCTCGGGGGTGACGACGCACGACCGCTGCATCGCGGTGCCCGAGTTCGACCTGGCGGAACCAGAGGTGCTCACGAGCCACGCCAACCACGCGTGCGTGTCGACTACGCTGGCGCGCGACGCGGCCGCGATCCGGCCGGCGGCTTCGACCTGAAGCACGGATCTTCGTTCCCTCGCCCGTCGCGCCAGCGCAAGATCACGACCGTCGCCATGGCGAACGAACCCGCAGCGATGCCGAAGGCCCCCGCGTTCTGGACCGACGTGCCGCACGGCCGCGTGCTCGTGTTCGCGCCGCACCCCGACGACGAGGTCGCGGGGCCCGGCGGTGTGCTCGCGCTGCACCGGCGCGGTGGCGATCCGGTGCGGGTGGTGGTCACGACCGACGGCACGACCGGCGATCCCGACGGGCGCTACGCACCGGCGGCGTATGCCGAGCTGCGGCGGGACGAGTCGCGCGCGGGGCTGCGCGAGGTCGCGGTCGACGACGTCTGCTTCTGGGGTTTTGCCGACAGCTGCGAGCTCAGCGAAGCCGACCTCGAGCGCGGCGTACAGCTCGCGGTCGAAGAACTCGCGCGCTGGCAACCCGACGTCGTCTACCTGCCGTGGGCGCTCGAAGGGCATCCCGACCATCACGCGCTGCACGTCGTCGTCACGCGCGCGATCGATCGCGCCCAGTGGCGCGGGCTCGCGCTCGGCTACGAGGTCTGGAACGCGATGGTGCCCGACGTGGTCGTCGACGTGACGTCCGTCATGGACCAGAAGCGCCGTGCGATGCTCGCGCACGGCAGCCAGATCGCCTACGTCACCTACGAACACTGCCTCGCGGGCCTCAATGCGTACCGTTCGCTCGTGCACCAGCGCGGCCGCGGCTACGCCGAGGCGTTCCAGCTCGTGCGCGGTCCGCTGCCGGCGGGCCCGAGCGACGCCGATGCGACGTAGCGTTGCATGCCTGCTGCTCGCGGCGATCGCCGTGCTCGTCATGGCCTGGCTCCTGCGGCCAGGGCTTCCCCCATCTTCCGCGGCATCGCCTGCGGCCGGTGAGGCGCAGGACGAGACAGCCGGCGCGTCGGCAATCGGCGAGCGGCGTACCTCCCGCGAAGCCGTGGTCGCTGTCGGCCGCCCGGTGCGCGTGTCGTTGGCGTTCACCGACCACATCGGCGAGCCGCACATCTCGTACTGCCGCGGCGTCGATCGTGCGTCGGGGCGGCGGCCGGAGTTCCAGTTCGCGGGATCGGTGGCGACCTGTGCCGATGCCGGCGACTGGAACCAACTGGGCATCGAGGTGCGCGGGCACGACTTCGAGTCGACGGTCTTCCTCGTCGCGCGCGGCGACGTCGGGCCCGACGGAACGGTCGAGCACGCGGTGCTGCCCACCGGCCGACTCGTGCTGACGCTGCTCGATGCGACGACCCGCGAGCCCGTGGCGAACACGAAGGTCGTCGTGCGCCCGCAACGCGACGGCTTGCAGTTCCCGTTCTCGGACACCGAGGGCACGAGCGACCCATCGGGCGTCATCGTCCATCCTGCGCTCGGGATCGGCAGCTACGCGCTGCAGGTCGCGAGCGGCGAGCTCGGCATCGTCGAGCCCTCGTCGTGCGAGGTCCCGCGCGCGGGCGCCCAGGTCGAGGTGCTCGTGGCGCGATCCGGGTTCGGCGTCGCCGGCCGTGTCGTGGGGCGCGGCGCGCCGGTGCCGGACGCGCGCGTGTCGTTCCGCAACCAGGTCGTGGCGACGACCGATCGCGAGGGGCTCTTCGCGATCCCGGCTTCGTGTCGCCCGCGCGACAGCGGACCGGCGATCTTCTTCCGCGTCGATCCGCCGCCTGACGCCGGCCTGTCGAGCGACTCCCGTTGCGGGCCGTTCGCGTGGGGAGATCGTCGGGTCGTCGTCGAGCTGCTGCCGGCGCGGCATGTGCTCGAGGTCGCGGGCCTGCCGGCTGGCGGCAGCCAATGGGCTTGCTGGTTCTACCGACACCGCGGCGGGTTCCAGCAGAAGGACGTGCAGTGGGAAGCGCTGCCGAACGTCGCATGGGGCAGGTTCTCGATCGCGTGGGACACCGACTGGGATCACCTCGTGAGCCTGAAGCTGCTCGATGGATCGGGTTCGCCGCCGCGCTTCAGCGAGATCCAGGCCCTGCCCGCCCGGGTCGAGGACGACTGCGTCGTGCACCACTGGCAGCTGCCGCAGCAAGTGCCGCGCACCATCGAAGTCGTCGACGAAGCCGGCGCGGCGATCGCGGGGGTCGCCGCCGAGGCGATCTACACCGGGTCGGTGGCCAACCCGCCCAACGCACAGGCGACGCCGGCCTTCGACCCGGCCACGAGCAACCCGATGACCGCCAACAAGGCGCTGCTGTTGGCGACCGCGGAGACGGACGCCGCCGGGCGGTGTTCGCTGTCGTTCGCGGCCGCGCCTGGGGTCTACGTTCGGCTGCATCACCGCGACCACGTCGCCGTCGCGCATCGCCTCACCGAAGCCGACGGCGCGGTGATCCGCATCGCGATGCAGGGTGCGGGGTCCGTCCACGGCGTCGTGGAGGGGCTCGGCAACGCCCGCGTGCTGCTCGCGCCGGAGGGTCGCGGCCGCGTCGGCGCGCGGCGCGCGAGCAACGGCGTGTTCGTCGCGAGCGACCTGCCCGCGGGCAGGTACCACGTCGTGATGCCGCTCGCGGAGGCGGATCCGTGTCCGCGCTTCGACCTCGGCGTGGTCGACGTCGAAGCCGGCCGCCAGGCGGAGTTCGCCGGCAGCATCGTGGGACTGGCGGTCCTCGCGGTGCACGTGCACTCGGAAGATCTGCACAGCGGCGATCAGCTCACCATCGTCGACGACCTGACCGGCCATTCGGCTGCCCGGGTCGCGTTCACGGGCATCGACGGCGCGACGGCCAACCTGACGCCGGGCAGATACCGCGTCGTCGTGGCGCGGAACCTGCCGGCAGGCGGCGGCAAGCTGTCGCTGCAGGCCAACGAGCTGCTGCGCGTGCACTCCGGTTCGCGCGACTTCCGCCTCACGCTGCCCACCGAGCCGGCACGGTGGCGCCTGTTCGCCGCGGGAGCGCCGCTGCGCAACGCCTGGGTGCGCGTGCGCGAAGTCGGACTCGACGCGCGCACCGACGACCAGGGCTGGCTCAGCCATCCCGTGTGCGAACTCGGCTGCACGGTCGAACTGCTGGAGAACGTGCGCGGCAACTGGCGACTCGCTGGCGTCGAGTGGGCGCTGTCGCGCGCGCAGTCCGGGCAGGACGTCGCGGCGCGCGAGTGACGAGGCTCGGCGCGGCTACGGCGAGGCGCTCGTCGTCGGGCGCGGTTCGGCACCGGCGGCCCGATCGTCGCCGTCGCCGCCGCCGGGCAGCCGTCGCGCGAGCCACCACCCGGACGCGGCGAGCGCGGCCGCCGCGGCGAGCAGCGCCGCGAAGCCGCGCCAGGTGCGCGCGAGCAGTTCGAGCTGGAACCAGGCCGCCGACGCCGGCGTGTCGAGCGGCTGACGCCCCGGGTAGCGCTCGAGCGAGCGCACGAGCATCTCGTGCGTCGGCAGGCGCGCGAACGCCCAGCCGCCGACCTCGCCCGGCGTGTCGTGCAGGCACGCGTAGCTCGCGACCGCGGCGACGAGCAGCACCGCGAGCACGGTGCGACCGCGCGGCGCGCGCAGCAGCGCGAGGCAACCGAGCACGAGCGGCAGGAAGACGAAGTTGCAGAAGCGCATCACGTCGTACGCGAACACGAGCGTCAGCAGCATGCCCGCGCCGTACAGCCACGGCCCCCACCGGCCCATGCCGAGTTGGCCCGTGCGCCAGCTCCAGACGACGGCGATCAGCAGCGGACCGAACTCGACGACCACGAGCAGCAGCAGCAGCACGAGCAGCCCCGGCACACCCCACGGCAGCCAGAAGTTGTTGGCGAGGTAGTAGGCGATGCCGTACTGCTGCCCCGCGCCGTGTGCGCGCACGATCGCGAGCCACGCCGCGTAGACGGCGGCTGTCGCGCCTAGCGCCGCGACCTCGCGCCCGAAACGGCCGCCCGCGCGGCAGCGTTCGTAGACGAGCCACGGCGCGAAGAAGAACACCATCTCGTGGCTCAGCGCCGACAGCAGCACGAGCGACCAGAACAGCAACCCGCGCGGCAGCGCGTACCACGCGAGCAGCAGCAGCACGAAGCTCAGCGTGTCCGAGTAGCAGGTCATCGTCTTGTAGATCTGCACCGCGCCCGTCGCCGCGAGGCAGAGCGTGACGAGCAGCGCGTCGCCGAGGCCCGCGGCCCGCTGCCGGCAGAACCAGAACACGGTCGCGAGCAGCAAGCCGTTGCACACCTGCGAGAACAGCGGCGCGCGTTCGCCCGCGAAGCCGAGCAAGTGCGCGAGCAGCGGCCAGAGCACACGCTGCGGGAACTTGCCCTGCAGTGCCAGCGGGTCGACCGTCATCTCCTGGAAGCGCTCGCCGTGGCCCGCGAAGGCGACCGGCGACGGCGCCTGCAACAGGTCCGACAGCCACAGCACGCCGGCGCCGACGGCGGCGGCGACCAGCCACGCGGCGAGGTGTTGCCAGAGGCGGCGCGGCGGCGGGTTCATCGGGGCGCGCAGCGTATCCGATGCGGCGCGGCAACCCATCGTGCTGGTCGGAACGTCTCGCGCGGCGGCGCTGGCTCGCCCGGCACGGGCCGCGCCGGGCGACGTTGCAGCGGTCGTTCGGCCTGTGACGGTTCGTGATCCGGATTGCCGGTCTGGGCCCGACGAATCGCATGAACCTCCTTGACGCGACACACCGCCTTGGTTAATTAGTGCTCTATCAAGATGGGCGCGCAAAGAGCGATGCGACGAACTGACGCCCCTGAGGAGGCGATGCTGCCATTCCCGCCCCGGCGGCAGCACGGCGGCCGCCGCGCCGGAGCCGGCCGCAGGCCCAAGGGCGAGACGGCCGGGGTGCACCACCGCGAGCGCGCGGCGCTCGCGTCGAGGTTCCCCGTGCACGTGACGGTCAAGTTGCTGCGGGGGCTGCCGCGCCTGCGCAGCAAGCGCGAATACGCGGCGCTGCGCGCGGCGTTCGCCGCTGGTTGCACCGGCTGCGCCGGTGCAACCAGCGGCGGCACCTTCCGTCTCTGCCACTACGCGGTGCTCAACGACCACCTGCACTTCCTCGTCGAAGCCAGCGACCGCCGCGCGCTCGCGCGCGGCCTGCAAGGCCTCGCGATCCGCATCGCCAAGGCCCTGAACAGGCTCTGGCAACGCCGCGGCAAGGTGTTCGCGGACCGTTACCACGATCGCATCCTGAAGACGCCGCGCGAGGTGCGCAACGCGATAAGGTATGTGCTCGCGAACGGGAAGAAGCACGCGGCCGAGGGGCGCGAAGTCGCGGTGCCGCAGGCGATCGACACCTTCACCTCTGCGCCTTGGTTCGAGGGGTTCCGGGAGACGGTGACCGTGCATGGCATCGAAGCGATGCCGCGCCCGGTCACCGAAGCCCGCACCTGGATGCTGACGATCGGCTGGCGCCGGCACGGGCTGCTCAGCGTGCACGACACGCCCGCTGCGGGTTGACTCCCACGCGTTGCGCCGCCCGCACCCGCACTCACTTCGCGAGCAGGTTGATCAAGAGCCGCGCCGCACCAGCGTTGCCGACGCGCAGCTGGCGATACAGCGCCAGCGAGCAGTACACGAAATCGCCGCGCCCGTACTGCGTGTGCAGCAGCGCCCCCTGGTGCGGCTTCTCGTCGCCCGAGTCCTTCATCTCGAGCATCGGCGTCCAGGCCGGGTCCCACGTCTTGGGGAAGTTGAGCCCACGCTCCTGGACCCAGCCGGCGAAGTCCGCCGCTTCGATCACGTGCGGATACTGCATGAGCCGGTGCGACGGCTGCAGCAGCGTCACCGGCGCGTCCTCCTCGGTGACCCGATCGTTGCCGATCGTCATCGGGAACGGCGCGAGCAGCGGGTGGCCGACGCGTTCGTTCCATTCGTTCGACTTGTGGTACATCGCGACGACG
>DASUFY010000016.1:0-2143 GCA_036274315.1 Planctomycetota bacterium | reverse complement strand
ACAGCGCCGGCACCGTCACCGACATCGTGCCACCCGGCACGGTCACCTCGCCGAACGCCCTGCAGTTCGACAACCTCGGCAACTTCCTGATCGGTGGCACCGGCGGCAACATCTGGCGCGTCGACCTCGCCGGCAACGCGTCGGTGATCGCGACCAATACGAGCCCGGCCGGGTCGGTCTCCGGCCTCGCCTACGTGGGCGGCTGCAGCGTCAACCCGTTCGGCACGGCCTGCAACGGGCCCGGTGGGCCGACGACGATGGTCGCGACGGGCGACTGCTCGATCGGCGGCACGATCACGACGACGTCGATCCACCACGCCGCGAACGCGCTCGGCCTCGCCGTGCTCGGCCTGACCGAGATCACGCCGCCGCTCGACCTCGGGTTGGTGTTCGGCGCCACCGGCTGCCTGCTCTACACCAACCTCGATCTGCTCGCGCCGGCGCTGACCGACGGCAGCGGCAACTTCGCGCACAGCATCACGAGCAACGCGACGTTCGCGGGCCAGAGCCTGTTCGTGCAGCATGCCGTGCTCGAAGGCGCCCTGTTCAGCAGCTTCACGAGCAGTAACGCGGTGCGGATGAACTACTGATCCGCGCGGGCCCGCCGGGTCGGGACCCAAAGGAACGGCGAGGTCAGGTATCCTCGCGCCATGATCCATCGCCTGACCTCGGCCGCACTCGCGGTCGTCCCCTTCTTCGCGATGCTGCCAGCGCAAGTCATCGCACCGGACCCCGCGGCGCAGCCGGTCAACGCGATCATCGGCGACACGAGCTTCGCGCAGGCGTTCGGGGATGCCGGCGCCGCGGCGCGGTCCGATGAGACGCTGCGCATCACGACGCACCTGCGCTTCGTCGAGCAACTGCTGCGCGAACGCGACGTGCGCGATTGGCCCGCCGATCTGCAGCTGGCCCGGCGCGAGAACATCGAACGACTGCACACCTACCACGAGAACGGCGTCTTCCCGCGCAACTTCGACCACCTGCACGAACGCCGGCCGTGTTTCATCGACCGCGACGGCCGCCTGTGCGCGGTCGGATACCTGATCGCCGCATCGGCCGGCCGCGAGCTCGCCGAGCACGTCAATGCGCGGTTCCAGTACTCGCTGCTGGAGGACATGCGGGACGCGCGCCTCACCGCGTGGGCCCGTCGATCCGGCCTGACGCTGCGCGAACTCGCGACGATCCAGCCAGCCTACGCGCCGCAGGGCGCAACGGTGCAGGGCTACGGCCAGTCGTGTGCGCCGGTCGTGACGATGGCGCCGGTCGTCGTGCCGGATCCCGTGCAGCACTATGGGATGTACGGTGGCTTCATCGTCCAGCAGCCGCCCGCGTGGTGGCTGCCCGCGCCGGCCGGCGCCCAGTGGATCGGTAGCGTCAACTACCTGAACCCCACCATGTCGTACGAGCTCACGCTCACCGTCGACCTGACCGGGTTCGACCCGTCGACGGCCACGATCAGCGGCAACTGGCTCGGCAACCCCGGCACCGAGATCGTGGTCAACGGCGCCCCGACCGGCATCACGGTGCCGGCCTCGGGTTGGACCGGCCCCGCCCCCTTCGTGCTCGGCAGCGGGTTCGTCGCGGGTGTCAACGTGCTCGCGTTCCGCGTGCCGCAGGGTCAGTGGCTGTTCGGACTGCTCGTGCACAACCTCGCCGGCATGGCCCAGCAGATCACCTCGCCGGGCACGGCGCTCGTGTCGATCGCGGGCCTGTTCGGCACCGGCGTCGACGCGTCCGGAGCGCCGCTCGCCGCGGGCGCGTCGGAGTTGCATTACCGCAGCAATGAACCGCCGCTGCGAACGACCTCGCGGCCGATCTCCCCGAACCCGGGCTTCGGGTTCACGCTCGCTTCGCAGCCCAACCGGCTGGCGCTGTTGGCGCTGTCCTTCTACCCGGCGGCCACCGCGCTCGGCGGCGGCTGCTCGGCGTACATCGACACGACGGCGATGGTCACGTTCCTCGGCATGACGGACAGCTCCGGCATCGCCGTCTGGAAGTCGATCGACGGCGGCGTGCGCTTCACGCCCGTCTTCGACGACCAGAACGTCACCTCGATCGGCGCCATCGCCATCGACCCGCGCA
The DNA here is from genome assembly GCA_036274315.1 of Planctomycetota bacterium. GTDB lineage: Bacteria > Planctomycetota > UBA1135 > UBA1135 > UBA2386 > DASVAL01. Next base: position 61 of record DASUFY010000016.1, on the reverse strand, counting down.
CACCCGACGTCGTCTGGGTCGGCACCGGCGAAGGCAACCCGCGCAACAGCGCCAGCGTCGG
>DASUFY010000015.1:0-3479 GCA_036274315.1 Planctomycetota bacterium | reverse complement strand
TACTCGAACGGCTCGTCGAGGTTGGTCGACAACAGCGGCAGCGTCGAGATCACGCTGCCACCCTGACTGCCGCACCACTCGGCGAGGTCCGCGAGGCCGCCGAAGTCGCCGACGCCGAGGTCGTTCGCCTCGCGCAGCGCGTGCAGCGGCAGGAACATGCCGGTGGCGCCGCCCGCGAGCGCCGGGGCCCGCAGCGGCGCGCGCACGAGCAGCGTCTCGTGCGTGCGGCCGTCGAGCTCGATGCGCAGCCGGTGGTAGCCGAGCGACAGCTTCGGCAGCACGAGCTCGCAGCGCGGGCCTCGGAGAAGCACTTCGACCGGCGCCAGCAGGCGCGGCCCGCCCTCACCGAGTGCGAACACACGCAGCGCGGCGGGCGATGCCGGCGACTGCAGCGGCACGCGCGACGCGCGTGGACCGAAGCTCGCGACGACCGGTTCGACGACGCGCGCCTTGCGTTCTTCGCGCAGCCGGCGCAGCGCCTCGGGTGCTTCACGCACGGCCTGGATGCCACAACCGAGCGCCGACGTCACGGCGAGCAGCACCTCGGTCGACGCCCGCTGCCGGTGCCGCGCGAGGTCGGTGTACGAACGCTGCACACCGAGCAGGTCGGCGAGAGCGTGCAACGCGCGGATCTCGCCGGCCACGTCTAGCCGATCTCCGACAACGCGAGCTGGATGCCCGCGAGCGGGATGTGCACCCAGTCGGGCCGGTTGTCGAGCTCGTAGCCGAGCTCGTAGATGGCTTTCTCGAGCCGGAACAGACCCAGCAGCGCCGTGACCTCCTCGGGCGCACATTCGGTGAGGAACGGCGCCTGCGAGGCCGTGCGCAGGTACTCGCCGAGGAACTCGGCCGACACCCAGGTCCACCACATGTGCGCCCATTGGCCGAGCCGAAGCGCCTCGGCTTCGTTCGGCGCCTGATGCGTCACGAAGGTCGAGAGCGCCGAATGGCTGGCATAGTGGAACGAGCGCATCATGCCGGCGACGTCGCGCAGCGCGCACCGCTTGAGCCGACGTTCACCGAGCGGCCGGGCCGGCTCGCCCTCGAAGTCGATGATGACGAAGTCGGTGCCGGAACAGAGCACCTGGCCGAGGTGATAGTCCCCGTGTGTGCGCGTGCGCAGCGTGCGCAGGCGCTTGTCCAGCACGCGCTGGAAGAAGTCGAGCAGCGTGCGTTTGCTGCGCACCACGTGCTCCGCGACGTCGCGCGCCGCGGCCGGCACCTTCTCGAGATTCGCGCGCAACCGGTCGATGACGTCGCCGGTCAGATTGCGCAGGCTCTGGTACAGCGAGCGCCGGTAGAACGGCGTGAAGGCCTCGGGCTTGAAGTCGGCGTGCTCGCCGTCCCCGGCCAGCGCCACGTGCATCTCCGCGGTGCGTCGACCCAGGAGCCGCGCCGAGTCGAGGTAGGCGCCCACCGACTCACCGACGAGCGGCGGCACCTCGCGCCCCGCGAGCGCGGCGATGCCACCCGCGGGAATCGGCAGATCGGTGACTCCGGCGTAGCGCGACGCCGCGGCCTCGAGGAAACGGCCGAGCTGGCCGAGCGTGTAGCTCCACGCATCGCCGCTGTTCTCGACGAAAGCCTGCAGGAAGGCCAGGGTCGACGTGCCATCACCCTGCTCGTAGTCGATCCAGCCGGCCACACCGGGCGTGTGCTCGAAGCGCGACGTCTCGGTCAGGAAGCGACCGATCTCGACGTCGGGGTTGATGCCTTCGCCGACTCGCCGGTACAGCTTGAGCACGAGCCGGCTGCCATAGATCAGCGAGGTGTTCGACTGCTCGGCCTGGCTGACGTGCGGCGCCGCCGAGTAGTCGATGTCACCCGCGATCGCGGCGAACCGACGCGAGCGGCAACCGACGGCCTCACCGCGCTCGCCCTGGAGGCGGCGGCCGCGCCGGATCGCGTCGAGCATCCAGACGCCGAACGCGGCGTCCGACGCGGCGTCGTACAGGATGCCCTCCTGCGGTTCGGCCCCGCCACACGCGAGGCGCGCCACGACGCCGAACGGCGCCGCCGTTTCGACGGCCTTGGCCTTCTCGCCGCTCGCGAACGCCAGCGGCAGCATGTAGGAGTCGCTCTGGCCCTCGACGTAGTCGACGCGCAGCAGCAGCAGCACGAAGTCGACCTTGCGCGAGCCCGCGCGCAGCACGTCGTCGATGTGCACGGCATCCACCGTGCGCGACTTGCCACCGAACCAGCGGCGCTGGCGCAGGTGCCCGGGCAGCAAGGCCTCGAGGTCCTCGCGCTGGTCTTCGTGCAGCACCTCGTGCCAGAGGCCCCTGGTCAACAGCAGCGGGCGCGCGAGACCGGTCGCCGGCAGCGCGCGCGCCGGCAGCTCCAGGCTGATCCAGTAGCACGCGTGTGGCGCCATCGTCAGCTCGTACGGATCCGCCGCGACGACCGGCAGGCGATTGGCGCCGAACATCTCGACCGGCGTACGCTGCGCGAACTCGGCCAGCACGAGGCGCGCATGTTCGACGTGGCGCGACAGGTTGGCGACGACGAGGATGGCCTCGTCGCCGAGCGTGCGCACGTAGGCCAGCACCTTGCGGTTGTGCGAGGCGATGAAGCGCAGGTCGCCGCGACCGAAGGCCTGGTGGCGCTTGCGCATGGCGATCATGCGCCGCATCCACCACAGCAGCGAGTTGGGGTTGTTCGACTGGGCCTCGACGTTGACCGATTCGTAGTGGTACTCGGGATCGATGACGACCGGCAGGTAGAGGCTCTGCGGATTGGCCTTCGAGAACCCGGCGTTGCGGTCGGCGCTCCACTGCATCGGCGTGCGCACGCCGTTCCGGTCGCCGAGATAGATGTTGTCGCCCATGCCGATCTCGTCGCCGTAGTAGATGACGGGCGTGCCCGGCATCGAGAACAGCAGCGAGTTCATGAGCTCGATCGCGCGGCGGTTGTTGCCGAGCAGCGGTGCGAGCCGGCGGCGGATGCCGAGGTTGATGCGCGCGCGCCGATCCCGCGCATAGACGCGATACATGTAGTCGCGTTCTTCGTCGGTGACCATCTCGAGCGTCAGCTCGTCGTGGTTGCGCAGGAACAGCGCCCACTGCGCGTTCGCGGGGATCGCCGGCGTCTGCCCCATGATGTCGACGATCGGCTGGCTGTCCTCCATCTGCAGCGCCATGAACAGCCGCGGCATCAACGGGAAGTGGAAGTTCATGTGGCACTCGTCGCCATCGCCGAAGTAGGCGGCGGCGTCTTCGGGCCACTGGTTGGCCTCGCCGAGCAACATGCGGTTCTCGTGCTTCCTGTCGACGTGGCCGCGCAGCTTCTTGAGGAAGGCGTGCGTCTCGGGCAGGTTCTCGCAGTCGGTGCCTTCGCGCTCGAACAGGTACGGCACCGCGTCGAGCCGCATGCCGTCGACACCCATCTCGAACCAGACGTCCATGACCTCGGTCACGGCCTTGGCGACGGCCGGGTTGTCGTAGTTGAGGTCGGGCTGGTGCGAGTAGAAGCGGTGCCAG
>DASUFY010000014.1:0-8576 GCA_036274315.1 Planctomycetota bacterium | reverse complement strand
CTCGGCAAGGCAACCCACAGCCTCGTCGCCGCATCGAAGGTCGGCACCTTTCCGCCGCTCGTCCGCGTTGGCGCGATCTGGTTCGTCAAGGCATCCGACGTGCGCGCGTGGTTCGACCGGAACCATGCGGCGCCGGCGGTCACGGAAGCACAACGGGAACGGATCCGCCAGGCCGGCCAACCCGAGCGGGCGGCCTGGCTCAAGCCGCGCAGGACGCGGCGGGGTGGATCGTGACGGCCATGCTGCAGCGCCCGCGTCGCCCCCGCTGGCGCGACGTCGGCGCCGAGGGCGTCAAGCTCGAGTTCCGGCGCGAACCGCTGCACCACGCGATCGACCTGCTCGGGTACCACGTCGCCATGCGCGCGATCCTGCGGCGCCTGGCCAACGAGGACCGGCCGCACGCCGCTGCGGCCGCCGCCGGCGCGTTCGAACTCGCGGTCGACGAACTGGTGCGCGCGCTCGATCGCGAACCGCTCACGGTCGTGGTGCGGCACGGCGCCGGATCCTGACACCCGTGTCAATACTGCCGTAGAATCCTGGCGAATCCTGGCGTCGCGCGGCGAATCCGGCTAGCATCCTGCGATCCCCGATAGATGTCGAGTTCGGGGTCGCAGCGCTTGTTTTGAGCGGTTCGCACCTAGGCCGTCCGGTCTCCTGAGGCGGGACGCGGCCGCCATGCCCCGCCGCGCGCACCCCGGGCCGGCGTTGCCATCGGACGATCCGCTACGCCGCGTCACCGCGCAGCGCGGCCTCGGGCCACACCGCTACGACCTGGCCCTGTTCGTCGAGGCCGAGGCTGCACGCCGCCACCTGCGGATCGTGCGTGAAGAACAGCCGGCCCGCGCGCGCCTGCAGGTCGCGCAGCAGCGCCGCCTTCTCGTCGATGAGCAGTTCGGGGTAGCGGTCGTAGCCCATCGTGATCGCGCGCCGCACCCACGGCAAACCCGGCACGAGGTCGGCGCAGAACAGCATCGGCCCGCGCGCGCCGGCCAGTTCGGCGAGCAGCATGCCCGGCGTGTGTCCGTCGCTGCGATGGAACACGACGCCGTCGCCAAGCAGATCGCTGCGGGCCCCCGTCACGCGTTCGAGCCGGCCCGTGGCCTCGAGCAGCGGCTGCAGTTCGGGCACGAAGCTGGCGCGGTCGCGCGCGTGCGGGTGCAGCGCCCGCTGCCAGGCGGCTTCGCCGACGACGTAGTGGGCGCGCGGGAAGACGAGTTCGCGCGCGGCACCGTCGCGGTGCGCGGCGAGCACGCCGCCGGCGTGGTCGAAGTGCAGGTGCGACAGCACGACGACGTCGACGTCGGCGGGCTCGACACCGATCTGCTCCAGGTTCGCGAGCAGCACGTGGTGTTCTTCCTGCACACCGAAGCGCCGCCGGAGGTCCGGTGCGAAGAACGCCCCGATGCCGGCCTCGAACAGCACCGTGCGCGCACCGTCGCGCAGCAGCAGGCAGCGGCACGCGAGCTCGATGCGGTTCTGGTCGTCGGCCGGCGCCCAGCGCTGCCAGAGCGCCTTCGGCGCGTTGCCGAACATGGCGCCGCCGTCGAGCTTCTGCGGATTGCCGAGCACGGACCAGAGTCTGCGAGTCATGGCGTGGCCGGCGAGCATACCGCCGCGGCGCGCGGCCCGGACTCAGCGTTGGCCCGACTCCACGACCAGGTCCGCGACCTTCTGCGCGAGCGGCAGCAGCCGCACGTGCTCGAGGTTGCACAGCAGCACGATCGTCACCGGGGGGCCGTCCGGTTCGTCGGGCAGCAGGTAGAGCATCGTGCTGACGCGCGACTGGGCGCCGCTGTGCAAGATGACGCGGCGGCCCCGGCGCTCGCCGATGCCGAAGCCGAGCGCGTAGTCGAGCACCTTGCCGTCGCGCTGCTTCTGCGGCGTCCACATCGCGGCGAGCGTCGCCTCGCCGAGCAGCCTGCCACCGCGCAGCGCCTGCATCACGCGCACGAGGTCCTCGGCCGAACAGCACAGGCCGCCCCCACCGAGCTTGTAGCTGCCGTCCATGAGCTCGCTGTTGCGCAGCTCCCCGTCGACGCGCACGTACCCCTGGGCCCGCCCCGGGATGATGCGCCGCACGTCGTCGTCCTGCAGCGTCGCGGCCCCGCCCGGGCCGGCGATGCGTTCCTCGACGACCTGCGCGAACGGCTTCTGCGCCGCGGCCTCGACCACCGCCGCGACGAGGCTGAAGCCGTACGTGCTGTAGTGGTAGCGCGTGCCGGGCTCGTGCAGCAGCGGGTCCTGCGCGAAGCGCTCGAGGCCCTGCGTCTGGTTCTCGTAGTGGTGCGTGCTCTCGCCCTCGCCGCGGTAGTGGCGCACGCCGCCCAGGTGGGCGAGCAACTGCCGCGTCGTCACGGGCCACTGCTTCTCGGGCCACGCAGGCACGATCTCGTGCACGTCGCGGTCCAGGTCCAACGTGCCGGCCTCGGCCAGCTGCATGGCCGCGATCGCCGTGATCGGTTTGCTGATCGAAGCGAGCCGGTAGACGGTGGCCGCCGTGGCCGGCACCTGGTTCTCGACGTCGGCCAGGCCGAAGCCGCGGCGGTACGCGAGCGCGTCGCCGACGCCGATCGCGCACGACAGGCCCGGGATGCCGTCGCGCCGCAGCTGCGCTTCGATCGCGGCGGTGACGTCGGCCGACCAGGCCGGTGCCGCATCCTGCACGCTTCCGGGCAGCGCGGTTCCTGCGGGCGCTGGCACGGTTGAGCCGGCGCCGGGCGAGCCGGCTCGCAGGGACACCGCACCCGGCCCCACCGCTCCCTGCATCAGGGCCAGGGCGGCCGCGAAGAGCGTCGAGCAGGCCAGGAGGAGATGAAGGGGCGTGCGCTGCATGGCGGGCGGGCGAGGAAGCCTTCTCTACGCACACGCGGGTCCGCGCTGGCTCGCCGGCTTTCGGAGATCTGGGCCCGACCGGGACCTCGGACATTCCGTGCTCCGGTGCAGAACGAAGGCCGGCATGTCGAACGGATCGGCGGCCGGGTTGCGCGAGCGGCAGCTCCTGCGCGTCGTTGGACGGCACGCTACTCCGCGACATGCCTCGCCAAGGCCGGACTCGCGAAGAAGAGTACCACTCCTACGACGAGCGTGACTGCGTGCGCCAGGGTCGCGCAGGCGCCCATCTCCCCCAGCATCCCCATCTCCCCAGCATCCCCATCTCCCCCAGCATCCCCGTGGCATGGAACTGCACGCTGGGTGGAGCGCCGTGGATGGTGCCGTTGAGTCCCATCAGAGCGATGATGGTCTGGATCGTCAAGATCGCCCCGACGAGTGCGGTCGCGATGCCCATGATCTCGAGAACGGAACAGGCGAGTTCTTGCTTCATCATCATCCTCGGCCGGGTGAGCCACGTCTAGGCAGTCACGACGGATCCCATCGCATGGATGCCAAGCCCAGCATGTCGCGGGGCACGTGCAACACCCGCCTGACGACACGTTGCCGTCGGCGACGTGTGCGACCGCGAGACACGCCGCGCCGAACGCGATCGAATGCGACGCGCCATGCGTTAGCCTTTGTTGCGCACGATGACCACGCCGACCCCGATGCAGGACGCGCTGCTGCAGAACGTGCCGACGATCGAAGGCTACAAGGTGCTCGGCAAGACCGTGCTGCTCGCCTGCGTCGGCAGCGGCGGCATGGGAGTCGTCTACAGCGGCTGGCACATGACGTTCCGCATCCACGTCGCCGTCAAGGTGCTGAAGGCGGCGCTCGCCGCGGACCGCGCCTACCTGGTGCGCTTCCGCCACGAAGCCGAGGCCTCGCTGCGCATCACGCATCAGCACGTCGTGCGCGCCTACGACGTCGAGGAGCGCCACGGGCTGCACTACCTGGTCCTGGAGTTCGTCGACGGCGAGTCGGCGACGCAGCGGGTGCGGCGGCTCGGGCGTATGCCCGCGCGCGAAGCGATCACCGTGATCACGGCCGCGGCCGCGGGCCTCGCCGAGGCGCACGGCCACGGGCTCGTGCACCGCGACGTGAAGCCGAGCAACGTGCTGATCGCGCGGTCGGGTCGCGTCAAGATCGCCGATCTCGGCCTCGTTCGCCCGGCCCTCGAGGCCAGACAGGACGCGGCATCCGGCGACGAGACGGTCGTGCTCGGCACGCAGCAATACATGGCGCCCGAGCAGTGGGGTTCGCGCGATGTGCACCCGGCGGCCGACGTCTGGGCGGTCGGCGCGACGCTGTACTTCCTGCTGACCGGAGAGCATGGCGTGCCGCGGCTGCCGACGGCGCAGCTGCGGCAGTGGGTGCAACAGAATCCGTTCCCGACGCTGCGCGCCCGCTGCCCCGATCTGCCCGCCGAGCTGCATGCCATCTACGAACGCTGCGTGCAGCGCGATCCGGACCAGCGCTTCGAGAACGCGGGCAGACTGCACACAGCACTGCAGGCGCTGGGCCCGCACGACGAAGCGGTGCTGAGCGACCGGGATCACGACCCCGTGGGCGTCGCATCGGAGCTGCCGCCGCAGGAAGTGCTCGGCCGCATCGACGCGCGCCTCAAGGGCGCCGCCCAGCAGCAGCCGCTGTCTCGACCACAGCCGCAGCCGCGGTCGCAGCGACACACGCCGGCGCCTGCGCGGCGGCGTCCAGCGCCCAAACGGTCCGCCCTGCCGCTCGCCGTGCTCGTGCTCGCGGGCGCCATCGTCGCCATCGTCGTGCTCACGCGCGGCGGCGACAGCCGCGACGGCGTGGCCGCGGTGCCGACCGCGAGCGCGCCGCCCACCGACGACCCCATGCCGGCGCCGGCGCCGCAACCATTGCCCGCGGTTCCGGAAACGCCGCCCGGGACGCCAGCACCGCGCGCCGCGCCGTCGCCCGCGGCCGCCGCCGCGCCCGCGGACGAGGTGCCCCCCGAGCCGGCGACCGAGGTTGCCCCGCCGACGATCGAGTGGCAGAGGCCGGAGATCGGCGTGCCCATGTCGGGCAAGGTGACCGTCGAGGTCGCCGTCGCGAGTACCGTTCCGATCGACGCAGTCCGCATCGGCAACGAGAACGCGAGCTGCGCCGCACCCGTGCACAGCGGCACGTCGCACTGGTCCGCCGATGTCGAGCTCGCAGCGGCTGGCAGGCCGATCGTCGTGCAGGTCGCCTACGCCGCGGGCAAGACCACCTCGATCGAGTCGGCGCGCGTCGGCGTCGACCTCGCCGACAGCGCGGTCGCGACGACGATCGGCATCGTCGTGCAGCCGATCCGGCCGGCGGAGTTCCGGATCGGCGCTTCGCTCGTGCAGATCTCGCGCCCCTTCTGGATCGCCGAGAACGAAGTGTCGCGCGGCCAGTGGCGGGTGCTGATGCCCGCAGTGGACGAGGCCGCCGACGATGGCATGCCGGTCGCGAACATCCCGTGGTCCGCCGCCGTCGAATTCTGCCGGCGACTGACGCTGCGCGAACGCGCGTCGGGGCGCCTGCCGAAGGGTTACGAGTACGGGCTGCCGCCCGAGGTCTGGTGGGAGTGTGCATGCCGCGCGAACGACGACGGTGCGCCGCCGGCGCGCAACGACGAACTGGTGCGCGTGCACGAGGGCAAGCCCGGCGCGGCCCGCCTGCGCAACATGCACGGCAACGTCGCCGAGTGGTGTGCGGACAACATCGCCTCGGCGGCGTGGCCACCGACGGTCCGCGATCCGATCGCCACCGGTCGCGGCGAAAGGGTCGCGCGCGGCGCCGCCTACACCGATCTCGAGCAACCGTCGGCCCAATTGCGACAGGGCTGGCCAGAAGCCACCGCGAAGAAGAAGATCGGCTTCCGCATCGCACTGCTCCCGCTGCCCACCGGCAAGTGAACATGCTCCATCACCTCCTACCGGCTGCCCTGCTCGGTGCCGCGTGCGCGCCGGTGTTCGCCCAGAGCCCGGGCCTGCGCGTTCCGCTGCAGGCCTGGCTCGCCCACCAGAAGCACGCGGCCCAGTACGAGGACTGGTTCGTGCCGTTCCGCAAGGCAGTGCTGCTGGCGAAGAGCACGAAGTGCACACTCGTGCCGAACGGCGGCACCGACGCGCCGCTCTACGACGTGCTGGCCGCGATCGGACCGCTCGACGACGGCATGGAGACCTTCGCCGCCGGGCACGCTCGCGAGTTGCCCGCGACCGGCGTCGCCAACCTGCTGGACCTCGCGGCCGCGTTTCGCGCCAACGGCGACTCGCTCGAACCGCTGCTGCCGTGGCTGCTGCTGGTGCACGAGCGCAGCGGGCCCGATGCGCGCGTCGAGCTGTGCCTGTTCGAAGCGTGGGGCACGGATGCGCTCGACTGCAGCGCGAGCAAGGCCGCGGCGCAGCGGCTGAAGGAGCTCGACGAGGCGCCGCTGCGCGCGTTCTTGTGCGAAGCGAAGGCGATTCCTGCCGGCAAGCCCGGCACCGTGCAGCGGCTGGTGGACCAGCTCTGCGCTGGCAAGCTCGACCAGGGAGCGCCGCTCGGGAGCGGCGCGCTGGGCCGCGCCCTGGTCGCCGAGATCGAGCAGGACTACGAGCTCGCGATGCAGTTGGGCGACTTCGCCCGCGCGGCGTCATGCCTGGAGACGATGCTGCTGGCCAATCCAAGGGACTTCAGCGCGCAGCTGCTGCTGGAGGCGAGCGGTGGCCAGACCAAGGGGGAACGGTTCGAAGACCGCTACAAGGATGCGAGCCCGGACGAGCGCGCCGCGATCGACGCACGACTGCAACACCTCGGCCTCGCCATCGTCGCACCCGGCTCGAGCGTCGCGGCGGTCGTGCAAGCCGTGCGCGACGGCGCCCTCGACTTCTTCCGCAATGACCTCGGCGACCCCGGCAAGAAGAAGCTCGACGCGGCGATCAAGACCAGCGAGAAGGCGCTCGCCACCAGACTCGGTGCGGTGAAGAACCTGCGCGACGACATCGCGGAGCTGGAGCGCAAGATCAAGAAGTACGAGCGCATCGTCGGCATGCGGCGCGAGGTGCGCGACTGGCGGCAACGCATCGACGACAAGAAGGCCGAGATCGACAAGCTCGATGCCGAAGCGGCGAAGGAACTCGAAACGAAGACCCGCCTCGAGGCGGAGCGACAGGATCTGCAGGCCCGGATCGACGACGTGAAGAAGCGGCGCAGCGGGTTCCAGTTGCAACCGGCGCCGGGCGAACCGGTGCCGCGCGAACCCGAACCCGAGCCCGAGGAGGCGCGCGCGGCGGCAGCTGGACAACCGCTGGCCGAGGCCCCGCTCCCACCACCCGAACCACCGGCCGGACAACCCCCGGTGGCGCCCCCATCGGCCGATTTCGACCTGGCGCTGCCGCAGGCGAGGGAACTGCGCCAGGCCACGGCCGACCTCGACTCCGGACGGTTCGAGCAGGCGCGCACCGCCTTCCATTCCGTGAAGGGCGCGCTCGCACGCGTGCCGGCCGATGCGACGACGCGGCAGATGATCGCCGTGGCGAGCTATCGGCTCGGCGAGTCCCGGCAACGGCTCGCCCTGCAGAAGGCCCGGGTGACGCGCAATGACGTCGACGCCCAGATCCTCCTCATCGACGCCGACCGTGAGTTCGCGCGCCTGCGCGGCCCTGACTTTGCGACCGCGAGGGAAGGCAGCTCGCTGCACGCCGCGGCGCTGCGCTCGCGCCTGCAGATCCACTCGACCCTCTATTGCGGCTACCGCGAACTCGCGACGGCGAATCCGAGGGATCAGACCTATCGCACGAAGTGCGACGCCCATGCCAAGACGGCGAACGGACTGCTCGACGAACTGAAGACCTCGTTCGCCACGGCGACCTTGCCCGACGGCCGGCGAATCGCCGAGGTGGCGCGCGAAGAAGCTGCCGCAGCGCTGCGCTGACCGATGCGCGCAGCGGCGAACGGCCCCGCGCCCGCGTGGCTCAGCCCAGAGCAAGGCACGCCGCGCCGAAGCCGGCGGCCGCGGCCGCCGCGGCGGCGAGCGCCAGTTGTCCGCACCAACGCCGTCGTTGGTGCCGGACGATCTCGCGACGCAGCGCACGCGTGAACTCGCCGACCGAACCGTAGCGGCGGTCGCGATCGGCAGCGAGCGCGCGGCCGACGACGCGAGCCAGGCCTCCCTTCAGACTCGCGTGCACCCGCATCGGTGCGCGGTTCGCAGGATCAACAGCTCACGGTCGCGCGGTGGGATCGTGCCGAACAGCATCACCGTGCCCCACGGCACCAACCGCTTGTACGCGCGCGGGTGGCGGACGAGCGTCAAGAAGATGTTGTTGTTGCGGAAGTCGCCGACCATGTCGAGGAGCTGATCGGTGTCCTCGTCGCGCTCGGCCGGCGTGATCGGCGGGATGCGGGGCGATGCCGGGTCAGTCACGGTGCTCCTCTCCTCGTGGGCGCTCAGCGTCTCGTGACGGGAGTCGGACGATCCCGGTGCCCACGGCCGACAGCTCACCGTCCTGGTTGTGCGCACGCTGCTCGACCGTGACCTCGGGCCGGCCGGCGTCGTCGCCGTGCACGCCGACTACCCGCCCTTCGATGGTCAGGATGTCACCGACCGGGTTGTGACGGCGAATCTCGCACGAGTGGCGCACCACGAACCCGTCGTCGCCGATCCAGTCGGTCAGCTGGTGGATCAGCCACGAGCAGCGCTCGGGGCCGTAGTCGTAGGCCCGTGGCGT